>CAIMTB010000519.1 GCA_903844265.1 uncultured Verrucomicrobiota bacterium
CCCGCCCCTTGACCGCATCAAGCTTGCCCAAGTCCCCTAGCCACATGACGAACCGGGCGACGGGATACTTTGGCGGCAGGCCCACCGACTTGAAGATGATGTTGAGCACCGAGAGGCGGACGTTATCCCCCAGTTCACCGCGCAGGGTGCCGGAGGCGGCGTGGAGCCCCCCCAAACGCCTGCCAGCGGTGGTTACCTCCTTCAGCAGATCGGCGACTTCGGTAGAAAGATTGGTCAACCCTCTTGCTCTGGCTTTGTCCTCCGGGAACTCAAAATCGCTCCACAGGTAGCGCAGGATTTTTCCCAGGTGGGACTTGCCCGACCCGTAAAAGCCGGACACCCAGACGGCGGGTTGTTCCGGATGATCCAGATTGGCAAGGTAGGTGCGGAGAATTTTTTCCAGACCCTTGGCATACTCCCCCTCGCACACGAAGGTCTTGAGTTCGAACCGGAGAGTCTTCAACTCCTCCGGCGTGACTGCATCTTTCACGACTGCAACGCCGTTGTTGAGCAACTCGAGGCTCTTGGGGTTGGTTGAGAACAGTTCGCCTAAGTTCATGATCTGATTGCTCCTTCTTCAGCCGTGATAGGGACCGCCAGATAGTTCCAGCCCTCACGGGCATCCAGAAAGCGGTAGGTGTTGTTCTCGTGCTCGCCGGGAAAGAAGACCAGAAGCCGCCCACGAATGGCGGTTTCGACCTGGGATATCACCTCCGAGGTCTTCAGGAAGCCGAAGAGGCTGGCCACGCCAAAAATGGCAACGACGGATGACTCATCCGCGCCGGGCGAGGCCAGCACGTCGCTCACCAGCCGAACGATCGTCTCCTTGAAGTCATCCACAGCGGGCGATTCCCCCTCCAGGTGCTCAGGGTTTTCAAAGTAGCCATCCCGGTAGTCATGGGTCGCCAGCCACCGGGCGAAGGCATCTGTGAGGTCGATGGTGATCCACCCATGCCTGGCGCGCCTGGTTGAAAGCTCGAACTCCTCCAACCGCCTGCGGAGCCGACGCTCCTCTGCCTTGTTGTAAACAGCGAACCAGACACGCTGGGGACCGGCAAGATTCCGCTCCCACGGCAGGGAGACGCGGGTGTCATAGCTCTGGATGAGGCGTTCAATTTGGCCCATGGGAAGCTTGGATTTCCTTCGGGGTTAAGATCTGGCGGAAGTTGATCTCAAAGATGTTGCCGGCGCCTTTGAAGTCCAGCCATCCACGTTTAGAGGCTTCCTGGGCCAACCGGATTACCTGATCACGAGACACGTCCAGAAGCTGCGCCCAGGCGCTTTCGATGAGGAGTTGCCCGTGAAGACCGCACAGGTAGCCGAGAGCCAGTGCATAGGCGGCGGTTGCCGCCGTGATGTGGGGCCGGGTGCGGACCTTGTTGATCTTGCCCTTGAAGAACCCCGCCTGCGTCCATGTCGCCCCCACATTCTGCGCAAGGGAGAGGGTGGTCTTTGGGCTGAAACGCCCCGGCAGTTCCCCGTGGAAAAATTCTGCAAAATTCTGACTCGTCAACGATTCACCTGGTTTGGCCTTCAGCACCATGGGTGAGGTGGCGCGGAGCAGTGAATCCCGGGCCTGGGAAGCCAGCAGTGCGAGCATCGGGCGGGTTGATGGATCCGCACTCCAGAAAAGCCGAAGCAACCTGAAGACGGTGGCACTGCACTCCAGGGCATAAAGATCACAGAGGTGCCCGGCAGTGAGACGACGATTCGATGTTGTACGCTTGCCCAGAATGTTCTGCTCAATGATCAGGTCATTGAACTGCTCCCGGCCCGCCCCTTCCGGTGCGGCTTCCAGAAGGACAGAGAGGTCGGTCAGCATCATTGTTCTGGCGGTGTGAGCACCGCTGACCCCCGCCTTGAAACCAAACTCCGTCCTCAGCCCGCCCCAGGAGCGATGGCTGTTGTGCGGGGTCAATGTTGTGCGGTTGACACCATTCATCCGGGCAAACCCAAGTCGGTGATTCATTTATGCAAAATCTGGAGGGCTCTACAATGCCAAATGCTAAGTGCTGGAAGGTTTTTTCGAGGCATCTCCTGAACCAGCTGCATCCTTTGGCGTGAGGCGCTGGAAGAGGATGGTGTAGGTGGGGCCGCCGCCGCCCGGTCCTAGGCCCCTTTCCACATAGCCACCGGCGGTCTCAAGCTCGCATTTCATGTCTGCAGGCGTTGAGCGGCGCAGGAGTTTGATGGCATCCTTGCTGAGGTCCTCAGGATCAGACGCGTTTTGCTCAAGTTTCCGGAGCTTGGCCTCCAGCTTCGGGTCTGCGACGTGGACCTCTGTGTCCTCTTCCTCCGTTGAATCGTCGTGTTCAGTCATGGTTTTGATCAGGTTGGGTTGACTCAGCCAAGGGGGGCGTCCCCTGCCCTTCAGGACGGTCAATTCGTTGATTTCGAGCCTTCATCCAGCCGGGCCTTCACTTCCTCACAGGCACGATGCCACTTCCTCCTCGGTAAGCGGCAGGTGCTCAAGGAGGCAATCCGCCGGTTGTGTCTCCTCCTTGCTGCTCATCAGGATCCTGTGGATTGAGCGGAACGGAATGGATGCGGCGACGAGCTTTTCCTTCAGCCAAAAGTGGACAGGCCCCGGCTCCTGCCAGCTATCAGGGCAGCCATGTTCCAC
>CAIMTB010000520.1 GCA_903844265.1 uncultured Verrucomicrobiota bacterium
CCAGTTCCAACAGCGCCATGCCCCGGTCATAGTCCCCGGCCTTGAGCCGTTCAATCCCCCGTGAGGCCAGTGACATCGGCGCCGAGGAGGGCCCCCAGCGCAGCACGATGCGTTCCGGGCTGACGATGACCTGGGCTGCGCCACCCACGCCGAGGAATTGCCGCTCGAAGTGCGCCTGTACAGCGCGTTGGAAGGCTTCACCCTGCAAGGATTGCTGCTCTGCCGGCAGCCGGGTTCGGTCGAAATCGACCAAGGCTAGGTGGATCTCATTGGGAAGGTCGGGCGTCACAGCAGCACGTGGGGTTCGAAATGGAAGTAGCCAGTCAGCCCCACGATCCGGGCCCAGGCCTCGATCAGTTGTCGGTCCGACCCCGGGGCATGGGAGACCTCCTTCAGGGTCCCCAGCAGCGCCTGCGCTGTCTGGTCATACCCGAGGGCCTCATACGGCATCTCGAATCGTTTCTCGCCCAGCTTCAGGCTCCAGAACCTGGCGAACGCTGCGTTCATCCCCGTATTGGCGTCGACCAACGGAGGGGGAAACCGCCTCCGCACCTCCGGCGCGAGCGATTGCTCATTTTCCGCCAACTGCATCCGTGCGGCCTGCTCCTGCTGTGCCTGCAACTCAGGGAATTCCGCCCGAAGCCATCGGTCCACCCTCATCCCCACCCCGGTTGTCCGGACCTGGGTGATCAGGCTGTCCATCAGGAAACCCGCCAGCATCGGCGAGAGTCCATCCAGTCCGAAATCCGCCCGCGCCCGACGCAGTTCCATCTCATCGGCGGCAACCTGCCAGCGTTCATCCGCCGGGCATGAGAAGAGCCGGACCACCAAGGTGAGTTGGAATGCGATGAAGTAGTCCGTCGGCATGCCCGGACCGGGCCTATACCGCACGACGTGTGCAGGCGCTGATCCGCGTGCGGTCACCATGTTGGCGAAGACGGGCAAGGACCGATCCTCCTGCACGATGACCGGACGACCTGAGAGCCGTTCGACCTCGGCGGCCAAGTGGTTCGTGACGGACGGGATGGGCATGTGGACGAAATGCTGCGGAGCCAGCCTGTCGGCTCCTGTGCAGCGGGGCAGGCTGACTCACGAAGCTGAACACCTGCGAAGGCATCGATTATCAGCAACGCCCCAGCTCGTACTGGGAGGCACTTCACGACGATCACCTCCGACCTCTACCCGCAGCTCTGCGAACACTTCGAACCTGCGTTTGCCGACTGGGTGGCGGAGGGGGAGGCGGCTGGGACAAAGAGCGGGAAGAGGTAGGTCGGGCCACGGTGTGTCGGCCTGGCGCCCGACACACCGGCTCATACCTGACACCAGCCCGGGCACCGTCGGCACGCCTTCAGCGTCCGCCATTCTTCTTCCACCCGATGCGCTTTCTGGCAGGAGATCGTTGCTCGGGCGGGATCACCTTACCTCCGGCGCCTTTGCTCAGGTTGCACTGCTGATGGCTCGGTCGGAGGTTGTCGAGTTGGGTCAGGCCACCTTCAGCCCACGGAACGACGTGGTCGATGTGCAGTTCCGCCGGGTCGGTGATGGCCTGCTGGCAGAGGTGGCAGACCATGCCGTGGCGCGCCACGACCTGGTCGCGGAGTCGACCGCTGATGCCTCGGTTCATCGCCTTCTTGTCACCGGGACGGTCGGCATGGGACGCGGGCGCGTTCGGGACTTTCCTGCCGGCGATGATCTGTTGCCGTGCCGTGCCGGTTGCCGCCGTCCCCTCGAGTTCCTTGAACAGTTTGTCCAGGACCGGGTGTGTGGCGGTGACGAGTCGGGCCAGCGGCTTGAGGATGGCCTCGCCGAGTTCTGAGACCGGGCCAGCATGGTCGAATTCCCGGATCACCCGGAATTGCCGCGGGTGTTCCTGCCACTCGAAGCCCCGTGGCGTGGCGGGCTTCATTTCCCGCGCCAGGAATTCGCGCAACTCGAAGGTGCCGTAGTAGCTGCGGACCGTGTTGAGGTGAAGGACCAGGGCCCAGTCATGCCCGGTCAGTTCGAAACGGACGGGATCGTAGCTCACCGCGTAGGTGAAGTAGACGGGATCAACCCCAAGGCTCCGTTGGCGGGAGTCCCAGAACGGCCAATAGAGCACGGCGGAACAGGTCCCGTGGCGCGCGACGGTTCTCCGTCCCTGGAGCCACTGGCCAATCTCGGGGCCGACCTCCGCCTTGAGGCGGGGCAGGAGTTTGTTGAATTCGATGATGAGGTTCTCGCGGGTGATCTCAGGCTGTTTCATGTCGGGGTCTCTGGCAGGGCGCGGTCGCCTCGCGTGCGGGGTTCATCTTGAACCCCATGATCGCGGGGACCACTGCCAACGCTTGCGAGGATGCCATGAGCCGTGGGGACGCCAAGGGCACCCACTGCGCGCAGTCCGTGCCGGAAAATCCCGCCCGCAAAACCGATGCCTGCCGGAGTCGGCGGCGGTATTCCACCCCGGTGCGAAGGAAAGCAACGAAGGCTGCA
The DNA here is from genome assembly GCA_903844265.1 of uncultured Verrucomicrobiota bacterium. GTDB lineage: Bacteria > Verrucomicrobiota > Verrucomicrobiia > Limisphaerales > CAIMTB01 > CAIMTB01. The sequence goes on from CAIMTB010000520.1 coordinate 2,470, forward strand.
TGGAAGCCACTGAGCACCGCGTTTCACCGGCCCGAGAATGCGCCGCCTCCCTTGCAGGCGATTTCCAGTGTCCGGCGACGATGCCGAGGCCACGGTACGCGGGAGGCACTCCACGTCCTTAGTGGCTGGGTTCTGGCACTGGGCCTTCTTCAGCGCGGTGGCCAGGGTTGGCTCGAAGCCAGCATTCGCCTCCGCTGTCGTGGACAGGAGCGTTCTCGAGAAGATGGAGCCCCGTCCCCCTCCTCCTGCGGTGCATCGCCACGCGGGACGCGATGCAGTCGCAGGGGCATGCGGGCTTGCCATTCGGCCAGCATCAGGAACGTACGGCGGGCTTGCCCGCTCCAAACGCTGCCGATCTCGTGACTTCCCAGCAGGGTCAGGATTCGAAGGGCGGGGCAGACGTGGTTCCATTCGAATCCCTCCTCGGGGTGGTCATGTCCCCTGAGGACCAGTTGGATGTCTTCTGGGAGGCCGATCGCGTTGCCCAGTGCCACCGCGTCCTCGGGAGCGAACCAACACCCGTCCGGGCCAGTCGGTCGGGGCGAAGCGCTGAAGCGTGCCCACGTGAATGCATTCCGGCACAGCGCGCCTCCAAGCCCTCCCACGTCATCCAGGTGCAGGGATTCTTCGCGGGTGGGAAAACCGCCATGGACCGCCACGGTGCCTCCGGGGAACAGTGCCAGAACAGGCAGGCGAGGGATCCATGTTCGCCGCCACGCCTTCCACCGTGCTGCCATCTGGATATGCGGGGGGACCGCCGCCGTGTCGTGGTTGCCCGCGATCCATGCAATTTGCCCCGGCCTCCGATCCGCGGCGTGGAGAATAAGTTCGAGACATTCCTCTTCGCGTGCGCCCCTGTCGAACAAGTCGCCAAGCAGACAAAGCCCTGCTTCCTCGTTCTCATCCTGCTTTCGGAGAGCCGCCTCCAGTGCCTTGATGTCCCCATGGATGTCGCCGACGAAGAACCAAGGGCGGGCCGCCTCGACGGGCGAAACGCGCCAGACTCCATCTGGCGAGGCCAGGCCCGCCAATGGCGGCGCCGGCGTGGGAATCGGGTCCTTGGTCATGAGGACAGGGAGTGGCAAGCGGGATGCAGGAAATGGCCGGAGGGCCTCTGTCGTTGAACGGCCACCGTCGGATGAGTCAGCACGGTGCGCTCCTTTTCCTTGGGTCGGCCCCGCGCTCGCGAGCGTGGTGGCGAGGGCGGTCGGGGCCCCGCCACAATCCATCTGGTGTGACAGTCCGTGACATCCTGATGGGGCACCGTCGGCTCCATGACTGATCAATCCTCTCCTGAATCTACCCCGACCGGCCATGGAACGTTCCGTCTGGGCCTCGAGTCCATCCGCCTCGGTTCCCCCCAGGTCCATCGCACCATCACCGCCTTCCCGTTGTTCCTGTCTTTCGAGGCGGGGCCTGACTACCTGACCCTCGACCAGGCGATGGCCACGGGCAACTTCCGCGTGACCGAGGTTTCACAGAGTGGTTCCGTGCCATCCTTGAATCTGGTGAACCGCTGCGGTCGGTCGGTGCTGGTCCTGGACGGCGAAGAGTTGCTTGGCACCAAGCAGAATCGGGTGGTGAACCTGAGCCTGCTCGTGCCCGATGGCTTCGAGGGGCCCATTCCGGTCAGTTGCACCGAGCAGGGTCGCTGGCGGCCCACCAGCGAGCAGGCCCACGCCTCGGACGTGCTCATGGAACTCAAGGCCCGCCGGAGCAAGGCCGAGTCCGTGTCGGCGTCGCTTGAGAGGTCCAGTTCCTACGATTCGGACCAGATGCAGGTGTGGGGGCACATCCAGAAGCTGCAGAACAAGGCGGCCTACCTCTCCGCCACGGCAGCGATGCATGACGTCTTCGTGGCACGCGAGAAGGAAGTCGCCGCGGCCCTTGAGGCGATGCCAGCACTCCCGGGCCAGCATGGCGTGCTGGTGTTCGTCGGCGGGAAGCCGGCTGGATTCGATCTGGTCTCGAAGAGTGAGGCCTACGCATTTCTGCATGCGAAGATCGTTCGCAGCTACGCCCTCGATGCCGTCCTGGAAGCGCCACGCGAATCTGCCGCAGCCAGCCTGGAGGAGGGGCACCACTTTTTCCGCGTAGCGGCAGCATGTCCCGGCCAGTCCCATCGGAGCGTTGGACTCGGTGAA
>CAIMTB010000521.1 GCA_903844265.1 uncultured Verrucomicrobiota bacterium
CGGCCTCGACCGCATTGAGGTCAACACGCTGGCGAAACCCACCGAGGACGCTCACTTTGTCGAGCCCAAGCCCAGCTTCGTGCGCAAGCTGAACCAGGCCGACGTCCTCATCGAGGGCGGTGCCGAACTCGAAATCGGCTGGCTCCCGCCGCTCCTGCAACAGGCCCGGAACCCGAAGATCAACGCGGGCGCCACGGCCCACGTCCGCGCCTGCGAAGGCCTGACGCTGCTCGAAGTGCCCACCTCGCTGGACCGCTCCGCCGGCGACATCCACGCCCTCGGCAATCCGCATTTCCTCACCGATCCGGTCAACGCGCTCGTCGTCGCGACCAATCTCGCCGCGGCGTTCGCACGCGCGGATCCCGCCGGTGCCGACGCCTACCGCGCCAACCTCGCGCGCTTCACTGGCGAACTCTCGGCCCGAATCGCCGATTGGCAGAAGCAACTGGCCCCATTCAAAGGTCGTCATCTCGTCGCCTATCACAATTCCTGGCCGTACTTCGCCCGCCGCTTCGGGCTCGAGACCGATCTTTTCCTCGAACCCAAACCCGGCGTCGGCCCATCCCCCGCCCACCTCGCCGCGACGATCGGGAAGATGAAGGAACTCGCCGTGCGCACCATCATCGTCGACCCCTACCTCAACCGCCGCACCGCTGAAATTGTCGCCTCCAAGACCGGCGCAACGGTCGTCGACGTCGCCCAGTTTCCGGGCGGAATTCCCGGAACGGAAGCCGGCTACATCGCGCTGATGGATCGTCTCGTGAGGAACCTCGCCACCGCGATGTCCGAACCCGCCCGGCCATGAGCGAGATCTTCAGCCTCATGTTCTGGCCGCTGATGGCCTGCCTCCTCCTCCCCGGCATCCTCGTCTATCTCGGGCTGCACATCGTCCGGCGCGGCGTGATCTTCGTCGACCTCGCCCTCGCCCAGGTCGCGACTCTCGGAACGTGCGTCTGCCTCTTCCTCAACCACGAACCCGACGACCCGCACAATTATTTCTGGTCGCTCGGCTTCACGCTCGCCGGCGCACTGGTCTTCACCTTCACGCGTCCATCACGCCGCACCCACGTGCCCCAGGAAGCCCTCATCGGCATCGTGTATGTCGTCGCGGCCGCGGCGGGAATCCTCCTGCTCAGCAAGAGCCCCCACGGAAAGGAGGAATTGCAGCGCACCCTCGTCGGAGACCTGCTGATTGTGGACGCAGGGCAGGTCGGCAAGACGTTCGTTCTCTACCTCGTGATAGCCGCCGTGCATGTCATCTTCCGCCGACGACTCATCTCACTGTCCTTCGCCCATCGCCCCGAGGACGCGTCCCACCAGACGTGGTCCGGAAAGGGATGGGATTTCCTGTTCTACGCACTGTTCGGACTGGTGGTCACAAGCTTCGTCCAGGTGGGCGGTGTGCTCTTGACGTTCTCGTACCTGATCGTCCCCGCGGTCTGCGCCAACTTCCTTGCCCGCCGACTCGGCCCCATGCTCGTGGTCGGCTGGATCCTCGCGACGCTCGCGGGCATCGGCGGACTCTATGCCTCCTACCGACTGGACGTGCCTACCGGCGCCGCCATCGTCTGCGTGCTCGGGGTGGCCCTCGCAGGCTCACTGGTGGCGGCCCGCTTCCTCCCCGCACCCGGACCGGAGAGCCCCTAGCCGCACAGTTGCCTATCGGCAGAGTACGACGGAGACTGATGCCATCATGCTAGGCTGGTCTCATGAACGCGTGATCGGGAACCGGGAACTCAATCATCCCCGCTTCGCGGTTCTCATCGCCGCCGTCCTTCTGTCGCTTCTCGGCACCGCTGCCGGCTGTCGACCGCCCGCCGACACGGAGGTCCCGGCATCCCCAACCGCCACCGCCACCGCCGATCACTCCACCCCTGACGCCGCCACCTCCACCGGCCTGACCTACACCAACATCCACGTCGCCAGTGTCCCGTGGTCC
>CAIMTB010000522.1 GCA_903844265.1 uncultured Verrucomicrobiota bacterium
ATTGCCGCGGGCCTTCCGATCCTGGCGTTGACCGCCGGGACCGGGATGAGGTCATTGCCTGCGGGCGCGGCCGAGGCCGCCCCTGCCGCTGCACCCATCCCGATTGTCCGTCCCCCTGCGGGCAAGCGCCTGCTGATTGCGTGCAAGCTGACCATGATCGCTCAGGAATCGGAGGGCCGGAAGCTATCCTTGGCGGATCGTCTGAAAATGGCGGTGGACGCGGGCTTCGACGGCGTCGATTTCGATCAGGCGGGGGATTTCACGGCGGAACAGGCGCGGGACGCGGTCCGCGAATCGGGCGTGTTCGTCCACAACGCGATCAACCATGCGCACTGGAGCCTGCGTCTCACGAGTCCCAAGGCAGATGAGCGCGATCGCAGCCGGGCCAACATCGAGCATTGCGTGCGCGTGTCGCACGCGGCGGGGGGCAGCGGTGTGCTGGTGGTGATCGGGCAGGCGGGCGACGGGCCGGCCGAGGAAATAGCCGAGCGGGCGCGGGTTGAGCTGAAAAAAATCATCCCGCTCGCGGCATCCCTCGGCCAGCACATCCTCGTCGAGAACGTCTGGAACAAGATGTTCTACAAGCACGACGCCCCGCCGGACCAGGGGCCGGAGGAGTTCATCCGCTTCGTCGATTCGCTGCGCAGCCCGTGGGTTGGCATGTACTACGACCTTGGCAACCATTGGAAATACGGCCAGCCCGGCGATTGGATCCGCGCCTTCGGACATCGCTGCGTCAAGCTCGACGCCAAGGGATTCAGCCGCGCCAAGAACACGTTCGTGGAGATCGCCGGCCCCGACGACGATCTCCCGTGGGAGCAGGTCCGCAAGGCGCTGGCCGAGACCGGTTATTGCGGCTGGGCGACGGCCGAGGTGGGGGGCGGTGGGGTGAAGCGCCTCACCCTTGTCCGGGAACAGATGCAGAAGGCTTTCGGTCTGTAGCCTCGCGCCGTCGGAGTTGGCCGCAAGCGGCGTCGATTTCCGGCCCTCGCGACCTGCGGCTATGCACGACCAGGCCTTCGCCCTTGAGCGCCTGGGCGAAAGCCTCCGCCACGGTGTCGTCTGACGCCTGGTAGTTCATCCCGCGAAGGCTGGTTCCCGTGGAATTGTAGCGGAGCAGGTTCACATGCATGCGCCGGCCCTCGAGGAGTCGGCCCAACGCCTGCGCCTGTTCGATGGAGTCGTTCACGCCCGAAAGCAGGCAGTACTGGATCGTGACCGGTCGGCCACGTGTTGCCTGGAAACGATCCGCGGCGGCGAGAATGTCGTCGATACGATGGCGTTTCCCGGGCGGCAACAATCCGGCGCGGGTCTCGTCGTCGGGTGCGTGCAGGGAGATCGCAAGATTCACGTTGAGCCCGCTGGCGGTGAGCGCCTCGATGCCGGGGACGATGCCCACGGTCGAGACGGTGATCTGGCGCCAGCCGAGGCCTCCGAGCGTGTTGTCCGCAATGCGTGGAATGGCGGTGAGCAGGGAGTCGAGGTTGAGGAGGGGTTCGCCCATGCCCATGAACACAAGCGTTTGAAGCCGTCGACCCAGCCGTCGGGCCTCGATCCGAAGCGCCAGAAATTGTTCCAGGATCTCGCCTGCGGTGAGGTTCCGCTCGAATCCACTCTTCGCCGTGGCGCAGAAATCGCATCCCATCGCGCAGCCGACCTGGGTCGAGAGACAGCCGGCGGCGCGGTCAGGACGGAAGGCTGGCATCAGGACCGACTCGATGGTCCGTCCGTCCGCGAGGCGCAGGAGCAGCTTGACGGTGCCGTCGGAGGACTCCTGGCGGGCGATCAACTCGCTCGAACGCGTGGTGAATTCGGCTTCCAGTCTTGCGAGGAGTTCCTTCGGAAACCGGTGTGAGGCCGCAGCTTCGCGGCCCGGAGAATCGCCGGTCTCGTAATAGGCCCGCAGGATGCGATTCGCGTGCCCGGGCTTGTGACCCCAGTCCGAGAGGTGTCGGGCCAGGGTGGTCGGATCGAGGTCGCTCAAGGCGGCGCGCTTCACTCCATGCACTTTCCGCGGCGCACGGTGAAACGCACGCCCGATCGACGTGCCGCACACTCCGCCGGCGAAGTTGCGGGCCCGTCCCAATTTTACCCGCTTCCGTGGCGGCCGGGTGGTCCTTCGTCAAATCCGCTGCAACAAATCATCATCCTGCGGCGTCACAGTCCCCAGACACGGGCGATAGCCGCCCCACCCAAGGAAACCTATGCCTGTCCTCGCCAAATTCAGCGGTATCGTCATTCGCCTCCTCACGCTTGGAAACCTCGGCACCCACCTCCACGCCTTTCACGGGAACGACGAGATGGTCGTGGATCTCTTCGAAGTGCGGGTGCTGCAGGGCAGCCTGCCCGGGGGCCTCGGCCAGCAGGTCCTCGACTGGGCACGCGAACATCGGCACGCGATCCTCCAGAGTGTCCTGAGACCCAGGCCGGTGATGGTCTAGCCGCTCGTCAAAAAGCCGTAGCAGTCGACGTGAGGAGACTCAAGTTTGATCCAAACGGCAAAGAATGGAGCCTCCTCACGTCGGCTGCTACCACGGATAAGCCTTCTTCGACAGGCTCCAAGCAGGACGGAGCGCGGCCCTCTGTGAATGGCAGCGCGAAACTCGACAAGCGCTCCCGGCGGGGCGCTAACTGCGGAGGAGCATCAAACGCCACGATGAAACCCCGAGCCCGGCCCACAGCCGCCCTTCTCACGGCCCTTGCGACGGCCTGCATTTCCGTTCCGTCCGCGGATGAATCCCTGGCCCAGACAATGCCGAAAACGAACCCGGTCCCCATCGCCGACAAGTCCTCCGGCCACACCCAGGCCGCGGCTGCAGAGCCCTCCGGCGCACCGGCGCACGGTCCGGCGTGGAAAGAGTACAAGCACCCGACCGGCCTTCGTCTGAGCCATCCCCCGGACTGGAAGATCCAGCCGATCCCTTCCGCCTTGCTCCTTGTCCCGCCGAACCTCGCGACAAGCGTGGACGGCCCGGATGAGGCCTATCTTATCGGCGCCGAGGCGGTGGCCGGGATCGGGTCCCCCGACGACCCGAGGGTGTTGGGGTATCTCGACCTTCAGATGAGTCAATTGGCGCCGTTCATGCGGCGCGTTGGGAATCCTGAGAAAATGGATTGTGCGACAGCTCCGGGAATCCTCGTCCGGTGGGCGGGGCGTAATCCGAAGGGCGACCTCGTCAGCGCGCGCGGGTACACGACACTTCTCAAGGGCTATGGGATCGTGCTGTTCGCGATCGGCAAGGATGCCGCAATAGCCCCGCGTGAGGCCACGCTGAGGCAGATTTTCGCCAGCCTGGCTTCCGGCGAGGGGCAGAAGGACCCCCAGATCGTGGGCAGGTGGAAATTCTGGTCCTACTCCAGCACCTCGGGTGGATCCTACGGCACCGAGCGTTCGCGGATGATGATGCTCCGGCCCGACGGCACCTGTTCATGGATGAGCCGGACCGAGTCCAGCGGCAACTTCAAGGGGGGTGACTCGCTCGGGAATCAGACCTGGGTGGGGGGTGTGGCGGGCGCCTCGGGTGATTCGGACACGGGCGCGTGGTCTGCCGGCGAAGGGAAACTCTTCATCCAATGGAAGGACGGCAGCCTCGCTTCGTGGGATTACCGGCTCGGCGGTGTCGTTGGAAACCGAAGGTTGTTTCTCACCGGCAACGGCAAGAAGCCGGATGAGTGGGTTGAGGCGCAGTGAGTCGTGGATGGATCAGGGCTTGAGCAGGCCGCGCTCGAAGAGTTCGAAGTGGTAGAGGGCCACGGCGACGAGCGCGTGTCGGAACTGGCCTTCCGCCATCATTCGCGGGAGATCCGTCGCGGGGACCAGGCGCGTCGCGATGTCCTCGCCCGGGTCGAATTCGAGTTCGGCAGCCGGGACGCAGTTCTCGATGAGGACGATGTGGCAGGTGTTCGACAGGAACGCCGGGTTGGGGGCGGTGCTGCCGATGATGCGAGCGTGTTCCCCGACGTAGCCGGTTTCCTCGCGAAGTTCCCGGATGGCTGTGGCCACTGGTGAGGCGTCTTCACGGTCCATCACGCCGCCCGGCACCTCGAGGTCGACGGTGGCTGTGCCGTGGCGGAACTGTTCCACCAGGACCACTTCACGTTGCGGGGTCAGTGCGATCACGTTGACCCAGTTCGGGGCGTGGAGGACGTAGAAGTCGTGCTCGCGGCCGGTGCGCGGCGAACGTCGCCAGTCGCGATCGAGCCTGAAGATGCGGAAGTCGCCGAGTGTCTCGGAGCGGAGCAGGGGCCAGGGTTGGATGGTGGACATGGGGCGGTGGGTTGGAGCCAGTGCCGACTTCGCGTGCCTGATATCGCGGTCATTGTCACGGTCTCAGTGGGCGCGGCCTGCGCGGACCCTGCATCCCGAAGTTGTGCGGTAGGGCGCGCACTCCGCTGCGCGCCGGCCTTTGCGGACGCACCCAAGCATGGCGCCCTCGGAGAGGCCTGCCCCCGACAACTCGGAAACGCACGGCGCACTCCGCTGCGCGCCATCTGGTGCCATCGATTGCTCGGCGGGCAAGGGACTGCCCGCCCTGGGGAGAAAGTGGAGGGATTGCCCGCCCTACATTTAAAGACCTGGCCCTCTATTTGTATCGGTGGGTTTGCCTGTGTGCGGATGTGGATGGACGCTCCCGAGGCGTGGCTTCGGGCTCGAACAATGCGCGGGACGGTG
>CAIMTB010000523.1 GCA_903844265.1 uncultured Verrucomicrobiota bacterium
CGAGGACGTCGATGGCCGGATAATGATTCTGGGTCGCCAGCTCACGGGTCAGCACGACGTGCCCATCGAGGATCGATCGCACGGCATCGGCGATCGGGTCGTTCATGTCGTCGGCTTCGACCAGGACCGTAAAGAGCCCGGTGATGGAGCCGCGCTCGCCCGTGCCGGCGCGTTCGAGCAACTGCGGCAACAGCGAGAACACCGAGGGCGTGTAGCCACGAGTCGCCGGGGGTTCGCCGACGGCAAGCCCGATTTCCCGCTGCGCCATCGCGAACCGGGTGACCGAATCCATCATCAGGAGGACATTCTGACCCCGGTCCCGAAAATACTCGGCGATCGACATCGCCAGGAAGGCACCCTTCAGGCGCACGAGCGCCGACTCATTGGAAGTGGCGACGATCGTGACCGATTTACGACGTCCCGCGTCGTCGAGGTCCTTTTCCAGGAACTCCCGCAACTCGCGACCACGCTCGCCAATCAGGGCGATGACGTTGACATCGGCCTCCGCCTGGCTGGCCATCATGCCGAGGAGCGTCGATTTCCCGACGCCGCTGCCGGCGAAGATCCCGAGTCTCTGGCCGCGTCCGCAGGGAACAAATGTGTCGAGGGCCTTGATGCCGGTCCGGAACACATCGCGGATGCGCTGGCGCCTGAGCGGATGCGGTGGCGGCAGGTTCAGGCGCACCGAATGGGAACCCTCGATCGGTCCATGCCCGTCGATGGGACGCCCGAGTCCGTCGACGACCCGCCCCTTCAACGCATCTCCCACGGAAACACTCAGGGGAGCGCCCGTGGCGATGACTTCGCTCCCCGGATGAATGCCGTGGACCTCTCCCAAAGGCATCAGAAGAAGATGGTGGTTCCGGAAGCCGACGACCTCGGCGAGCGTGGATTCCTCGTGCTGCGCGGACTGGATGCGGCAGACCTCACCGACGGCGGCGACGGGCCCTTCCGATTCGACGACCAACCCAATGAGTTGAACCACCCGACCTCGAGCCTCCACGCGTGGTTCCGCCCGAAGCCGCGCCAACGCGCCGCGGAGACGTGCACCGGGGCGGTGAGGGGCCACGCTCATGATTGGAGAGCCTGCCGAAGCCGGGCGAGTCGCGTCTCGCGGCGGGCATCGATCGAGCCGAATTCCGTACGGACGAGACATCCGCCACGGCCCACCTCGGGATCCGGGACGAACCGCATCGGCCGGCCGGTGGCGGATTCATCCAGCAGGTCGGATGTCTGTCGTTTGAGGAGCTCGAGGTCGTCCGGATGGAGATGGATCGTGAACTGGGTGGCGTCCTTGGCCTCGTCGAGGGCGGACCGGACATTGGCCTCGACGACTTCGCGGCTGATCGGAACGCCGTCGATGACCTTTTCGGCGACTTCGAAGGCGAGGTCGAGCAGCATGGTTTCGCTGTCCTGGAGGACGCCTGACACCGCGTCGCGGAGGGAATTGAGGACACCGGTCTGAAGCCGCTGGAGGTCCGCACGCTGCTGGAGCAACTGGTCACTGAGGCGGCGTTCCCCATCGACCACACCGCGCTCGTAGGCCTGGGCCTCCCGCTCCTTCGCGCCTTCGTCAGGTTGCGCCTGGGGTGCCATCCGGCAGTCTGCGTGGCTGGAGGAAACGTTTCGAACCGGCGATCGGAACGCGATGGTCTTAGACCATTTCATGGGTCTTTCCGCCGCTGGAGCGCTCGATTTCAATCTCTCCATCGCTCTCGAGCTTGCGCACCGTATCGATCACCCGGAGCTGGGCACTCTCGATGTCCCGGAGCCGCACGGGCCCCATGAACGCGATCTCCTCCTGGACCGTCTCGGCCGCGCGCTTGGAAACGCAGGCGAGAAGGACGGTCTTGAGCTTGTCGCTGGCGGTCTTGAGCGAGAGCGCGAGATCCCGCATGTCCACTTCGCGGAGGATCCTCTGGATGACCGTAGGTTCCATGGCGGCCAGATCCTCGAAGGTGAACATCTTCTGGCGGATGGCGTTGCTCAGCTCGGGATTCCGCTCCTCGATCGACATGAGCAGGGATTTCCCCGCGGTCTTGTCCATGCGGTTGAGGATGTCGGCCGCGGTCTTGACGCCACCGGTCTGGTTGAGGGCCCGGGTCGGCCGGACGCCCAGCTTCGCGTTGAGGACTCCAATCACCTTTTCCGCGACTTCCATCGGGGTCGGCGAAAGCCCCGCAAGCCGCTCGAGGACCCGCTCCCTCTGCTCTGCTGGAATCAGGCTCAGAACCAGTGCCGCCTTTTCAGGCGGAATGAAACTGAGGACGAGGGCGACGGTCTGCGGCTGCTCGTGCCGGAGCAGGTTGTAGACCTGTCGTGGCTCCAGGTCGGTGACGCCCTGGACCGCGACCGTGGTGGCCCGGGCGGGTGCGACCCGGTTCATGATGTCGGTGGCGCGGGAGACGCCCAGGGCGCGCTCGAGCGAGGTGCGGGTGAAATCAAGCCCTCCGGAAATCGACGTGCCCGCCTCGAGCGCGACATCCGAGAACTCGAGGAGGAGATCGCGCTGAAGCTCCTGGCTGATCAGCGTGATCTTGGTCATTTCCGTGGTGATGAGCTCAACCTCCTCGCGGTCGAAGCTCTTCAGGATCGAGGCGGCCCCATCGTTCCCGAGCATGACCAGGAGCGCCGCCAGCTTCTGAATCTTGGTAAGGCTGGCGATCTCCGACATTTCGGAGGCGGGTCTGCCTTCACTGACAGCTGGATGAAGATCAGTCATGGCGCTTCACTCACTTGGGGGGCGGAGTTCCCCGGCTCAACCACGCACGGATGGCGCCGGTCATGTTTGCGGGATTCTCGCGAACCAGCTGGTTCAACACTTCGACGGTCACAATCCTGGGCTCTTGGAACCATTCACCGGAGTCGGAGCCGTGCCCATTGCCCCTGCCGTTGCCGTTGCCATTGCCGTTGGCGTGGGCCGAGGACTGGAACAGTCCCACCGGGATTCCGATGCTCAGGTCCTCCACCGGCGTGCGTTTAAGAAGGCGCATAAGCAGCATGAGCATCAACAGGGCGATCCCCGGATACAGAGCGGTCCGCCCCACCTTCCACCAGAACTCCTCGCGTTCCTGGATCTCGAACTTCCGATTCAGGTCCGTCGCATACTGATCGTTGAATGTGAGTTCCTCGACAATGACCTGATCCCCCCGCGAAACGTCGTATCCCAGGGCGTTCTGAACCACTCGACGCAGTTTCTCGAGCTCTTCCGGCGTGCGGGGAACAATTTTCCGATCAACCCCGGAACCCTCGGCGCGCGTCGCAATCGTGACCGCACTCGAAATCCGCTTGATGCCGCCCGCCGCCTGGTACGAGTTGCTGGTCGTCCGCCCAACCTCGTATTCCGTCGTTCCGACCACCTTCCGATTCTTGGTGTTGTTGGGCGAGTTCGCCTGTGCCGTGGAGTTCGTGTCCCCCGGGGTGTTGGAGGAAACACCGACCGCACTCGACGAGTCCGAGGTCGTGGTATCCTGGTTCTCGTCATTGCGCGTCTGGCTCCGGATGACCGAGCCCTCCGGGTCGAACTTCTCCTCGATCCTCGAGGTCGTCTCGAAATTGATGTCCGCCGAAACCCGCACCACCGCCTGCCCGGGACCCAGCACCATCTCCAACATCCCCTCGGCCTTCTTCGAAAGGTAACCCTCCAACTCCCGACGCATGGCCAGCTGGTTCGCCGTCGTGCCCGACACCGAATCATCATCCGTCGACTCCGCATGCGAGTTGCCCCGGTTGTCCACCACCGTCACGAAATTCGCCCGCAACCCCTCGACCGAATTCGCCACCATGAACCGGATCGCATTCACCGCAGACGAGGAAATCGGCCCATTGCCCCGCACCTTCACAAAGACGGAAGCCGTCGCGTGACGGTCCTTGTCCGCCAGCAACCGATTCTCCGGCAGCACGACCATGACCCGCGCCGACTCGATGTCGTCGAGCTGGCCAATGGTGCGCGCCAACTCCCCCTGGAGAGCCCGGAGGTAGTTGGCCCGCTGGACGAAGTCTGAGATCCCGAAGTTCGGCTTGTCGAAAATCTCGAAACCCACGCCCTCGCCGCGCGGGATGCCTCGCCCCGCCAACTGCATGCGGGTCGCATGAACCTTGTCGACCGGGACGTAGATCGAACCCCCGCCACCGCCGACGGTGTAGGGGATCTTCGCCTCATCGAGCGCGGAGATCACCCTCGCCGCCTCGGAGTCGGACAACCGCCCGTAGAGAAGGCCCTGGGAAACCCGGCTTGACCAGAACGCGAGCCCGCTCGCACCCGCCAACACCGCCAGGGTCGCGATCGAAATGCTGATCCTCTGGCTAAGGCCCAACTGCTTCCAGATCTGGAGCAGTTGCTGGCCAATCTTTGCGAGGTTCTGGTTCATGGGAATACGACATCACACCTGCATACGCATCAGCTCCTGGTAGGACTCCAGGAGCCGATTGCGAACTTCCGCCATCAACTGGAAAGAAACACTGGCCTCCTCCATCGAAATCATCGCCTGATGCAGCGTCACCGGCTTGCCAGCCTGCAAGTCCGCCACGGCCTGTCCGGCAGCGCCCTGCTTGGCGTTCACCTCCGAAACCATCTTCCCGAGCACGCTCGAAAAGGAACCGTCCGCAGACTTCGCCTGGGTCGAACCCGCCGAACCCGTCAAGTGCGTCAACTCCCTCAGTTCCGCAGGCCGGATCCCGCCAAGGCCCGCCCCCTCGCGCGGCATCGCCACCGTGTTGGCCAGCGGAGGAAGGGAGCGGATGGAGGCTAGAGTGTTCATCACAGTTCAATGACGGTCAGACCAGGTTTCATCGCCGGCCAATGCTCAAACTCTGCATCGTCATCTGCTTCCCCGTTTTCAGCACCGCCAGATTGGCCTCAAACGTCCGACCCGCAGCGATCAGGTCCGCCATCTCTTCATGCACGCTGACGTTGGGGTACCGGACAACCCCCGTGCTGTCGGCGTGCGGATGGTTGGGATCGAACAACGTCCGCAGCGGGCTGTTGTCCTTCACGATGTGGCTGACCCGGGGCCCGCTCATCGCGACGCCTCCCCTCCCTGCCTGCGCCTCATTCAAGGCCGACTCGAAGACGACCAACTGACGCCGGTAGGCCTTGCCATCCAGGCCCCGTGTCGTGTTCGCATTCGAAATGTTCTGGGCGATGACGTCGAGGCGGGTCCGCTCGGCTGTCAGCGCCGCCGTCGTGCTCTGGATTCCCGGGATGAGATTGGTCATAGGCTTCAGGAGGCACGGCCCGTGATGGCCATGCGCAGTTTGAGCAGGTTTCCGGTCACAAGTTGGTTCTGCACCATGTGCTGCATGTAGTTGTCACCCAGCAGCGCCAGTTCGGTCTCAAGACGGACGTTGTTGCCGTCCTTGCTCGACGAGATGGTATCCGCATCCACCGCCACCCTTGGCTCAAGACGCGCAATCTGCGCCGTATCACGAGCCCCCATGGCCCGCCCCAACTCCGCTTGGAACGAGGGCGTCAAATCCACCCGGTGATAGTTGGGTCGCTCCAGGTTGGCGATGTTGCTCGCGATGGCCTCGTGACGGAGCGTCGTGACCTCCATCATCTTCTTGGCCCCGACATAATTCGCCTGGTTGAAGAGAGCCTGGATCATAATTCGTTCTCCAAGTTTATGAAGCAGGGACGATGCCAGCCCCCCGACCCCACGCCGGCAGCGAACCTCCCCCCCCATGATGCGTGACCCCGGAAGATTCGTCCTGCTCGGGTCGGGCACCCGGAAGAAAAGGCCGTACCACGCCACGCGCATCCCGCTTTTCAGCCAGCTCCCGGAGTTCCCGCTAAAGTCGTCCTCCAAACCGCCGATGGAAGACACGGCTGAAAGGCGTACCTATGGACTTGGGACTCTCTGGACTGGCCTCGGGCTTGGATTGGAAAACACTCATCAGCAAGCTGGCCGAGGTGGATCGGGCTCCGCAGCGCACCATGCTCTCGGAGCAGACGGCGCTTGAGCAGAAGAGTCAGGCCTTCGGGGCGATCAAAACCAGTTTCCTGATCCTCCGAGACCGGATCACCGCTCTCAAATCGGAAAGCCTCTTCGACGGGCGGACATCCAGTTCCTCTGATTCCAGCCTCGGAACCTCGACGGCGTCCGCCGGGGCGGTTGCCGGATCGTTCGAGTTCGCGGTATCCCAACTGGCCACCGCCTCGAAGCAGAAAGGCGTGGCAGACACCGGCCTTGCCATCAGTTCCACGAATGACGTGTCCGGCGTCTCCCTCAGTTCAGCCGGATTCGCAACGGCCGTCACCGCAGGCACCTTCACCGTCAACGGAAAGCAGGTCACGGTGGAATCCACCGACTCGCTGGGCGGCCTGTTCACAAAGATTTCCGATGCCACGGGCGGCGATGTGACCGCCAGTTACGACAGCGCCACGGACAAGATCACACTCTCAAGCTCCTCCGCCATCGTGTTGGGGAGCGCCACCGATACCAGCAATTTCATCCAGACGGCGAAGCTGTATTCCAACAACCAGGGAACCATCAGCAGCGACAGCGCGCTCGGCGCCGTTCGCCTCGGCGCCACCCTGAACAGTGCCAATTTTGCCACCGCAATCACCGGCGACAGCTCCGGCGGATTCAAGATCAACGGGGTCAGCATCGCCTACGACAGCTCCGCCGATACCGTCGCCTCGGTGATTGCCCGGATAAACGCCTCGGGCGCCGGCGTGCTCGCCAACTACGACTCGGCGTCAGACCGGTTCACGCTCACCAATAAAGGCTCAGGAAACATAGGCATCTCGCTCGAAGACAATGTCGGGAGCAATTTTCTCCAGGCCGCAGGACTGATTGGAGGAACGCTGGAGGGGGGACAAAACCTCCTCTACACGATCAACGGAGGCTCGACCCTCACGAGCCAGAGCAACACCATCACCAGCGCCAGTTCCGGGCTCGACGGGGTGAGCGTCACGGCGCTCGCCGAGGACTCTTTCACAGTCACCGTCGGCAACGATACCACGGCCATCAAGACGGCCATCACCTCGTTCGTCGAAGCCTTCAACAGCGCCCAGTCGCAGCTGAGCACCTACACCGCAAGCTCCACCGACGCCCTGGGCAAGGTTTCGGCAGGCACGCTCTCCGACGATCCGACCGCAGCCGCTCTCGCCGGGCAACTCCGATCCCTCGCCAACTCCTCGATCGGCGGCCTCGACGGATCCGTCAGCCGCCTCGAGGCCTTGGGCATCTCGTCCAACGGCTACGACGATTCACTCTCCACCGCAGATCTCTCCAACCTCGACACCGCGCTCGCCAACAACCTCACGGCAGTGAAGGACTTCTTCACCAACGCCGATCTGGGCTGGAGCGTGAAGTTCGACAGTTTCATGGAGAAATCCATCGGGGACGCCGGGACCCTCACGGAACATCAGACGTCGCTCTCGAAACTGGCCGCCGCGATCACGCCGCAAATCGACGACCAGGAACGTTGGGTCCAGTCTCAGATCGAACGCCTCACCGCGAGCTTCGTCGCCATGGAGTCCGCCCAGGCAAGATCCCAACAACAGCTCCAATATTTGACCAAGACCTTCGGCTGAGAACCGCCGGCCTCGGTCATCAGGGATCAGCGCGGATCCATTCGATTCGCGGCCCCCGGTGTGATGGGCAGGATTCAAACATTGATGCCATGAGACTGAGCACGAAACTCATCGCCGTACTCGGCTCCGGGATACTGACCACCTACCTCGCCACCTCCGTCTTCCAGCATTACAGCAGCCAGCGGGCGATCCAAAAATTCGAGCATGAGAGCGTCAGCGGAGAGGAAGGCCGCCAGTGGAACTGGGTCGAGCGCCTTCATGCCGCCATCCAGCATCCGTTGCTGGGTGCCATGACCGAGGGCGAGATGGATCGCTTCAATCGGCTCCTATCGGAATCAGCCGAAATCCCGGGATTGCTCGAGTTGTCGCTGGCCGACGAGGACGGGATGATCGCTCGATCCACCCAACCTCCGCTCATCGGGCAGAAGCTCGCCCCTGATCTCAAGGAGCGCCTCTGGAAGGGGAGCCAACCCCTGAAGCTTCGAACCCAGAACTCCTTCGACATCCACGTTCCGATCCTCGTTGCCCCGTCCTGCATCGAATGTCATCCGAGTTGGAAGACGGGAGGGACCTGCGGCGTCATGAGTCTTCGGTTCTCAGCAGATGGCCTCAAGGAGGAACAAAAGGCCTGGGCCGAGTTCGCCGACAATGTCAGCCAATCCAACCTGTCGACATCGGTTATCAGCGGGTTTGGCCTCCTCACCATCGCAAGCCTCCTGATCGCCTACGCAGCCCGATCCCTCGTGGCGCTTCCCATCCGCCGCCTCGCCAGCAACCTGTTGGTGGGCGCTGAACAAACCGCCGCCGCCGCCGACCTTGTGGCCGCCGGCAGCAGAACCTTGGCGGAGGGAGCCACCGAACAGGCCTCCTCCCTCCAACAAAGCAGCGACTCCCTCACTCAAATGGGCGCGCTTACCCGGAAAAACGTCGAGGCCGTCGGGCAAGTCCGCAGCCTCGGCTCGGAGGCACGTCACGCCGGGGACAAAGCCGCCCGTGACATGCAGGCGATGGCAGTCGCGATGGACGCCATCAAGACCTCCAGCGATCAGATCGCGAAAATCGTCAAGACCATCGACGAAATCGCCTTTCAAACCAATATCCTCGCCCTCAACGCAGCCGTAGAGGCGGCGAGATCCGGTGAGGCTGGAGCCGGCTTCGCAGTCGTCGCAACCGAGGTTCGCAACCTCGCACGCCGGTGCGCCGAGGCCGCCCGGGAATCGGCCGGGAAGATCGAGGATTCCGTCTCAAAATGCGCCCACGGAGTCCAGATCACAGGTCAGGTCGCCCATTCACTTCAGGAAATCGTCAGCAAATCGAGGGAAGTTGACCGACTGGCCGGCGATCTCGCGTCGGCTTCGCAGGAACAAAGCACTGGCATCGACGAAGTGGGCACGGCAGTCAGGGAAATGGACCGCGTCACCCAGGGAAACGCTGCCACCGCCGAAGAAAGCGCAAGCGCGGCCGAAGAACTTACCGCACAGGCACGATCCCTGAAAACGGCCGCCACCGACCTCGTACGCCTCGTCGACGGCGAGGATCCACCGACGCCCAACGGATCGCGGGCAAGACGCGCAATCCCCTCTCCGGGCCGCCACAAGGCATTCCAAGGCGCGCAACGATCGACATCCCCCAACATTGCCGCGAGAATCCAACCCAACGACGACGCATCCCAACCCGCGACCGGCAACGGCAAAGAGTCTCCCCAAGCGCTGTTCACCGATCTCTGACCCC
>CAIMTB010000524.1 GCA_903844265.1 uncultured Verrucomicrobiota bacterium
AATGTAAAAGCCCGGGTCCCGGCGCGGTTCAGGCGCGGGACTGGAGATAGGAGTCCCTCCACTCGCGGCGGGCATGCTTGCCGCGTGGGTTGGTGGGTATCGCGTCCACCAGCCACCAGTCGCGGGGTTGTTGCCAGGCCGGGAGTATGGAGGCGACAAACTGTTGGAGAGCCTCGCGCGTAAGGTTCGTGGACTCCACCACCGCCACGATGGAGTCACCGTGCTCGACAACGATGCGGGGCACCCCAAAGACCAGGCATTGCCGTACTCCAGGGTGCCGAAGGATGGCCCGCTCGATGTCTTCCGGAATGGCTTTCCGGCCCGCTACGTTGATGAGGTCGGTGTGACGTCCCCGGAGATGGACGACGCCGTCCCGGATCTCCACGGCGTCGGCCGTCATGAAGGTGCCCTCCGCGAGGGCGGGATCCGACGTGGGCCAGTAACGCGAGGCGACGTTCGCACCCCGGACGATCAGGCACCCCGACGTGGCGACGTGTAATTGCACGTTCGCAACAGGCGTGCCGACCCATGTCGAGTCGCGACGCGGAAGCTCCGAAGCATCATAGGCAATGCCACCACACTCCGAGGCGCCGTAGAAATTGTGGATCTTGAGTCCGCGGGCCTCGAACACCTCGTGCTCAAGAGCGCTCGGGAGCGGTGCGCCGGCTGAGATGGCCAGCCGGATGGAGGACGGAATGACTCCTGCGTCATGCCAGCTTCGCCACAAGGCGGGGACCGCCGGCAAAGTCACGGAAGGCTCGTTGGCTGCAGTCTGGCGCAAAGCCTCAGGCAGTGCGGATGGGGAGACGATCAGGGGTATGCCATGCAGGAGGAGTGGCAGTACCAGGCTGGAGAATCCATAGGAGTGCGCGAGGGATATGAGCCCAAGGTTCGGCCAGTCGGGCCGCAGGCCCATGGTCGCCACCAGGTTGGCTGGATCGGCCGCCAATTGCATTGCCGTGAAGGCTACGTGCCGGGCGCGACCCGTCGTGGCAGAGGTGGTCTTGAAATGAACAAGGTCGGCCGGGGCTGAGTCCGGGTAGGGAGCGATGCCCTCCTGCTCCAGCGGGCAGACAGGCCGGTCATGGCGCCATCCCCGGAGGACCTCGAAGATGAAGGGGATGCCATTCCCGCGTGGAAATACCCAGGGTGCCTCCGGCAATGCGGCGCTATCACTGAGGGCGAGCATCGCCCCGAACGTCCATGAATCGCCTGTCGCGGCGTTGACGAGGGCACGGTCCCGCATCCGGGCCGAGGCCACTTCACGCCAGCGTTCATAGAGCATCCGGCTACAATTAGCGGAGTCGGGGATTCACTTTCAAGATGTGTTCGAATAGGAAAAGGCTTCCCATCTCCGGCGACGACGCATCAGGATTCCGGCCCTCAGCCAGCATCGGTGAAGGATTTATTTACATCAGGTATTCGGGGTGCTGCTGGTCGCGACGCGGCCGGATGCGACACGGCCGGATGTATCCGCTGCGCGGGGTGACCTCGATGGGTCCGTCATGAAGCGCCGTGTCCTTTTGTTCAGCGTCAACCGGTGTGTGACGCCGGATCCGGTGTTCCCATTAGGATTGGCGCACCTGAATGCCGCTCTCCGCGCCTCGGGTCATGAGACCCGGTGGCACGACGTGCAGAGCCCTGGCGAGGCGCTTGAGCCCTTGCTCGTGGAGTTTGCCCCGCACGTGGTGGGAATCTCGCTCCGCAACATCGACGACGTCCTGATCCGCAAGCAGGAGACCTATTACGGCGACCTGGTCACATGGGTCGCGCGCATCCGCGCGGTTCATGCCTGTACCATCGTGATCGGCGGCAGTGGTTTCTCTCTTTTCCCGGAGCGCCTGCTGGAACTCAGCGGGGCCGATTTCGGCATCCAGGGCGAAGGGGAACGCAGTTTCACCGAGCTGATCGAGGCTCTGGCGACGGGAGGTCCGATCGGGGGCATTGCCGGTTTGGTTGAGCGCAGGGAGGGTCGGATTGTTGTGAATCCTGGCGGGACTTCGGAGGCGATGGGCCCGCTGGAGGAGATCGATCGCCCGGCCGCGCTTGTGGCGCACTACCTGGGTGCCGGTGGCATGCTCAATGTGCAGACCCAGCGTGGTTGTGCGCATACCTGTTGCTACTGCACCTACCCGTTGATTGAAGGCCGGCGTAACCGACGCCGGGAACCCGAGGACGTCGCT
Source organism: uncultured Verrucomicrobiota bacterium (assembly GCA_903844265.1). Classification (GTDB taxonomy): domain Bacteria; phylum Verrucomicrobiota; class Verrucomicrobiia; order Limisphaerales; family CAIMTB01; genus CAIMTB01. Next base: position 2,184 of record CAIMTB010000524.1, read on the forward strand.
GAGGAGTTCGCCCGGATCGAGGCCCAGGGTGCCAGTTACGTCTTCATCGTCGATTCGATCTTCAATTCCTCGCCGCAACACGTGGCGGGGATGTGCGAGGCCATCCGCCGTCGCAGGCTGCGTCTCCGCTGGGGTTGCTTTCTTCGGCCGCAGGGTCTGGACGTGGAGCTCATGCGCCTGATGCGCGAGGCGGGGTTGGCCCACGCGGAGTTCGGGTCTGACAGCTTCTGTGATTCGGTGCTCGAGTCCTACGGCAAGCAACTCACCTTCGCGGATATCCTTCAGTCCCATCAGGCGGCGCGATCGGCCGGCGTGGAGGCGTGCCACTTCCTGATTTGTGGCGGGCCCGGGGAGACGGCGCAGACACTGGAGGAAGGGCACCGCCATTCCCTTCAGCTCGACGAGGCTGTGATCATGGCCATGGTCGGGATGCGCATCTACCCCGGGACCGCGCTCCATCGTCGAGCCCTGCGCGAGGGGCGCGTCACCGAGACGACCGACCTGCTTCCGCCGGTCTATTATCTCGCGCCCGGCCTGACGGAGGAAGTCGTGTTCCAGAGGTTGGATGAGTTCAGGGCGCGATCGCCGAACTGGATCGCGGGTCATCCGGCACCCGAATACGCCAAGCTCGTCCAACGGCTCCGAAGTCGCGGAGTCACCGGGCCATTATGGAGTTATTTCGCGGTCCTCCAGCGTCTGCGGCCCGCGATGTCCCAACCTGCCATCGTCGCGACATGAAACGCCTGCTGCTGATCGCACCCCTGGCGCCGGATTCCCTGATGGGCGGGGACTTCTTCTTTCGATTTCCGGGGTTGGGCCTGCTCAAGGTGGCCGCCCTCACGCCGCCTGGCTGGGACGTGGTGATCATCGATGAGAAGGTCGAGACCCTCGACCTGACACAGTCGGCGGACCTGGTGGGCATCACGGCGATGACACCGACCGCGATGCGGGGTTACCAGATCGCCGAGCACTTCAGGGCGCGCGGCATTCCCGTCGTGATGGGCGGGATGCATGTGTCGCAACTTCCGGACGAGGCGCTCGCCCACGCCGATGCCGTGGTGATCGGCGAAGCGGAGGGTTCGTGGCCGCGGTTGGTCGGCGACCTGGAGCGCGGGCAGATGCTTCGGGTCTATCGGCACGACTCGGGGCTGCCTTCCCTGGCCGGGACACCCGCGGTGAATTGGGACCTTTACCGGGACAAGGGTTATCTCCCGGTGCACTTTGTCGAGACCACCCGGGGCTGTCCGATCGATTGTGAATTCTGTTCCGTGACGACCTCCTTTGGTGGGCGTTACCGCAGCCGACCGCAGGAGGAGGTGCTCGCCGAGCTTCAGAATCGGCGGCCCTTCAAAGGACTGTTGACCCTGAAGGACTGCGTCTTCTTCGTGGACGACAACATCGTGGCGAATCGGGCCTATGCCCGGGAATTTCTCGGCAGGATTGCCGATCTCGGTTTGAAGTGGTTCGGTCAGGCCTCGATGAACATCGCCAACGACGATGGGATTCTCCGGTTGTGCCAGCAGAGCGGGTGCATGGGGCTTTTCATCGGGTTCGAGTCCCTTTCTCCCGAGACCCTCGAGAGCATTGGCAAGCGGGTGAATCATCCGGATCGCTACCTGGACGTCATCCGCAAGATCCACGATCACGGCATCGGGATCGATGCGTCGTTTGTCTTCGGCTTCGATACCGACGACGAGGCGGTGTTCGATCGCACTCTGGAGTTCGTGGTGGGAGCGAAGATCGAGGTGGCGTATTTCTCGATCCTCACGCCCTATCCCGGGACGCGGTTGCACGAGCGCCTGAAGGCTTCCAATCGTCTGCTGACGGAAAACTGGTCGATGTACGATGGGGCGCAGGTGGTGTACCGCCCTTCGCGGCTCACGCCAGACCAGCTGCTCGAGGGCTATCATCGCAGCCTGACGGAGCTCTATCGGATCCCGACGATTTTCAAGCGTCTCTGGGGGAACAAGTCGTACAAGAACTTCTTCTACCCGATGAACTTCGGGTTCCGCCAAAGTGCCCGCCGGCTCTCGCGGGCCTACCAGGCTGGTGCCATGAAGATGGCACCCGCCGATACCTTGCCTTGACCCTTTATGAGCGTACCTGCCTGTCCGATGTGTGAAACGACCGAGGTCCTCGAGCATCCCGAGCGTTGGGAGTGCGCGACCTGCGGTCATGAATGGGAACGTGCGCAGGAGGCGGCCAAGGCCAGGGTGGTCAAGGATGCCCATGGGACCGTCCTGGCGGACGGCGACCAGGTGATCCTGATCAAGGCTCTTCCCCTGAAGGGCGCACCCCACGTGCTCAAGGGTGGGTCGAAGTCGAAGCCCATCCGGTTGGTGGACGGCGATCATGAGATTTCCTGCAAGATCGATGGGATTGCGGTTGGCCTGAAGGCCTGCTTCGTCAGGAAGGCCTGACCCACCGTGCCGTCGAGGGGGCGCGGCCGTTGTCCGGCGTCGGCGTCGGCGTCCGTCGTCCCGGGGTGGGGCGTCGATGATGGTCTGGGGAATATCGATTAACGCTCTTGGCTGCGATGGGCGTATGCGTGGGGCAGCGACAAACGCGAGTGACGACTCTGGAAACCCGACGACGCCCATGAAACAGCGCGACATCCGACGCCTTCACGCGGACGGCTTCATCACGGAGGAGCAGTGCCAACGCATCGAGGGCCACTACCATCTGAACGACGGATCGAACCGATTCCTGCTCCTGATCTCGTTGATGGGCGGCACGCTTGTCGGCACCGGCATCATCCTGCTGATCGGCGCGAATTGGGACAGCATCCCGGACTGGGTGAAGCTGGCTGTCGGTCTGGTCCTGATGGCGGGCATGCACACCGCGGGTTGGCTTTGCCGCGGCGGCGAGGGCACGGGTCGGTACCCGCAGGTGGGGGAGGCATTGCATTTCGGCGGAGCACTCCTGTTCCTCGCCAACATCGCCCTCGTCGGGCAGATCTATAATCTTCACTCGCGTGGGCCCGATGCCTGGCTGCTCTGGTGGGTGGGCATCGCCGCGCTCCCCTGGATCCTCCGTTCGCGTGCGTTGCACCTGCTGAACCTGATGGCGTTTGCGACCTGGTTTGCGTGCGAATGCTGGGATCGCGAGGGGTGGTTCCGGATCGGCAATGAACCGGCCCCGCTGGCGCTGATGGTCCTGCTCGGACTCGCGGTGCATGGTTACGGACTGATCCTGCGCTCCACCCGATGGTCGGCGTTCAGCATGGACGCCGAGCGTCTCGGGTTGGCCGGGTTCAGCTTCGCGCTCTTCCCCTTCACGTTCTCGGAATTCCACCCGCATTTCAGTCGTGATGCGCTGGACGGCGCGCAAGCGGTCTATCTCGTCGCCGCGGGTGTCGCGGGGGCTCTCCTCGTCGCTGGAACCCGTCGGGATCTCCGCTTCCCGCTTGCCTGGCGCCGGGCGTGGCTGGCGTTGCTCACCGCTCCCATGGTCCTGCTCGGCGTGTTGCTCGTCATGGGCGTGGGGCCCGCGAGCTCCGGACCCACGACGGAAGCCGCGGTCTTCGCGTGGGTTGCGAAACTCATCCTGGCGGCCATTGCGTTCGCCCAGATGCGCCTGGGCGTGCACAGCGGCAGCGAGGGCATGGTGAACAGCGGCATCCTGACCATCGCCGCGGTGGTGATCTCCACCTATATCGCGCTGATCAGTTCCATGGCCCAGACGGGGCTCGTGTTCATCGGGTCGGGCGTCCTGCTCATCGGCTTCAGCGTCTACCTGGAACGTAACCGGCGCCGATTGATCCAATCCATCCGCCTCCAACCGGCCTGAATGGAAACCCGCGCATGAACCCCTCCGCTCATCCTCATCCTCCCACGCCATGAAAGCCCGATTCCTGGTCGCCTTGGTTGCGCTGCAATCCATCTGGGTCCTCGCGACGGCTGTCCGTCAGGAAGCCTTGCGCTGGACCGGCAGGATCATCCGCGTCGAGACCCGGACCGTCGATCCGCGCGACCTTCTCCGTGGCGACTACGTCACGCTCGGCTATGACATGAACTCGATGCCGCTCGACAAGATCGAGCGGCCGCCGGCGCCCGGTCAGTGGAAGGCCGGCACCCCGGTCTTCGTCGAGCTCGAGCCGGACGGATCGTTGTATCGCCCGGTCCGGGGCTGTCTCCAGGCGCCCATGAGTGTGCCCGAGGGCCACGTGGTCATCGCGGGCAGGCTCGGCACCGTGATCGAGCCGACCCCTGGATCTTCCGGGAACATCCCGATCCTCTATGGGATCGAGCGCTTCCATGTCCGGGAAGGCACCGGCAATCCCCATGGCTCACTCACCGCTGAGATCGCCGTTGGACGAACGGGCGTGCCCTCGCTGCGCGAGTTGTACATCGACAACGTCCCGTATGCCGAAGCCATGAGGTCGGCGGCACGCTGAGAGGGTGGCGCGCCGGGGGGGGGCGAGGCGCGTCCGGTCCGCTGCTTCTTCGGACGGCTCCGGTAGCTGCGGACGGGGGTGGGGTGGAGGTCAGGTCATAAGGCTGCCTAAAGCGGACTTGTAGATCCACTTTATAGTTGACACCCATGTCCTGTTTCAGGTTCGATGTCGGTCATCCTTCCGGACCGACCGCCGGCATCATGTTGAGCCTCACCCAGACCACCGGTTACGCGATCAAGGCCCTGACGGCCTTGGCGGAGAGTGGTGGGCAGTGCGCGCAGACTGCGGACATCGCGAAGGGCGCGGGGGTGCCGAAGCCGTATCTTTCGAAGATCATCCAGGCGTTGGCGCGGGCCGGGGTGGTGGTGGCGAAGCGTGGGGCTGGCGGGGGCATCACGCTGTGCCGGCCGCCGCTGCAGATATCCCTGCTCGAGATCGTGGAGGCGGTGGAGGGGGAGGGGTGGCTTGGAGGCTGCCTGCTTGGGTTTGATGAGTGTTCCACGCTCGCCGACTGCCCGACGCATGCCTTCTGGATGCGTGTCCGTGGGGAGATCATCGCGGAGCTGAGCAAGACCTCTCTGGCTTCCGTGTTGGAATTTCGGGCGCTCTGCCGGGCCGCGGAATTGTCGAAGCGACCCAAGGCCAAGGCCAAGGCCCGGGCTCGCGCGTCCGCGTCTCCCTCGAGCGCGGCAGGTGCCGGTAAGAGTCGGGGAGGTGCCAGGTGAGGACCTGGAGGATTTTCGGTCGGTAGTTTGGAGATGTCGCGGGGGAGGATGTCAGTGGGGACCTCCGGTCGCGCGGAACGAGTCGGCAGCACGTCAACCAAGGAGCAAGCAAGCACCATGAAACTAATACAGAGAGCCATCCTCGGATTGGCCCTTGTCGCGGCGGCCTGTTGTGGGTCACGGACATCCAGGGCCGCAGAAACGCCGCCTCATGTGGCCAGCTTCAGCAAGCCGGCAGCGGGGGACATGCAGATCGTCTTCCACGGAACCACGGGACCGTTCCGCGTGCAGACGCGCCTCAACAACGATCCGGCGTCGGCCTGGGCGGATGTTCCTTCCGCCAAGGTATCCGAAATCCAGCCGGGTGTGTTCATGGCGTGGGTTCCCAGTCCCTCAGGACCCGTGGACTTGGCCTTCTATCGGATCGTGAGCGAGGGAGACCCGTCCTTCGAGTCGAAGGGATGGACGATCCTGGTGCGCGTCTCCGCTCCTGCGAATGGAACTCATTTTGTCGCCGGAGAAAGTCCGGAAGTCAAAGTGACCATCCTGGACACGTACGCCCACGGGATCACCAAGGACCAGTTCTCCAGCCTGAACCTGTACATGTACGGTCCGGAGGACCCGACCAAGACGACGACCCCTGTCAAGCTGCTCAACGCCAGCGCGGACCGCAACCTGGGCACGCATCATTACATCAACCTCAAGACCAGCGCGGGCGTCCAGGTTGATGGGGACACCCTCACGTACAAGCTCAAGCCCGTGACCGATGAGTTGCCGGGAAGTTATGTGGTGGGCGTCCGGGGTGTGTTGGCCTCCGATGAGATCCAGCAGCTGATCAAGTTCGCCAGTGTCCAGATCGGCACCAGCACGGCCGAGAAGCCGCTGATCACCAAGGCCAAGTGCGCGGTGTGTCACGAGGGGCCGATCAGTGGGAAGATCTACATGCACCACGTCGACATCGGTCGGTCGCCTGTGGGGAGCTGGTCGCTGGACTACGAGCCCGTGAAGTCCTGCAAGCTCTGTCATAACAACGATGGCTATGCTGCGTTCACGGACCCGTCGACGCTGGGGACTGCGACCACCAACCGGGTGGCCGACCACATTGTCCGCCGGGTGCATGGCGTCCACAACGGCGAGGGGCTCAAGAATTTCTGGAACACCAACAGCGTGAACGGTCTGTTCAAGGACTATCTCGGTGTCGTGTTCCCGGCTGATGCGCGGAACTGCACCACCTGCCATGACGACGATCGCTGGAAGACCAGCCCGACCCGGCTTGCCTGCGGCGCTTGCCACGACAACAGCTGGTTTGGTCCGAAGCCTGCCCCGGAGGGTTGGGTGGCGCATGCCGGTGGACCTTCGGCCGACGACACCAAGTGCTCGGTCTGCCATGGCGCCGAGCCTGGCGGCGCGTTCCCGTCGATTGCGGAATCGCACGCCGTGGTGCCGCCCAAGATCAATGCCATCGATGTCGCGCTCACGCCTCCTGCCAATGGGACGCACTTTGTCGCTGGCGAGAAGCCGGTGGTCACCCTGGTATTGCGTGACGACAAGGGGGTTCCCATCGATCACACGAAGGTGACCGACGGCAATTTCGGGACGGCCAGCTTCATGGTGTACGGTCCGCGCGCCCGTGCGTACCCGGTGCTGACGGCGGCGGCCAAGAACGTCAGTTCGAAGCTTCGCGCCTCTGCTTCGAACAACAAGGACGGCCCCTGGGACGTCAACGGCAAGGATTTCAAGATCTCCATCAACGGCAGCGCGCCGCAGGTGATCACCATCAAGGGGGCGGCCGCATTGGTGACGCC
>CAIMTB010000525.1 GCA_903844265.1 uncultured Verrucomicrobiota bacterium
TCCGCGAGTGCATCGAACCAGATCCAATACTTGCCGAACCGGGCCACCACGCTCGGTTGGCGTATCTTCACCAACGTTGTGGTGGGCCCCGGCGGCGCAACTCTGGTTGACGGTTCTGATGACTCTCAGTTGCGATTGTACCGCGGCGTGCCCCTTGGGCCGCCGGGTGCCGGGCCGACTGGATTTGCGTGGATCGATCCTGGTGAATTCCAGATGGGCAGTTCAGAAAGCGAAGCAGGCCGCGAGGTCGACGAGACTCAACATACGGTGACGATCAGCAAGGGTTTCTGGATGAGTGACCACGAAACGACACAGGCGGAATACCAAGACATCGTCGGCAACAATCCGTCGTCCTTCAAGGGTGGGGACCGACCGGTAGAGCAGGCGAGTTGGGATGACGCTGTGGCGTATTGCCAGAAGTTGACTGAGCGCGAGCGTGCCGCGGGCCGGATCGCGGCACAGCAGGCCTACCGATTACCGACCGAAGCAGAATGGGAGTATGCGGCACGGGCAGGAACTACCGCGGCGCGATACGCGGACCTTGACTCCATCGCTTGGTGGAGCAGCAATTCTGCGAGTCAAACGCACTCCGTGAACGGGAAGTTGGCCAACGCATGGGGCCTATACGACATGATCGGAAACGTGTGGGAATGGTGTTCGGACTGGTATGGCGATTACCCCACGGGTGGAGTGAGTGACCCCACGGGACCCAACTCGGGCTCCCTCCGCTTGCTCCGCGGGGGCAGTTGGAACTTCGACGCCGGGCTCTGTCGCTCGGCGTCCCGGTACTGGGCTGTGCCGGGCGGCCGCCACGGCAACCTGGGCTTCCGCCCCGTCCTCAGTTCAGTTCGGTGAGCTCAAGAGAGGAAAAGCGGAGCTGGGGACTGAACGGGTCTACCCGCGCGTCGGACTGGTACTTCGCCATCGGGACACCGCCACGTCGTGCACGGTGGTCCTGACACACGGTCCACCGGCGCCCATCTGGCAAGCGATGCTTTGCTCCCACGAACCCAACATCCGTGAACGCCTTCGTTCCTCGACCAGGTGGTTGGCGGGAACCGCTCCTTGAACCTGTCTCAGGCCCGGCGCTATTCTACCGGGGTGGAAAACGTCTTCCAAGTCCTCAAGTACGAGGGTGATAACGCCACTTTCATCTGGAAGCACCCCATCGAGGACTTCAACAGCGGAACCCAGCTGATCGTCCACGAGTCGCAGGAGGCGGTGTTCTTCATGAACGGCCAGGCGCTGGATTCGTTCCCGGCGGGCCGGTACACGCTGAGCACCCAGAACCTGCCCCTGGTGAACCGGTTCTTCAACCGGGCCACGGATGACAAAACCCCGTTCCATTGCGAGGTCTACTTCCTCAACAAGACCGAACAGATGGCCGTCAAGTGGGGGACGGACAGCAAGGTGGAGTACGTGGAGCCCACCTATGGCTTCCCGGTACAGATCGGGGCTTCCGGGGAGATGAACCTGCGCCTGGACGAGGGACGCAAGCTCCTGATCAAGGTACTGGGAACCGAGCGGGTCCTCACCCAGGCGGCCCTGGTGCAGAAGTTTCGGGCCTTCCTGATGACTCGGGTGAAGACCTACCTGGCCACCCTGATCCGCGAGCGCTCGATCAACATCTTCCGGATTGATGAGCAGCTGACGGATATGTCGCTGACATTGCAGGAGCGGCTCAGGCCGGACTTTGCCGACTACGGGCTGGCTCTGGAGCGATTCTTCGTCACGACCATCGTGAAGCCCGAGGAGGATGCGAACTACCGGCGCTTCAAGGATCTCAACTTCCGACAGTACGCCGACCTTGCCGAGGCCAAGCTGCGCCAGCAGGTCGGGGTCATCGAACAGCAGACCCAGGCGCAGCGCATGGTGATCGAGGCCCAGGGGTTGGCCCAGAAACGACAGTTGGAGGGCTACTCCTATCAGGATGAACGAGGCTTCGACGTCGCCGAGCGCGTGGCTTCCAACGAGGCCACCGGGCAGCTCACCAACGTGGGCATCGGGCTGGGTCTGGTCGGCGGCCTTGGCAACGCCGTGGGCGGCGCGGTGGGTGGAATTGTGCAGAACGCCCTGGGATCAGCCCCCGCCCCGGCGCCGGTGACACCGAAGCCGCCCGCCGTGGAGGTCATCAAGTGCTCCAAGTGTTCGCTGCCCCTACCTCCGAACGCCAAGTTCTGCCTGGAATGCGGAACCAAGGTGGCCATTCCAGGAGAGCCCGTGGTGTGCCGCAAGTGCGGGGCGAACACGCCGGTGGCGAAGTTTTGTCTGCACTGCGGCGAGGCGCAATAACCCGAGGATCAGGATCCATGAACAACAGAATCAAGACGCTGGTGGGTGGACTGGTCCTGGCTGCGATGGCCACCGCCGTTTACGTCGTGTTGCCGGGAGGGTCGACCGTGAATCACGTCGCCTACGGGGCCGCCCTGGTAGGCATCGTGGCCATGGTCCTGAGCACATTGGTCCTGGGCCGCGACCGAGCCGCTTTGCCCCAAGATGCGGTGTTTCCGCTGACGGCGTGGGGCTACCTTGCAGCCAACCTGTTCCTGTCGGCCCTCGCGCTGGTGTTGGTCGAGGGTTCGTACTGGGCGATGCCCTGGCCGGTTTTCATCGTAGCCCACACGCTTCTCCTCGGTACATATGCCCTTCGCTTCCTGGCCCTGGCCGCAGGGAAGGAGCACATCGACCGGGTTGGAGAGGTGGCGGGCGCAAAAGTGACGGACTGGCGCTTGCTGCTTGCTGATCTGGAGGCACTCAAAGACCGGCTGCCCACTGGACTGCCCGAGCGCGAACGGGCGGCACGCGAACTGCAGGCAGTGTACGAGGCGTTCCGCTACAGCGACCCGATCTCAAAGCCACCCACTGCGGATCTGGATGACCGGCTGAAGGTGGAGGTTGCTGTTTTGGGGGCTCTTGTCCCCACCGGAGGAGTGGATGAAATAACGGTGGCCTGCGGCAAGCTTCTGCAGCGTCTCAAGGATCGAAACACTCGGGTCAAGGCGTTGAAGTAACCCTCAACAAGTCCCTGGAACCAGGATCATATGGCGATGTTGAAGTGCCGGATGTGTGGTGGCGACGTGGTGCTGGTGGAAGGCCAGAGCTGTGGGACGTGCGATCATTGCGGCTCGGCGATGACGCTGCCCAAGGTGTCGGACGGGCGGCGTCTGAACCTGTTCAACCGGGCGGACCATTTCCGGCGCTTGAA
>CAIMTB010000526.1 GCA_903844265.1 uncultured Verrucomicrobiota bacterium
AAGGTCACGAAGGTCACGAAGATCACGAAGGCCGGAGGATTTGTGTTTCTTCGTGTCCTTCGTGCTCTTCGTGGTGCCACTCCGTTCATGGAGAGCGGTTGCCGCCCCTCACTCTTCAGGTCATCACCCCGCATCCAAGGTCTTCCGGGCGATGCCGCCGAGCGCGGTGATCCAGTCGGGTCGCGTGTTGAGGCAGGGGATCAGCTCGAAATTCTTTCCGCCCGCCTCCGTGAAAAGCTCGCGTCCACGCATGCCGATTTCCTCGATGGTCTCGAGGCAGTCGGCGACGAACGCGGGGCAGATCACCTGGAGATTCTTCACGCCTGATTTCGCGAGGCGCGGGATTTCCAGGTCGGTGAAGGGGGTGAGCCACGGGTCGCGTCCGAGGCGGGATTGGAACGCGATGGACCATGCCTTGGGCCTGGCCTTGGCGGCGACGAGTGCCGCGGTCTTGAAGCACTGGGCGCGGTAGCAGGTGGCGTGCGCCGGGCTCGGCTTTTCGCAGCAGTCAGCGGAGCACAGGCAGTGGGTCCCCGTGGGATCGCCCTTCTTGATGTGGCGCTCGGGGATGCCATGGAAGCTGAAGAGAAGGTGGTCGCACGGTTTCGCCAAGCTTTCCTTCACGCTTGCCGAGAGGGCGTCGATGTAGGCGCCGTCGTCAAAGAAAGGTGCGGCGACCTTGAGCTTGAGCCCTGGCGCCACGCGCTTCTGCCATTCCTGGACGTGGACCACGGCGGTCTCGAAGCTCGACATCGCATAGTGTGGGAAGAGCGGGATGAGCGCGGCCTCGGTCACACCACGGCGCTCGAGTCCGCGGAGCGCCTCCTCGGCGGAAGGCATCCGATAGCGCATTGCGAGCTCGACCGGCAGGCCGATCTGCTTCTCGAGCCCGTGCTGCAATTCACGGCTCGTCACCACGAGGGGTGATCCTTGCGGGGTCCAGATCATCCGGTAGGCGTGCGCGGATTTCTTCGGGCGGAACGGCAGGATGAAGCCGCGCACGATCAGTGTCCGCAACGGCCACGAGACATCGATGACCCGCGGGTCCATCAGGAACTCGCCGAGGTAACGACGCACATCCGGGACCGAGGTGGAGTCCGGGGAACCGAGATTGATCAGCAGAACACCTTGCTGGCTCATGTTGGATTTATTGGGGGACGATCGCGACGGGCTTGCCAGCGCCGGAGTTGGCCTGGAGATGGGTGTCGATCCGCTCGGCGGCGCGCATGCCGGCCAGGAGGGAGTCGCTGAGCGCGACGCCATCACGGAAATGGCCTGCGGCAAACAGGCCCGGCGCCTTCGCCTCGAGGTCGTCGAGGAGCGCCTTGTAGCGGCCGTAGCCGACGTCGTACTGCGGGATCGCCTTGGGCCACCGCATGATGTGGGTGAAGGCTGGACGTCCGCTGACTCCGAACAACAGGTCGAGATCGCGCATCACGGAGTCGACGAGGGGGCCGTCGGCGAGCGCGGCGGCATCCGGATTCCGGACGCCACCGACGTAGATCGTCAGCGTGATGTGGTTCGCCGGGGCGCGACGCGGGAACAGCGCCGAGGAAAAAATCGTGCCGAGGATTCCGAGCTTTTCCCGGTGCGGAACGAGCAGCCCGAAACCCTGGCAGGAATGCGCCACGTCCGAACGCCTGAATCCGAGCACCACACTCGTCACGGGTGGATGGATGATGTCGGCGAGCGGCGCCAGCGATGGAATGCCGGGGCCCGCGATCGGAAGCCGGGCCAACGTATGGGCGTTGCCGCAGAGGAGCACGGCGCGATGGACCACCGATTTGTCGATGCCATCCTTCCTGGTCGTGACACGCCAGCCCCCGTCTTCGCGGGCCAACGCAGTGACGGTGGTTCTGAGCTCCACGGCGTCGCGCACCGCCGCGTAGGCTGTGTCGGGGAGCACCTGCAGACCGTCGTCGAAGGAGAACTTGCGGGCCGTGGCCTTCGAGACTTCGCCGCGACGTTTGCGCTCGCGCGCCCCGAAGATCTGTCCGCGGATGAGCGATCCGTATTGGGTCTCGAGTGCGTGGATGCGGGGGAAGGCGTGTTGGACTGACAGCCGGGCAGGGTCGCCCGCGTAGATCCCGGTGACGAGCGGATCGATGGCGTAGTCGAGGAACTCCTGCCCCAGCCGTCGCCGCACGAACTCGCCGATGCTTTCCTCCCGGGTCGCCCGGCCCACGAACGGCTCGCGGAGCAGGCACAATTTCGCGCCGAGCGAGAAGGCGGAAGTCAGGAAGAACTCCGGCCCTGAGGTGGGAAGGCTGACGGGCTTGCCTCCGCGCACGATGTAACGCGCGGACGCGGCATCGTCGGAGTAACAGCGACGCGGCGCGAGGCCGAGGGCGTCGACGAACGCCGTCACCTTGGGGGAGGTTTCGAGGAGGGTGTTGGGACCGCCCTCGGCGAGCCACTCGCCGTCGCGCCGGGTGCAGATCACGCCGCCGGGCCGGGCTGCGGATTCATATACGGTGACCGGGACACCGGCCTTGCGGAGGTGCCAGGCGGCGGTGAGCCCGGTGATGCCGGCTCCCAGGATCGCGACGGTGGTCATGGTGATGGAAGGGCGTGCGTAGAGGTGCGGGGCGGATCGGGAGGTGCGTCGGTCAGATCGTGCGCGAGAACCGGCGTTCGCCGGAGGTCGGGAGGCGGGGGTCGAAGCGCATCGCGATGTTGCGCACCAGCAGGCGGCCGAGGTCGGTGATCTCGATGCCCTGCGAGGAACGGCGCAGCAGGCCGTCCGCTTCCATGTCCGAAAGCCCGTCGATCTCGGCGGCGAACTTCTCCTCGATCCGGACGCCGAGCCGCCTGCCGAGCCGTGCGAAATCGAGGCCCAGATTGCACATGATCTCCATGATCACCTCGCGTCGGACCTGATCCTCCGCGGAAACCTTGAGACCGCGGTGCACCGGCAATTGTCCGCGTGCGACGGCCTCTGCGTAGGCCGGCAGGTCCTTGAGATTCTGCCAGTAGGCGCCCTCGGTCTGGGAGATCGCGGACATGCCGAAGGCGAGGATGTCGGAGCCGCCGCGGGTGCTGTAGCCCTGGAAATTCCGCTGGAGCGAGCGGTTGGCCTGGGCGACGGCGAGTTCGTCGGTAGGCCGGGCGAAGTGATCCATGCCGATGTAGACGTAGCCGGCCTCGCCGGTGAGCCGTTCGGTGATGAGCTTGAGCACCTCGAGCTTGGTCTCGGGCGAGGGCAGCACGGCGCGTTTGTCGAAGATCTTCTGCGACGGTTTCATCCACGGCACGTGGGCGTAGTTGAAGACCGCGAAGCGATCGGGACCCAGTCCGAGCACGGAGTCGAGGGTCCGCATGAACGACGTGGGCGTCTGGTGGGGGAGGCCGTAGATCAGGTCGACGTTGATGGAGCGGAAGCCGGCGGCGCGCAGCCACGTGATGGCCTGTTCGGTGAGCTCGCGAGACTGGATGCGGTGGATGGCCTGCTGGACCTCGGGATCGAAGTCCTGCACGCCGAGGGAGGCGCGGTTGAAGCCGGCCTCACGCAGTGCCGCGACGTGGTCCTCGGTGAGGCGGCGTGGGTCGATCTCGACGGAGGCCTCGATGTCGGGGTCGTATGGGAAGCGTGACCGGATCGCGGCGCCGAGCTGCCTGATCTCGGCGGGCCTGAGGAAGGTGGGGGTGCCGCCGCCCCAGTGGAGCTGGACCGCCTTGCGTCCGGGCTGGAGGTGGGGAACGACGGCGTTCATCTCCTGCTCGAGGCTGCCGACGTAGGTTTGACCACGATTGTGGTCCAACGTGATCACCGTGGTGCAGCCGCAGAACCAGCAGAGCGTCTCGCAGAAGGGCAGGTGGAAATAGAGCGAGATGCCGCGGGGCGGATTGGCCGTGGCGGCGATCTCGGCCCGTGCGTCCCCGGAGGTGAAGCCCTCGTGGAACTGGGTGGCCGGCGGGTACGATGTGTATCGTGGGCCGGCGACGTTGTATTTCTGGATGAGTCCGAGATCGACGTGCAGTCCGCTCATGAGAAGTGGGTGATGGCGCCCATCAAGGCGTGGATGTTCTCGAGGGGCGCCGCGGGAGGAACGCCATGGCCGAGGTTGAAGATGTGTCCGTTGCGACCGCGCATGACCTCGAGGATTCGCGTGGTTTCGGCGGTGACGCGTTCCGGTGTGGTTTCGAGGATGACGGGATCAAGGTTGCCCTGGATGCCGACGTTTGCCGGCAGGCAGGCGCGGAATGTGCCGAGGTTGGACGCGAAATCAAATCCGAGAACTTGTGCCCCGGTGGCGACGAGGTCCTTCCAGTTGGCCTGCGCGCCCTTGGCGAAGACGATCACCGGGACGCGGCCGTCGAGGCCGGCGACGATGTCGCGCAACCAGCGGCTGGAGGCGCCCTCGAATTCGGCCGGGGGGAGCAGGCCGCCGAGGGTGTCGAAGAGCTGGACCACTTCCGCTCCGGCGTCGATCTGGAGTTTGAGGTAGCGGATCGTGGCCTGGGTGAGGCGTTCGGCGAGCAGATCGTAGGTCGCGCGGTCCTTGAGGAAGAGTTCCCGGGCCTTCTGGAAGTCGTGGCTGCTGCCGCCCTCGATCATGAAGTTGGCGAGCGTCCAGGGCGAACCCGCGAACCCGATGAGCGCGGTCTTGCCCGCGAGTTCGTGCTTCACCAGCCGCAGGGCGTCGGCGACGTAGGCGAGGTGTTCCTCGACGCGGTCGACGGACAGTTTGGCGATGTCGGAGGGGTTGTTCAGCGAGACATCCATCGAGACGCCGCCGGTGTCGCGAAACCGGTAGGGCAGTCCCATGGCTTCCGGGATGACGAGGATGTCGCTGAAGATGATGGCGGCATCGAACCCGAAGCGGCGGATGGGTTGGAGCGTGACTTCGGCGGCGAGCTCAGGTGTTCGGACCAGTTCGAGGAAAGAGTAGCGTTCCTTCAGGGCGCGGTATTCCGGAAGCACACGGCCGGCCTGTCGCATCAGCCACGCGGGGGTGCGATCCACGGGTTGGCAGGTGGCGGCGCGCAGGAAGCGTTCGCGGGACGTGAACGGGGCACCCGAGGGCGCCGAAGCGGATGGGGATGTCGTGGTCAGGGGCACGGGATTTGGGCGAATCGCGACGGGCCGTCGAGGCGGCGCGAAATCGGGCGGGACTATCCCGGGCGGGGCGATTCAGGGGAAGTACAGATTCATCTCTGAATCGGGACGCCTTTTGAATGGCCACGGCCGTGGGGAGGTGAATACGATCGCATCGTGGATTGGTTGATGACCGATCGGGGTCTTTTTTCGTTGTCGCTACTGCTCTTCGCGGTGGCGACGGGTTACGCCGTGTTTCATTGGCGGCATGGGTTTTCGCGGGACGACCTGTGGTGCTATTCCCTGCTGGCGATGGCGATGGTGCCCCACACGGGCGCAATGCTGGCGCGTGGGTTTTCGTTGCAGCGCTGCCCGGTGAACAACCTGTACGAGGCGACCATGTTCACCACCTGGGCGCTGCTGTCGCTCCACCTGGTCATCGGAGCGTGGCCGCGGTTGCGATTCATCTCGGCCTTCGCCGCGCCGTTGTTGCTGGGCCTCGGGATTTTCGGGTTGAACCGCCAGTTGGACGGTCCCGGTCCGTCGCCTGATTTTGCCCGTGGCATGGTGAGCCTGCACGCGGCGTTGATCCTTCTGGCCTACGGGACGTTCGGCCTGAGCGCGGCCGCGGCGATCATGTACCTGGTCCAGGAACACGACCTGCGCCTTAACAAGCTGCGCGCGGTGTTGTCGCGGTTGCCGGCCATGGAACGTCTCGAGAAGGTGATCGTGCAGTCCATGTTCTCGGGGTTGGTCCTGCTTTCCCTCGGGCTCTCGCTCAGCATCTGGCTGGTGATCGGTTCCGGGAAACCCATCGTGCGCGGGGATCCCAAGGTGGTCTGGTCACTCCTGGTGTGGGCCGCCTACCTGGCGATGCTCATCATCCGGATGGCGCGGAACCGCGGAGCCCGATGGCTTGCGTGGAGTTCGGTTGGAACTTTCGCCTTTGTGATTCTGACTTTCTGGGGAACTAATCTGATGTCCCCGATGCATCAACCCTGATCCTGATCCTGGTCCTGGTCCTGATCCTGATTCCGATCCTGGTCCCGATCTGTTCGCATGCGTGTTTTCTGTCTCGGCCTGAGTTATCGTACCGCGCCCGTGGAGATCCGTGAGCGATTCGCGCTTACCGCGGAGGCGACTCCCGCAATGCTGGGTCGGATCCGCGAGGCGGGTCTGGCTTCGGAGGCGGTCTGGCTTTCGACCTGTAACCGTGTCGAGATTTACGCGGCGGCGGAGCTGGAATCGGTGGACGGGTTGAGGCAATGGCTGCTCGACCACGGCCGCGGCGGGGCGGAACTGCTGGCTGACGGCCGCTTGTACCTGCTGGGAGAGCCGAACAGTCTTGAGCATCTGTTCCGCGTGGCGTCGGGCCTCGACTCGATGGTGCTGGGCGAGACCGAAATTCTCGGACAGTTGAAGAAGGCCTACGATCTGGCGATGCAGCACGGCTACACGGGATCGCGGCTGAACAAGGCTTTCCAGCGTGCGTTCAACGTGGCGAAGCAGATCCGCACCACGACCGCGATCCAGCGTGGCGGCATCTCGGTCGCATCGGTGTCGGTCGAGCTTGCCGAGCGCCTCTTCGAAAGTTTCGAGGGACGCCGGGCCCTGTTGCTTGGTGCGGGTGACACGGGGGAGAAAGTGGCGAAGGCCCTGATCTCCCGCGGCATGACCAGCGTGCTCATCTTCAATCGCTCGCAGGAGAAGGCCGCCGCCCTCGCCGAGACCCTCGGTGAAGCCGCGAAGCCGTGCACCGATTGGATGGCCGAGGCTTCGGAGGTCGACGTGATCATCAGCAGCACCTCGACCCCGGAATTCGTGATTGATGTCCCGCGCCTCGAGCCGTTGATGCACACCCGCAAGAAACGCTCGCTGCTCCTCGTCGATCTCGCCGTCCCGCGTGACATTGATCCGGCGGTCGTCGAACTCCCGGGCGTGTTCCTCTACAACGTCGATGACCTCCAGATGATCGCGCAGCATCATCTCCAGCAACGCGAAGCCGAGAAGGCCCGCTGCGAGGTCATCATCCGCGAGAAGGTCCAGTCCCTGCTCACAGCGCCGGTCGGGCGTCCGGCAACCCTCCCCGGAACCTCACCGTCCGCCGCCTAACCCCGCATTTTCATGGGCCAGCCCAAACGCCAAAGCACCGGTTCCACACGAAGCGCAGCCTCCCGAAAGATCGGAGGCGCTGTGGAAACCCAATCCCCGCGCCCAGCCGTTGCATCGAAGAGCGCCCCCGGGAAGCCGATCGTCATCGCCACGCGCGGCAGCCTGCTCGCGCTCGCCCAGGCAAATCAGGTCCTCGGCATGTGCCGGGCCGCATTCCCCGCGCGCACGTTCGAGCTGCGCGTGATCAAGACCACCGGCGACCGCCTGCAACGGGCCTCGCTGGCGGATCCCTCGTCGAAGTTGCCCAAGGGCCTGTTCACCAAGGAACTCGAGGTCGCGCTGCTCGCCGGCGATGCCGATTTCGCGGTGCACAGCCTGAAGGACCTTCCCACCGACCTCCCGGAGGGCCTCCGCCTCGCAGCGGTCCTTGAACGCGAGGATACCCGCGATCTCCTCATCGCGCGGGCTGGTGAATTCGTTCCGGCGCGACCGGCCAAGGCCGCCTCGCGCCTCGCCCATCTGCCCGCCGGCGCCCTCATCGCCACCAGCAGCACCCGCCGCGTCGCCCAGTTGCGCGAGCACCGGCCGGATCTCCGCTTCGTCGAGATCCGCGGCAACGTCCAGACCCGCATGCGCAAGCTCGGGGCCGATCCCAGTCTCGCCGGGACCATCCTCGCCGCCGCAGGCCTCAAGCGCCTTGGAATCAAGCGACGGGCGGATGGTTCCCTGGAGGTCCCGTCAGACGGGAAATCGGGCGCCCCGATTCCACCGATGCAGGGCTGGCCGATGGAACTGGAGTTCATGCTGCCCGCCGTGGGGCAGGCGGCCATCGGTCTCGAGGGCCGCTCCGGCGACAAAATCACAGCGGCCATCCTCAAGAAGCTGAATCACGCCCCGACCCTGACCTGCGTGCGATTGGAACGTGCGTTCCTGTCGGGGTTTGGTGGCGGCTGCCACAGCCCGGTGGCGGCGTTGGCGACGTTGGCCGGCGATGTGGTGCGTTTCCGGGCCGTGGCCTACGAGGGCGAACGCGTCTGGCGAAGGGCGGTGCAGTTGCCGTTGCCGGGGGCCGTTGCCGCGGCGCGGCGCATGGGGCGCGAGGCGAGGAAGGCCCTGGCATGAGTTCTCCACTGAAACTGGCCCGTCGTCCCCGGCGCCTGCGCCGCAATGCCGCCATCCGCGAGATGGTGCATGAAGTCCGGCTCGCGGCCTCGGACCTGATCGCGCCGTTGTTTGTGCACGATGGCGATGCGCCCGCTGCGCCGGTGGGTTCGATGCCAGGGGTTTTTCGGCTGAACATTCCCGATCTCGTCGCCGAGGCGAGACAGCTGGCGGACGTCGGGGTGCGTGGCATCGCGTTGTTTCCGGTGACGCCGCCGAAGCTGAAGGATCCGCTGGGGCGCGAGGCCTTGAATCCCGAGTGCCTGGTGTTGCGCGCGGTCGCGGCGTTGAAGGCGGAGAGACTTCCGCTCGTGGTGTTCACGGACATTGCGCTCGACCCGTACACGACGCATGGGCACGACGGCGTGTTGACCGCGGATGGTTCCGACGTGGACAACGACGTCACGGTGGACGTGCTCGCGCGGATGGCGGTGCTGCATGCCGCTGCGGGTGTGGATTTCGTGGCGCCAAGCGACATGATGGATGGGCGGATCGGTGCGATCCGGGGGGCGCTGGACGACGCGGGGCATGTCCACACGGGCATCCTGGCGTACAGCGCGAAGTTCGCGTCGGCCTACTACGGGCCGTTTCGTGAGGCCGTGGGGAGCAAGGCCGCGGCAGGCACGGCATCGCTGGACAAGCGTACCTACCAGCTCAATCCGGCGAATGTCCGCGAGGCGATGGCCGATGCGATGCTCGACGAGGCGGAGGGGGCGGATGCGTTGATGGTGAAGCCGGCCGGTCCCTACCTCGACATCATCGTGGAATTGCGGCGGCGCACGTTGCTGCCGGTGGCCGCGTACCAGGTCAGCGGCGAATACGCCCAACTGCACGCAGCCGCAGAACGCGGGTGGCTCGACCTCGAGCGCTGCCGCGACGAGTCCCTGCTCGCGATCAAGCGGGCCGGCGCGGATTGGATCCTGACCTACTTCGCCAAGGACGTGGCCCGCGCGTTGGCCTGACCCGGGAAAAGTTCCATCAGGGCATCCGCGAAAATCGCCATGCCCCGGGCGTCGGGGTGGTTGATGGAGTTGAGCATGAGGGCGGTGTAGGGCAGGCCTTGTCTCCAGAGGCGACCGTAACGCCTGGCTGCGTCCGCGATCGCGACGTCGTTCTTGGCGCCGAACTGACGGAGCCCCGCGACGTAGGGACGCGGGTCGTCGTCGATGTCCCTTTCGCGGTCGAGGCCCATCCAGTCCGGGCGCACGTAGTGGGGCGTCAGGATGATCCATTCGGCGCCGATGCCGCGGAAGTCGGCGAGCAGGCGGCCGTAGCGTTCCTTCACCTGTTCCGGATTCAGACCGGCGTCGTTGACGAACTCCGAGACGATGAGGTCCGGTTTCGCGCCGAGGACTTTTTCCGCGTAATTGTGGGGCTCGCCGGGCGGGACGCCGAGGTAGCTGGAGGTGTTGCGTCCGCCCCAGGCTTCCGAGACCAGCTCGATCTTGGCCTGTGGGAACGCGGCGCGCAGACGCGTTGCGAACTGTTCCTGCCAGCGTTCGCGGGAAGGGGCGGGGAGATAACCGCCGTCGGTGACGCTGTCCCCCCACGCGAGCACGCGCAGGGTCCTTCCGGCTTTCAGAAGCCCGATGGATTTCGGGAGTAATCTCTCGGCGGGCGTGGGGTCGGGGCGCGGAGGCTCCGGATAAGTTCTCTCAAGGATCGGAAAGATGTGTTGGGTCGCAAGGCGCGTGATGCGTCCGGGAATCCAGACATTGCCGAGCGCCTGGTCTCCGGCCTCAAGTTCCGGCAATGAAGGCGCTGCGGCGCGCGGCGTGCCACGACGCAGTGCCAATTGTTTCCCGCGGGTGAGCACGATGGCATCGAGTCGGAGCGGCGCGTAACAGTAGCTTGCGAAGACGCGTTGGCCTTCAACGATCGCACCGTTGGTCCTGCGCCCGAACGTTCCCCAGTTCAGGTCGACCTCGTAATCCCCGCCCGCCGTGAACCTCGTGGCGTCAGCCTCGGGTCCGGCACGGACAACCAGGCTCGCTGGATCGAGCAGGAAGGGCGTCGTGGTTTCCTGGGCGCGGACGCCTTTCAACTGGGCGCCTTTCACCCAACCGCCGGCATTTGGGTTGAACACGGGCAGCGACTCGTGGCGCTCCCCGGAAACCTCGACGAGGGTCGCGGGCGGAACATCGAGCACCCCCTCGATAGGCGGGTTCAGATCCGGAATCCGCACCCGCACCTGCCAGTTGCCGGCGATGCTCAGATCAGCCG
>CAIMTB010000527.1 GCA_903844265.1 uncultured Verrucomicrobiota bacterium
CGGAGACAGAGCGTCACAGGTTCTGGCGCGAGGAGCATGCCCGCAGGACGGCGTTAAAGCGAAAGGAAAAGCAGGAGGCTGAGGAGGATCGGGTCTCGGTACTCCTCAGTGATCGCGCTGAAATGCCCTGGCCCAAAAACTCGATCACAGTGGAGGAGGTGCGCGGCAGATGTGGGCTGACACTCTCGAAGGCACGAGCCGCCCTGAGGCGGATGAAATCGAAGGGTGTGCTGATGTACAGGACCTTGTGCAACAAGGGCTCGGGCAAGGGTACTCGTCACTACATGCCCGCCGCTGCAAATGTAGGCAGAGCACGTACACGAAGCACAGAGCCTGTTGTGCCGATGGCTGCACCCGTGCCCACCAAAACACGTGGCACGGCCTTCCAGTGTTCCTCGGCCAGTCGGGCTAAAGGTGCCTCGAAGTCATCGCGCCAGAAGCCGCCGCAGCATGAACAACCGGAGGCAGCAACGCAGCGCGTTGTGCCGACGAAGAGTCCGAAGCTCCGGAAACCTCCTGTTCGACGCAGCGTACAAAGTCCTCCGGCGCAGCGCCTGCGGGACGTTCATGAATCCACGTGCTCGCCACCTGGATGTCGAAACCGCCACGCACCAGAAACTCCTTTGCGTTCAGGTGTAGACAATCGCGAAGACCCGCCTTCGAACGCACCATCGGCCTCCATCGCCATCGCTGAGTGCCTGGGATGTGCGAAGGCAGCCAGTCCATATCAGGAACACGGCGATCAAAACACGTCGACGAACGCGGACATGCGAAAGAATAGGCGAGTACGGCAATGATCGCTAAAGCCGCATACGTGCCCGTGCAGGAGTGGACGTCGACCAGTGGAGTTCTGGGATAGAGCGATCCGAAAAGACGCACTTCTCGTGATGTGCTGCACGTCGCCTCCGGAGTATACATTTCGCTAATCGAGGTCGCATAGGCCACATTTCGGAGTGCTTGCAACGCGTCACTGACGCACTGAAAAGCGTTGGTTGTACGCCTGAAGAAGGCCATCTCGACGGCACGCGGAGCACACGCCACAGATCTGTCGTTCTGAGCCTCGTAGATAATGTGTGCGGCTTCGGTCCAGCGATTTCTAAGGCCTTGAGCCGCGCCTGCGCTCCGTAAGGATGGCCAAAGCCAACGTGCCTACTTGCAACCTACGGCGTGCAGGCGCAGGCTCGTCTTCGGCACAAAGAATGTATACGCTGCAGCTACACGTGGAGCATGGTCCGAATTTGCGGAAAGACCATCAAGAAGCCTGGCGTCCAGTACCGGCCCATCGCCCGTGTAGTTGCTGTTCGTGACCACCTACGGATCGCTCGTCCAGAGTGCTTTCAGAACCGGCGCTGCGTCGTCTCGAGCCAAGCACGCAGTCGATGTGCACCGTATACAACACTCACACCGACAATCGCCGACCATGGCCATGGATGCTCATCGCCATTCGGTGAGCGCGAAGATCCTGCAATCATGCAGCGCGTATCAGCACCAGGATGTCATACGGCCCCAGGGGCATTATGGTCCAGATGAGTTCCTGCTCAAAGTGTGTACCCTAAATGAGGAGGCATCTTGGCCAATGTCCGTCCAGAGTTCCTGTCTGTACCGATGGTCTGCAAATCACATGGTTAAGCGCATATCGGATCGACCGTATACATTGGCGACAACTTCTGCTGACGCGCGATTTGTCAGAATGCACATTCACGCACAGGAGCTGATACGACATTACAGCCGGGACCTCGCTCAGATGTCCATGTGCCCGTCGTCACCGTAGCAGCCAACACGGTCTGCGTTCCGATCAACCTCGTTCGACATCGCGTCCTTGATCAGCGCTATGGCGATGCGATCCGTACCGGCATTTCAAGGGCGTAGTGGCCTGCTCAACTAGGCATGCGACGTCCAAATGTAGACGCTACCTTCGTAGAAAGGCCTCGAACACGTAGGCGGCCGCGACCTGGCTATTGTTGATGCAGGCGTCCTGCGTCCCACATCTTCAAGAGTGTAGCAGATCCATCCTGATAGATCGCACGCGCAATGGCCACCGCTTCAGAGTGCGACGTAGAGGAGGACTTCAACAAGTGTCTACAACAGGTAGTATCAATTTGCCCGATATCCAACCGGCGCCACCAGACGCCAGACCGACCCTATGCGCCGCCGATGTGATCCGGCCTTGCGTTGTAGTATGATATCAAGGCCTCAAATCCAGCTGCCTGTGGGATTGCGATATGCTGGGCGTCTGGAAGCCGGGACGCTCGCACGCTCGACCCCGGAGGACGACCTCGCTTGCGACCTGGTCGGGCCGGACGACGTCCGTTTTCGCGCGAGCTAAGGAGCTTTCGGTGGCTCTTCTTTACAGCCACTCCGAGTTTGGCGTGCCCTAGGGCTACAGCACAGGCGTGCTTCACGACCGTCACCTCGTGCTGATGGGCGACCAGGAGGCTCTGTCCGGACAACAGCCGTGGATCCCGTATACGGACGACCACGTTACCGCCACGAGCTCCGATGATTTCGGCCATGCGCCCGTCAGCGAGGATAGCCTTTGCTCCTCGCCGAACGCGAACGCCATTCACCATACCGGACAGCTTCTGGCGCTCCTGACCTTGTAGGGCGCGAAGTGCACTGGCAGCGATGGAGAGCTCCATGGCTGACAAGGGCTGCTCGCACAGGTCGTGTGCTCCAGATTGTATACAACGATCATAGCATCCATGAACCGGCTCCATGTCCGTACATACGCGTGGCAGCTGGGCGCTCTTGGTTTCGCTGCGCGATTTGCCGCAACGCTCGATCCGCACGTGTCGTGCATGTCGCACAGCGTGAACTTGTTAGTTCGGATTGTCAGGTGCTGAACGGGTTGCTGATGCGCTCAGCGTGGGTGCCATGCCTGCAAAATATTTGAGGCCAGATCGATTTTTTTCCATCACGGGCCCTCTGGATTGCGTTCTTACCGCTGACGCCGCGATCAGGGCACTCGGATCGCGCAAACCCAGAAATTGATGACCTGTAGATAGGAAGATTTATGATGAACAAAGCAAAGCCGACGCAAAACTCCACCGGTGAGCCGAGCAAGACCGGCAACGCCAGGAAGCAGAAGGCAGGCAACGACAACAGTCCGAGCTCGTCGGACGAGGCCAAGGTCAAACATCATGCAGGCGCTGCCGTGGTCGGTGAGCCGAAGATCAGTATGAGGCCCACACAGGCTGACGGAAGCGTTGCAAAGTCGAAACCACCGTCGACGAGCTCGAAGCCTTTCGTCTACGAAATGGAGGTCGTCCAGGAGGCGCCATTTTCAACGAACCCTGGAGGTGACTCGAAGGGCGAAGTGTTGGAGATTGTCGGTACTGGCATTCTCGGTGGCGATCTCATTCGCGCTGAATCGGCGGAGGCATCCGTGTGGCTTGCTGAGAATATCGACATACGGCGTGGGGGTAGAGGTGAGATGACCCCTGAGATCATGGCTGAGATTCGTAAAGAATTCCTGACTTTGAGTCGGGAGCTCCAGGATTTGATGTTGCGCCTGAGCGCTACGACGACCCGTACTGTGAAGACGGCGTTTCGCGCGGGGGAACTGCTCTGTCGCGCTAAGGCGGCAACACCACACGGAAAGTGGGAGCTCCTTGTCACGAATTACTTCAAGTTTAGCCTGACTACCGCGAAGCGTTGCATGATGACCTACCGTAGGAGCACAGAGCTCAAATCGGCCACATTGGCCGATTCGACGTCGATGGCGCGATTTCTCTTGGCGCCGGAACCCGATGGTTCAGCGGCGGTGAAGTCCTCCAAACCTGCGAGTCGAGGCGAACAGGCCAAGCTTCCGGCGCCGAAGCCCAAGGTAGGAAAGGCCCAGAATGGCAAACTGGATGGTGAAGAGGGAGCTTCTGCGAAACATGGTGGCGCGAAGGCAGCTTGCGCGTCCGGGAAGGAGGCACCCTCGACGCCCAGCCTGCCCGAGGGTGCCCGGACCCTCGTCGTCGAGGGAATGCTAATGTCCTTGGTATGGTATCGTAAAGATTTTCAGGGTAGCTTGACGGAGGATTCGTTGCACTCACTGACGACCGCAATTGACGCTATGCAGCAACTGCCCGGTCGGCCCACGTTTGACAGCGCCTGTGGGATCTGGGACTGCATCCAACAGATGGCTCCTGCTGTGCTGGAAGGCGATACTTTGGCGGCTGTCCTGGCATTTCGGATTGATCTTGAACCCGAAGCGTGATGATCGGGCATACAGCGGGAGGCCCCAAACCGCGCGCGGGTAGTGATTTGACCGCGCGCGATGCCGCCGTGGAGGCGGCCAGAGGAAGCTGCGGCTTGTTCGAATGGGTCAACCGCTGATACTCGTCGTCACGCAGAAGCCATGACACTCGGAGCTGAAGCTCAGGATGCCGCCGGTCATTCGTCCCCAGAGAAAGCGCCATTGGTATCCCTCCAGGGGATCCAAGGCCGCAGCCCGTGCTACCTGAAGCCCAAGCTCCGGCGGTTGGGTGCACTGCGCTCGGTTACCGGATCGCCTCAATAGGACAGATCTGGCCGTGAACGTCTAACGGTCGTGGTCCCTATCTCCACAGTCAGACTATGAAGCCCAGCTGGCCTGGCCTCCGTTCTCCGTTCCGGCTCGCCGAGCGCCGCATGGCTGATGATCTCCGGCAGCGAGTAGTCCGGTTGTTCAGGAAGCTGGAGCCCGCGCGAGACGGCTAGTCGCTGGGCATCGTCGCGATGCAACCGGCTGAAGTGCCTCGACCCCATGAGGCGCCCCAGGGCGGGTAAGCGCCGGGTCGAGGTCCTGAATCGGCGCGTTCGTGGTGGCAATGATCTGCAGCGAGAGGTGGTCGCCCAGGAACCCATCACCCATGTTCAAGAGGTTGCTGGTCCTTGGAGCGGCTGCGCTCGTCGCCTGTCATCAGGAGATCCTCGGCGTCCTCCAGGATGGAACCCTCCACCTTTGTCTACAACGGAGAGTTTCATCGAGCCAGAACCCGACGCAGGTCGGCGAGGCGAGGACGTCGAACTCGCCGCTCGGACGCCCACGGAGCCGTTCGATCCACGACGCCTGCCAGGACGGACAATCTGCGCCATAGGTCAAGGCGAGATCCCGGTCGCTCAGGGCCAGGGGTTCATGGACGTGCACGAATTCCGTCCTGACCTGGCCGTCCACGAAGCTCAGCATCTTGAAGCCGACCGGCGGGTTGAGCTCGGGCAGACGCACGTACTTCCTGAAGGCGAGCGCCAGGTCAGCCACGTCGTCCGTTGTCGCAGCGTATACGGTGAGGTCGCCATAGTCGTAATAGGCGAACTTTCCGGCACCAAGGCTGAAGAGGAGCCTGCTCGCGGCGGTCTCCCACTTGGAATCCAGCCTCACGAAGGAGCGCGGCATGCAGCTACGCCGGTCCGCGATCAGCCGTTTGACAGCGATTTGTCCGTCCAGGCACACGGCGTGGTAGGGCTTGTACAGGAGCTGCTGCATCATGAGCGCCGTGGAAGAAGTTCCGGTCCTCGAATGGATCCGGAATCACGGATCTCAGCGAGGGTGTTGGAGGATCCTCCGCTCCATCGAGCAGGGCGGTCATGTCTGCGGGTCGTAGTGCTGCGTCACTCGGAGTTCGTTGCGATCTCGGACAGCATGGCGAATCGGTGGGTAAGCTGAGTTGCAGACCGGTCTCGGACGATGATGCGCTGGACGCGCAAATCGTTGGCGGACTCATCAGGTCGCGGCTTCCTACGGGATTTTTGCGTTTTGGCTAACATCGGTACGACGACGCAATTCTACTCCCGTAGACATTCTGCCAGTAGGACATCGGGTGCCTGCATTCTGTGTCGGAGCTGCGACGAAGGAGGCGCCAAGCGGTGGCATTTGGGTCGAACGTGCCGAGTGGAGCTTGCGGCGTCTCAGCCGGTCATCGGTGTCTACAACGGCGAGCCTCACGCTGAGATCGTCGATGGCGCGCTGTGGCCTCGCCGGTTCAGGAGCAACGGCTCGCAGCCCTTCACTGGCCACAAGGCCGCTGGTGGCGCCTACATCGGACGGGGCCGTGAAGGATCACCATCATATCGGCCACTTTCAAGGATGGGCCCGCTCGGCTCGGTATGGAAATAGAGCCACACTCTCAGTGTTTCGCCCCCAACGAGCGCGACAGACACCATCGCTCGTCTGTAGTGGTACGGGTGGCCCTCGAGGCGGTCCAACTCCATCAGCGTGTCCGTCGAGACTTTGTAGACTTCTCCGTGCACCGGCGAAACCGGGTTGTTGCGATCCACCATCGGCAAGCCGTCGACGTGGAGGGCGTAGAACTCAACTGTCGTCGCCTCGCCCACGAAGATACCTTCTGCGATGCAGGAATGATTCCCATGCCCTCGCTTCAACGTGCCGTAGACAAACACGTAGATGATCGCAAGGGATGGGTCAGCGACCACGTCCTTCCAGGATTCGATCTCAGCAATGGCGGCTGATGGAAGGTTGTGGTGCCGGGCCCCAGACAAGACCCTCTCGAGATACCCAGGACGAGGTGACCCTTCGCCCATGTCGTTAGCAATGTAGACAAGGGCAGTCACGGTTTCGCCATCCGCGCTTTCAACGGCGAGGAACTCGCGTCGGTATACGTTCTTCTGAACACCCTCGAAATCGTTCAGGGCGTCCTCGTCATCCTGCGTCAGTCGTGCCAGGACGCCGTACACACGAGCGCCAGGATGAGGACTTACCGAGGCCACGCCACGGTCGGTGATGATCCACCGGTAATCGTGCAAGACCGCGCGACCGAGGAGCTCGGAGTGCGGGCAGCGTTGCTTGAATTGCCCAGCGTCCATGTTTGAGCCGTAGGCGAAGTACAGCTGCCTCTGGTCGGTGATGTTCCTCTTCGTCATGGGTGTTCCAAAATCCAGCGGTTCGTCGGATGGCGACGGTTCAGCCCGGATTGCCTCGGGGAACGTGCTGTGCCGGTCGTCGAGGTAGAGAGTGCGAGAATGCTTGAAGCCCAGGTCACCCATCTGCAACTCCGGTGGCAACGGGAACTCACGTGCCGTGGTTGGAGAACTGACCGGCCGATAGCCCGGCCAGGCGGATCCGTCAGCTGCGAGAATCCACTTTGGCCAAACGCAACCCTCCCAGGCCAGATCATGGAGTGCACCGCCAGGGCCGAAGGTTGTCCAGTTCCCGCCATAGCCATGGTCCTGAAGCAGGATTCCATACGGGGCACGTTCGCGGGACAGCGCCCAGAGATTCCAGTAGAGCCAGACGGCCTCACACTGCACATGCAGGAACGCCAACCGGGCTGGGCCGTGATCGTCGGTGTACTCCGGTTCTCGCTCCAGGACTGCCCAACACGCACCTTGGAGGGCAGGGTCCTGACCCCAGGGATGCTCGTCGTTCAATGCCAGCAGTGTCCGGGTTGTTGAGGCGTCCAGTTGCTGGAGATCGATCACGCGATATCCGGCGACATGGATGTAGGGTCGGAAGCGACGGGACAGCACATCAGCCACCAAGGCGCTGCCGTGCAGGAGGTCAGCGTGCAGGACGCAGTGCACTGCGTGAGCCGCTGTGAACGTCTCGAAGAGCTCGCCGTCTACAATCCCCGACCCTGGGTAGAAGGCGATCCGTGAGCTGAGGAAGGCCGCCAGCGCTGCAGGAAGCTGGTCAACGCCGGTCCTGTATGCCCGAAGCCAGGATGGGACAGGTTCAGGATCCTCACCGAGGATCTCGCGGGCGCTTGGCAGGATGGGGGGCGTGGTGGGCATGAGGGCGGCGGATGTTGGCAGCATCGAACTTTCGCGCATCGCCAGCATCGTGGATTTCCTGGGGGTCGGCGCGGACAAATCTTGGGCACAATCCTTGTCCGAACTGTCGCCTCGAAATCAGCCGGGGAACGGCCATGCTCGTACCCGGCATGAGCGCAACCCAGAAGCCGTCATCGAGCGAGGCTACGGAAGCCCTCAAGGTCGCGTTGCAGGCCCGTGCGGCGCTTCAGGCCAAAATCCGAGAACACGAGCCCGACTGGACGGCGATCACTACCCGCCTGCATCTGGATGCCCAGGACGAGGCGCGGTTGTTGGCTGACTTGCGCCGGGTCTGGCTCCTGCCGTTTGTAAACGTCGAGGCGGCGGTGGACCTGCTCGTCTTCCAGGCCAGCCGTCTGCCTGCGCTGATGGAGGGATTCCGGCGCAACGCCAACCTGCGCGGCCAGCGCCTGGTGTCCCTGTTCGAGCTGTTGCTGAGGCTGGCGTTGCAGGCGAGCTCGGTGTTTCCGCAGAACACCCTGCATCTGGCTCGCCTGGCGCAGCAGTCCCTGGAGACGGGCATGATCGGTGACGACCGGCTGGAACCGCTTTTGGACCTCTTGGTGCAGCCTGGATGTGGAGAAGTGAGGGAGGGGCGCAACGCGTTCTGCCTCGCCGACGCCAACGAAGTCGTCGTCAGCGAATACGAGCGCTCGTTGGGGATCGCCGAGCCTGTCTGGAAGGCTTCCAACAAATTCGAGAGCTACCGCCGTGATCTGGTCCGGTCTGAAGATTTCCAGACGGATTGGGCAGCCATCCAGCGGCGTTTTCCATTGGACCGATTCCGGGATGCGGCTGGCATCGTGCGTCGGAGTCCGTTGCCGGAACGCTACTGGCAGCCACCCACCTATCCGGACCTCAGGACCACGCGCGAGCAGTTCCAGGTCGCCTTCGATGTCTTCTGCTGGAAGTGGTTCCTGTACGGGATGCGGCAGGACGAGCCGCTGGTCGACAAGCTCAGCGTCACGTTCACCCCCTTCGGCACGCAGATCTTCGTGCCTGGCTATTGGAGCCTGGATCCAGTCCGTGACCTCGATTGGGCGCGGATCCTCAAGCTCCACCGGGCTCGCGTCGTTCCGAAGCAGGGCGCGAAACTAGCAACGGGTCGGGAGGAACGACAGCGGCAGCTGGTGCGGTTGCTACGCGCGGAAGTGACGGCGAAGGAGAAGCGACTGAAGGGGCTGGCACGGTATCGGTTCCTCAAGCAGGAGGCTGGGCTGGCGGAACAGACGGACGACCGGCAGGTGCGCCGGATGCTCCAGGAGGCGAGGTCCACAAGAAGCTGAACGCACGGCGTTGGACGGTTCGACAGGTCGGACATCGGCTTGCTGACGATGGCCGTTCGGGATGATGGACGGGGCGGGGTTTGTGTCTTGGGC
Source organism: uncultured Verrucomicrobiota bacterium (assembly GCA_903844265.1). GTDB lineage: Bacteria > Verrucomicrobiota > Verrucomicrobiia > Limisphaerales > CAIMTB01 > CAIMTB01. Next base: position 9,138 of record CAIMTB010000527.1, read on the forward strand.
ATTGGAGCCAGATGATGGATCGCTCGCTGAAAGTGAGCGGTGACACCACTCACCAAAGTGGATCAAACCTCGGATAGAGCGAGCGATAGATATGCCAAAGAGCCATCCTCCTTGCTGGCCGGAACAGTGTGCGGGCTGTGGGACTTCCGTTGATGGCCATCGAACTCCCGACCCCTGAAAGTTCAGTGCTGACACCTAGCAATCAGGTGGCGCAGCAGCCTGAGCTGTCGGGATAGACGGCGCAATAACCAGCGAGGAACGGGCTAGGTTGCGTCGAATCTATGAGTGGGGAGTGAAGCTGGGGATGGGGTTGTGGGGCACCTCGCCATCCCAGCAGCGTGACGAATAATATGGTTGGCCAGGTATCAAAACTCAGGCACTCTCGCCCAGCGTATGATCGATCAAATCCTCCAGCACGCATGTCGTCCAGGTCAACCTGGTGTACCGTTTATTTCGATGAAATACGGGCAGCGTGAAACTAACCATGGACCGCGCTGGAGCTTCCTGCGACCTCCTGGGTTTCAGTGGACAACGCTTCCACAGGCCAATGGGATTTACTTCGCGCTAAGCCACAACAGATCCCGCCTCCAAAAGATCGGCAAGACGAACCAAAAAGGCGGATTTAGAAAACGAATCCAAGGAGGATATTTTGGTGCTGCTCATAATCCAGAACACCCAGGACCTGACGCGACTCCGATATTTTGGTATCGAGTCATGATGGGGCACCCTAATGCTGACGAGCTTGCCATTGCAGAGGACGGACAGCCAATCGACTTCTATTTTAAATCGTTCGCGCAGCCGTTGCCAGTAGATGA
>CAIMTB010000528.1 GCA_903844265.1 uncultured Verrucomicrobiota bacterium
CTTCCGGGCTTTCTTGTCGAGCCCCTTGAGCTCCTCCTCCTGGCCGATGTTCGCGCAGAACGCGATCATCTCGGCGTCGTAGGTGTCCTTGATCCAGGAAAGCAGCACCGAGGTGTCGAGGCCGCCGGAGTAGGCGAGAACAATCTTCATGGTCGAGTAAGTCGAGTGAATCGGTCGGTGGTCCGTCGGTCCGTCGGCCCGTCAAATGGGATCGAATCCGCAAACACGGGCCCGGCCATGCCGGCGCACCGGGCGCCAAACGCGGGAACAAGTCAACGACAAGGGCGGGCGGGCGTGGAAGCAGATATTTTCCGGGCCGCTTTCGGTGGGGTGAATCCCGCAAAAGACCTGTCCCATTATTGCCGCCACGGGCCGGGCGAGAGAGGCTGGCTCAATGAAAGACCTGTCCCTTCATGGGGTCCTGAGGGTGTCCCAGGATTCGATCCGAGCAGCGGGTTCTGGTCGCTAGGGCGATGCTGGTCGCGTGGATGAAGTCGTGGTGGGGCTGCCGCGCACCAATTCGCGGAGGGCGCGGAGAAGACCTCGCAGGCCGACGTCACGGGGTTCGGCGAGGCCGTAGATGCGGGTGATCTCGCTTTCGTGGCCCTTGAAACGTGGGGGGAAGATGCCTGCGCGGTGTGATTCGTCGCCTGCGATGGCGAGCAGGTCGGCATAGATGAAGCCGCGACCGATGCAGTAGGAGCCGCCGGGCAGGGAGACCTCGCGCTCCGGGCCGACCATGAAGTTGCGGTATTTGAAGACAAGACTGTCAGCCGAGGTTCGTGTGAGCCGGCCGTAGCTTCTCAAGGGAGCTTCGCCGACCGGTTGAGCGAGGAAGAGCCAGGTCGAGGCCGGGTCCGGATGGAACCATCGGCGGCGGCGGCTGAGGACGTCGAAGAGGAACACGTTGCCGAGGAGGGTCAGGCGGAATGTCCAGCCGGCGAGAAAGAGGGAGACCGCGATGATGGCGAGGGCCCAGAGGGCTCCGGCCGTGGGGCTGGCGAAGGACGTGCCGACGACTGTGGCGAGCAAGGCGGTGCGGAGGAGCTTGAGGATGGAGTCCACGGTGGTGAACGGGCTGAGGAGGATGAGCACGTGGACGACATGGCCGAGCAGCCAGACGGCGATGAAGGCGATGAGGGCGAAAGGGGTGAGGAGGATGTTGATGAATTGCGACCCGGTGGCTGCAGCAAAGCCGGCCGAGGCGGCGTCGAGTGCGGCGGTTCCCGGCACGTGATCCGCGCCGAATATCCCGACCACGAGTGGCACGAAGGCCCCGGCGACGATCAGGCCGCTGATCTTGTTCTCGAACATTTCGAGGAGGTCGATCGGCTTCTTGAGGGATGCGGGGGTGGCTGGGCCGAAAGCGTCCTTCGCGAACACAAGGCCCACGATGATGAGGGCTGGAGCCCAGAACCAGGGTTGGGCGAACCAAGGGAGGTGGGGACGCTGGGCCTCGGGTGTTTCGAAATATCGCCAGGCACCCATCGCGCTGGTGCCGAGCAGGGGCGAGATGGCAACGCCGGTGATCTGGGAGATGGTCCTGGCCAGCTCGTTGTTCGCGGATGGGCTGTTGTCAGGTCCCTTCGCGGGGAATGTGGCGGCGGGGACGGCGATGGCGAGATGGGCGGGTGCGGTCTCGCGGGCGTTTGCGTCGGTTGGCGTCGCGGTCGCGGCATGGCTTGTGAGGAGGATCCCGAGCGACACAAGGAGGGTGAAGGTTTTCATCGGGGGCGAGTTGGCGTTCGACGTTGAGCGAGGCCTTATGAACGGGCAGCGTTCCGTGCGAAGCGAACGATGTCCAATTTGATCCGACGATCTCCAGAGCCCATACCGGCCGTCAGGGCCGTGGCCAAGTCGATGGCAACGGTCCGGAAGTGGGCGGAATTTGTGAAGTTCAGCCACACGCTTTTTGCCCTCCCGTTCGCCCTGTCGGCGATGGTGGTGGCGGCGCGTGAGACGCAGGGTTGGCCGGGGTGGAGGGTGTTCCTGCTGATCATGGCGGCGATGGTCTGTGCCCGGACCTGCGCGATGGCGTTCAACAGGATAGTCGACCGCCGGTATGATGGCCTCAATCCCCGGACGGCGGGACGGCATCTGCCCTCGGGCGCGGTTTCATTGTCGGGTGCGATCACGTTGACCGTGCTGAGCGCGGCGGGGCTGGTGGTGGCGAGCGCGGGGCTCAACACGGTGTGTTTTTGGTTGTCGCCGGTGGCGCTCGTTGCGGTGTGTTTCTATTCGCTGACGAAAAGGTTCACCGACTTCACCCACGTCTTCCTGGGGATCGCGCTGGCCCTCGCGCCGGTAGGGGCATGGCTGGCTGTGCGTGGTGTGGATGTGACTTGGTTGGAGGGCCTTCAGATGTTCCTGATGGCCGCGGCGGTGGTGTTCTGGCTGGTGGGGTTTGACCTGATATACGCGCTCCAGGATTACGAATTTGATCGGGCTCACAAGCTTGGATCCCTGGTGGTCCGATGGGGCCCAAGGAACGCCCTGGTGGCCGCATTTCTGGCGCACATGGTGATGTTGCTCATCCTGGCTTTCTTCGGATTTGTTTGCGGCTTCAGACTGGTCTACTGGCTTGGCCTGGGGCTCATCGCGATGTTGCTGTTTGTCGAGCACCTGATCGCGAGGCGACGGAGCCTCGATTGGGTCAACGTGGCGTTTTTTCGCATGAACGCCTTGGTCAGCTCCCTGTTCTTCGTGATCACCGTCGCGGAGGTCCTGTTTCCCTTCTTCCGTGCCCGTCGCGGCTGAGGCCCTGCCTGGGACGGGGGGAGGTCCTGGGCGCAGGAACGAAGTCCAAGCGGGCATCGACGCCGCCCTTGCCTGCCCGGTCGGACGGCCTCGCCGCCACCTCTCGGCGATTGATTTCCCGTGCTCGGTGCCGTGGAATTTCCCCATGCCAACGCTGACCCCGCCGCCGCTTCCGCCCAAGACCGTCTGCCTGATCGCCAACGGCGACCTCCGCCTGTCCGCCAACCAGAAGTGCTGGCCCGAACAGGCGAAGATGGAAGCCACACTCACGAAGGCTCTCGCCGCCGAAGGATGGAACGTCGTCCGCGGCCACGACCTCGACACCGGGAAGAGCCACGGCTTCATCGACTCCCAGAAGATGGGCATGGAGGTGTTCCGGAACATCCACCCCGACGCCCCGCTCATGGTGGCCGAGTGTGTCTGGCAGTACAGCCATCACGTCTTGCACGGTCTCCTCACGCACCGTGGCCCCATCCTCACGGTAGCCAACTGGTCCGGGACGTGGCCGGGCCTCGTCGGAATGCTGAACCTCAACGGCTCGATGACCAAGGCAGGCATCCGCTACAGCACGCTGTGGAGCGAGAACTTCAAGGATCGCTGCTTCAAGGAGGGCCTCCGCCAATGGCTCGAGACAGGCCGCGTCACCCACGACGCCAGCCACGTGCGCGACTTCGCCAACCTCCACCTCCCTCCCGCCGACGAGGCGTTGGGCCGCGGTTGGGCCCGCGCCTTCCGCCAGCGAAAGGCCATCATGGGCGTCTTCGATGAGGGTTGCATGGGCATGTTCAACGCCATCATCCCGGACGAACTCCTCCATCCCACCGGCGTCTTCAAGGAGCGGCTCAGCCAGTCCTCCCTCTACGCCGCCATGCAATCGGTCACCGACGCCGAGGCCCGCGCCGTGCTCGACTGGTTCCTCAAGAAGGGCCTCAAGTTCCAATGGGGCAAGGACGAAGCCTCCGAACTCACCGAGTCCCAGACCCTCCAGCAGTGCCGGATGTACATCGCGGCACTGCGCATTGCCGACGACTTCGGTTGTTCGACCATCGGCATCCAATACCAGCAGGGCCTCAAGGACCTCGCCCCCGCCTCGGACCTCGTCGAAGGCACGCTCAACAACGTCGACCGCCCACCCGTCCATTCCATCGACGGCCGCGAACTCTTCCCGGGCGAAGCCATGCCCCACTTCAACGAGGTCGACGAATGCGCCGGCCTCGATGGACTCGTCACCTACCAACTCTGGAAGCAGCTCGGCTTCGCCCCTGAAAACACGCTTCATGACCTCCGCTGGGGCCAGCAATTCACCGACGACACGCTCGACGCCTACGTCTGGGTCTTCCTCATCTCGGGCGCCGCGCCTCCGGCCCACTTCATCGGTGGATGGAAGGGCGCCAGCAGCGAACGCCAGCCCGCCATGTACTTCCGCCTCGGCGGCGGAACACTGAAAGGAATCAGCAAACCCGGCTGGATCGTTTGGAGCCGTGTGTTCGTCATGGACGGAAAACTTCACGCCGACCTCGGGATCGCCGAAGTCGTCACCCTTCCCCAGGCCGAGACCGAACGCCGCTGGCGCGAGACCACGCCTCCCTGGCCCATCATGCACGCCGTGGTGAAAGGCGTGTCCCGCGACCAGATGATGGCCCGCCACAAGTCAAACCACATCCAGGTCGTCTACGCTCCAAACGAGAAGCAGGCCCATCGCGCCTGCCGCATCAAGGCCGCGGCCTTTGCCGAACTCGGCCTCGAAGTCCATCTCTGCGGCGACGTCGCCCTCGCGTGACTCCGGTCGCCATTCCATCCGATCACGATTGTAATCTCGACAACCCTGCGCCCGCCCTTCGGAGCGCCGGCGTTGTACCGGCAGCCTCGAAACGCGGCGTGTTCCTGGATGGCATTCGAACGGTTCGACAAGTCTGTTGTGCCCTTACCCTGAGGGTGTCGCATCGTTTTTTCGGTGGACTCGCATGATACGTTGGACCGCATGAATGATGACGCGACACTCCCGTTGTCCCTCCTCCCCCAACGCGCTGAGATGGAGCGCGCCTTCGCGCTCAGACGCACCGACTACGACGGCATCTTCTTCGTTGCGGTCCGGACAACCGGGATCTTCTGCCGTCCCTCCTGCCCGTCGCAGCCCAATCCGGACAACGTCGAATTCCTCCCTTCGATCCGGGAGTGTCTCTTCTCGGGCTATCGCCCTTGCAAGAGGTGCCGCCCCACCGAGGTTGACGGTTCGCCGCCGGATTGGGTCGCCGGCCTGATGAAGCTCGTCTCCGATTCGCCGGATGCGCGCCTCAAGGCCGAGGATCTGCGGAAGCTCGGAATCACGCCCGAACGGGCACGCCGGTGGTTCCGCGAACACCACGGGATGACCTTCACCGCGTGGTGCCGCGCTCACCGCCTCGCCGGGGCTTTCAACCGTATCCGCACCGGCTCCGGGCTCGACGAAGCCGGACTCGACGCTGGCTTCGAATCCCAGAGCGGCTTTCGTGACGCGTTCACCAGGGCCTTCGGTACGGCCCCGGGCAAGATCCGCCAAGAGGCCCCTCCCCAGCGGATCGTGGTCGCCATGCTGGAGTCACCCGTGGGACCGCTGCTGGCCGGGGCCCATGACGACGGCGTGTGTCTCCTCGAGTTCTCCGATCGCCGGATGCTCGAGCACAATCTCGGCGTACTCCGCCAACGGTTCGATTGCGCAATCGTGGCGGGCAGTCACCCACTGCTCGAGCGTCTCAACAGCGAATTGACATCCTATTTCGCAGGAGGAATCCGCCAGTTCACGGTGCCGATTGTGGCCCGGGGAACCCCGTTCCAGGAAGAAGTCTGGACCGAGCTGCAACGCATCCCCCACGGCACCACGATCTCCTACGAAGAACTCGCCGGCCGCGTGAACCGACCGACCGGCCAGCGCGCCGTCGCTCGCGCCAACGGCGACAACCGCATCAGCATCCTGATCCCATGCCATCGGGTCATCGGCAAGGATGGCGAACTCACCGGGTACGGCGGTGGACTCTGGCGCAAGCGACTCCTCCTCCATCTGGAGCGGACCGGACGACTGCCGGGAGACGGATAGGGCGGGGGCCAGGGTCTCGGGTCATGGACCTTGATGCGCGTGCGAGTGGATCGCAGGTGCGGGAACTTTCCACTTTGGACTCGCCGCGGCAGGGCACGCCGGTTTGCGATCGACGCGTGAAGCCTATCGTCCGACGGACGGATTCCGTCCCACCCCTGAGCCTCGCGATATTTGCCGCGCTCTTCGCGCTCTGCCCGCTCCTGGCCGATGAACCGGCGCTTCGCTCCGAGGATCTTCCCCATCTCCCGGCCATCGAGCCGGCCCAGGCCATCGCCTCGTTCGTCGTCCGCCCCGGATTCCACCTCGAATTCGCAGCGCACGAGCCCGAAGTCATGGACCCGATCGCGATCAGCTTTGACGAGAAGGGGCGCGTCTATGTGGTCGAGATGCGCGACTACTCGGAGCGCCGGCCCGAGCGACTCGGCCGCATCCGACGCCTTGAGGACCGCGACGGCGATGGCTACTACGAAACCTCCGCCGTCTACATCGACAACCTTGCGTGGCCCACTGCCGTGACGTGCTGGAACGGCGGCGTCTTCGTGGGCTCGACCCCCGACCTGATCTACGCCAAGGACACCGATGGCGACGGCAAGGCGGACCTCCGCGAGGTCGTGATCACGGGATTCGCGAGTGACTTCGCGCCCTACGCGACGAACAAGCTGAACGTCCAGGCGATGATGAACTCACTGCGGTGGGGACTGGACTGCCGCATCCACGGCTGCGGCTCGATGAACGGCGGCAAGATCCATGTCGTCGACAGCCCGTTCACCCGCGGCCTCCGCGGTCCAACGAAGGATCCAGCAGTGCCCACCGCGGGCATCATCGATCTTCACGGTCGCGATTTCTCCTTCGACCCGCGCCTGATGGATCTTCGTCCCGAAACAGGTGGCGGCCAGTACGGCATGTACTTCGACGACGTGGGCCGGAAATTTTTCTGTTCGAACTCCGACCATCTGCAGGTCGGGCTCTACGAGGAACGCTACAGCGCGCGCAACACCGGGTACCCGCTTCCGACCCCGCGGGCCAGCATCGCGACCGATGGACCGGCTGCGGAGGTATTCCGAATCAGCCCCGAGGAACCGTGGCGCGTGATCCGAACCCGGTGGCGCGTTACCGGCCTCGTGGAAGGGCTCATCGAAGGCGGCGGACGGGCCAGCGGCTACTTCACCAGCGCCACCGGACTCACCCTCTATCGCGGCGACGCCTACGGACCTGAATTCGCCGGGGATGCCTTTGTCGCGGACTGTGGCAGCAACCTGATTCACCGGAAGAAACTCCACGTGCACGGCACCGAGATCACCGGCACGCGACCTGCCGACGAAGAAAAGCGCGAGTTCATCGCCTCCCGTGACACCTGGTTTCGCCCGGTCGATTTCGCCAACGCGCCGGACGGTTGTCTGTGGGCGATCGACATGTACCGCGAAATCATCGAGCACCCGTGGTCGCTGCCGCCGAACATCAAGCGCCTGTTGGACCTCAACGCGGGCAATGACCGGGGGCGCCTGTACCGCATCGCTCCGGACGGACGGACGCTTCGCCGCAAGGTGGATCTCTCGGTCGCCGCCACCGGGGTGCTCGTTGAAACGTTGTCGCACTCCAACTCGTGGCATCGCGAAACGGCGGCCCGCCTCCTTGTCGAACGTCACCACGCCACGGCTGTTCCCGCGCTTCGCGAAACCCTTCGAGGCGCGACCGCGTCCCTGGGCCGCCTGCATGCGCTCTATGTGCTCGAAGCCCTGGGCGCATGCGGGGATGCGGAGATCGAGCGCGCCCTGCGCGATGTCGACGAGGCGGTCCGGATCCACGGCATTCGCCTCCTCGAGTTTCATCATGCCTCGACGCCACTGCCCGACACCCTGTCCACGCTGCTTGAGGAACGCGCCGGGGATTCGCCGGGTGCCCAGCTCCAGATGGCGCTCACGCTCGGCAGCGTGGCGCATCCGAAAAAGGTGCAACTCCTCAGTGACTTGCTGCGCCGCGTCCACCGCGCCGAGGGCCAGGGTCTGATCGCCGATGCGGCCCTCTCCTCGGCCGGCACCAATGCGTCCGCGGTCTTCGGCAATATCACGATCTCCGACGGCACCGACATCTCAAAGGACTGGCTCGCCAACGAGCACCTGCCGCAGCTCGCGGAAATCATCGGCCGACGAAACCGTGAAGAGGAAACTCGGCAGGTCGTTTGGGTTTTGCTCGAACCCCCGCTGGGGGGTAGCCCGAGGATGTCGCCGTCGGCACTGCGAATCACAGCACGCCTGGCAGAGGGAATGCGACGTTCGGGCGGGTCCCTGGCCAAGGCGGATCCCGAAAATCGGCTCGCGCCGGTTCATGCGCTCGCAAGGGTCGCGGCCACCAAAACCACACGCATCGACCGCAGCGCCGGGCAGGTCGAGGCCATCCGGCTTCTGGGGCATTTGCCGGCGGCACAGGTGCGCGAAGCGTTGCGACCCGTCCTCGTGGGCGGACAACCTGACGATGCCCAGCGCGCGGCTGTGGAGGAGATCCTGCGAACCGAAGAAGCCGACGCCACGGAGGAAATCTTCCGAGCCTGGCCCGGCGTGGTTGCCGACTCACGGGGAACCGCTCTCGAGATTGTCCTCCGCAGGGGGTCGGGTCCCGGCCGCGTTCTCGACGCGATTGCCGCAAAAAAGATCGCGCCCCGTGACCTCTCGATGGCCCAGCTCACCGCACTTCGCGGCCACAAGGATGCAGCGATGCGCGCCCGTGCTGCAGAACTCCTCGGGGCACCGGTGGCGTCCCGCGACGACGCCGTCGCACGAATGCTTCCCGCGCTCAACCTCAAGGGAGACATCCAGCGGGGACTCGCAATGCATGAAGCGCAGTGCCAGCAGTGCCACCGACTCGGTGGGAAGGGACAACCCCTGGGTCCCGATCTCGAGAGCGTGAAGTCCCAACCCAAGGAAAAGCTCCTCGTCGCGATCGTGGATCCCAACCGCGAAGTTCAGCCCGCCTTTCTGGCGACCACGGTGGAAACCACGGACGAGGAAGCCATCACCGGACTGGCGGAACCGGAGACCCCGTCAGGGATTGTTGTTCGGCAGGCGGGGGGAATCCGTCAGTCGATCGCGCACAACCGGATCCGGAAGATCAGGGCCGAGGGCAAGTCGATCATGCCTGAGGGCTTTGAGACGGCGCTGACGCAGCAGCAATTGGCGGACCTCCTCGCGGCACTCACGGGCGCACCGTAACCGCGCACTGATTCCCGGGCCTTTGTGAACTCTTCCGTGCGCTGACCATCGGTACGCCCAATGAAGGGACAGGTCTTTTCTTGGGATGCCGTGGAGGAAAAGCAAAAGGCGCCGGGGATGCCGGCGCCTTGATCGGGTGGAAGTTGTGAGGGTCGAACGGGATCGGCGACTGGGTGCCGTTACTTCGAGAACTGCTCGAACGCGGCCTGGTCGCTCTTGAACGCCTTGGCCTTCTCACCGACGCGCACGATCTTGAGGGTGGTGAGCTTGTCGCCCTTCACGATCTTGTTGACCACGTCCTGCCCCTCGGTGACGTGACCGAAGACCGAATGCTTGCCGTCAAGCCAGGGAGTGGGGACGTGGGTGATGAAGAACTGGCTTCCGTTGCTGCCCGGACCGGCGTTGGCCATCGACAGGATGCCGGGCCGGTCATGCTTCAGCGACGGCTGAAACTCGTCCTTGAAGCGGTAGCCAGGACCACCGGTCCCAACACCCGCCGGATCTCCGCCCTGGACCATGAAGTCCGGAATCACGCGGTGGAACGTGAGGCCGTCGAAAAACGGCTTCCCGCCCTGGGGTTTCGGGGCGGAACCGTCCTTGGAGTAGTTCTTCGACCCCTCGGCGAGACCAACAAAATTGGCGACGGTCAGCGGGGTTTTCTCGAACTCCAGTTGGACGATGATCTTGCCCTTCGTGGTTTCAAATTCGGCGTAGAGGCCGTCCTTCAGATCAGCAGCGTTCGACATCGGCGCAACGCTAAGGACGCTGGCAGCCCCCAGCAAAGTCAAAAGACCTATCCCGGTTGAACGTCGGAGTGATGCAATCAGATTGAGCATGGCGACGGAGAAAATGGCTGAACCGCGCCCGTTGAAAAGCGCGTTTTGAAGCCTGCCCCTCCGAAAGGGTGCCGGCGGCAGCCCCCGCGGCTACGGAATCCGATGCTTCCGCTCCCAGTCCTCGACGCCCGGACGATCGAGGATCCTGATCTCCTGCATCACGAGACCGTATTGGCTCCCGCCAGGCCGTGACCGGATCTTCTCGCCGTTCCAGTCGGGAGCGAAGTTGGCCGAGTAGCAGAGCCACATCGATCGCCCATCGGCACCGACGAACTTGGACGGCACATTCACGAAGTACGCCTGTTCGCCGAAGTCCTTCAGATAACTCACCAACCGCCAAGGCCCGGTGATCTGGTCGGCCTCGAGCAGGTAGGTGTGCATCCGGGCGCAGGTGTTGCCGCCGTCGGTCACGCACATGAGGTACTTCTTCAACGGAGCAACATAGGTGACGGTGACGCAACCCATGTTGTTGTTCCAATCGAGCAGCGGCCGGATGGCCTTGAAATCCCTGCTCCACAACGGAAGTCCGTCGCGGTCATGACCGGCAAAGAACTCATACGCCTTCGGGTCGTTGAAGGTCGCGGGGGACGGTGTCACGCGCAGGAGATACACCTGGTCCCCGGTGATCCAGCTGAGATTTGCAAAACGCGCCCTGGCGTCGGGATCCTCGGCGCCGTGCGCGACGAGATAAGCCTTGCCGTCAGGTGAATGCTCGAGGTTCTTCCCGAAATCCACGAAGTGCGGCGACCCGATCTTGACCGGAAATCCCCACATTCCGCTCTCTGCGAACAACGGCTTCTCCGGCGTGTGCGGCGTCTCGGTCCAGGTCTTTCCCAGATCATGCGAGATGCGAAAGCCGACGAACGGCCCAAGCCACGGCCAGTTGTAGTTCACATCCCCGAACCGGGTGGTGCCGTGCGGTGAAAGGCAGTATGTCCCGTAGTACCAGACTCCGTTGTACACCAGGGAACCACAGGGGTAACGACCGCCGTAGGGGTAGGGATCCGCCTGAGCCGTGCCCAGGCTCTTCACGGTGAGGTTGATGGGGTCGTCGCCCATGAGAACCGCCTGTCCTGTCGTCGCCTTGCGCGGCTTCTGGTTGAACGGCCATGTCGCGCCCTCATTCGTGAACGACCATCCGCTCGAATCCGAGCCTTCCCCAAACACACTCCCGTCGGTCCAGGGGGAGTAGAGATTACCGTCCGACGCCCAGGTCGGATACCACGTGTCCGCGAAGTGATAGTCGCTGTGGACGCCGGTGAACACGACGCCCGCGAGATCCTTTGACTTCGGGAACGGGCAGTCCGCCGGCGGCTCGGATTTCCAGAGAAAGGCATCGAACACGGGCGTGTGCGGACGCGGGGTGGCAGGGGCGCCCGCCTCGGCAGCCGACAGCGGGCCCGCGGAAGCCAGGTGGAACGCGACTGCAGACGCGAGGATCGGAAGAATTCTATTCATGGAAGGAACGGGTTGGGTCGGTGAAGCCGATCCAAGCGAATCCTTCCGTTCCCCGCCAGTCCGGGGTGGCGAAAGGGCGGGCCCTCGCCCCGGCGGTCTTGTTTCTGCCGGAATCCCGGGGATGATTCGGCCATGAAATCCCTTCTGCTCGCGGCCGTCCTCGCGTCATCCCTGCCTTCGGTCACGGCCGCCGAACTTGTGAAAGCCAAGGACGGTTCAGGTGTCTATGGCTACGACGACACGCCGGTGCTGCCGTGGTGCGGGTTCCGGGTGCACGACGCGGACCGGCCCGCCCCGAAGCGGGTGAGCCCCGGTCCTGCGCCGGCGCCGGTTCCGATTCCCGCGGACGCGGTGGTGCTGTTCGACGGGAAGGATCTTTCCCAATGGCAGCCAACCAAATGGAAACTCACGGAGGGTGTTCTCGAGACGGTGGATGGCGACCTCACCAGCAAGGAGAAGTTTGGCGATTGCCAGATCCACGTGGAATGGATGCCGCCCGCGAACTTCCAAGGGCCTTGGTACAACCAGGGCAACAACGGCGTGATGCTCATGGGCCTGTTCGAAATCCAGATCTTCGATTCCTGGAACGAGAAGATCTATCCGGATGGGCAGGCTGCGGCCATCTACGGCCAGACGCCGCCGCGGGTCAACGCGTCCCGGCCACCGGGGGAGTGGCAGAGCTTTGACATCGTGTTCACCGCGCCGCGCTTCGACGGCGCCAAGCTCAAGACGCCCGCGCGGGTCACCCTATTCCACAACGGAATCCTGGTGCATCTGGAGGAGACCATCCACGGCAAGACGGGGCATAGGATCCTTCCCGAGTATGCGCAGCCGATCACCGAGGGTCCGCTTAGTTTCAACGGCCACGGCTGCCCGGTCCGCTTCCGGAACATCTGGGTCCGGAAGCTCTGACGCCGGCCGGCTGTGGGGCGGCCGCGACGGAGTGCGTCCCCCGTCCTTGCGGTGACGGGGGACGCACCGGGTCTCCTCACTCCGCGGTCGCGCGATAGAAGGCGGCGCTGGAGGTGGCTTCCGCGGGGATGAGATACTCGCTGATGGTGGCTTTCACCCGCACCTTGGCGCCGATGCCGTCCCGGTTGGAGGTGGTGCCGGTCAGCCTGACCTTCAGCCAGTGGTTGCCATTCCCATTGTTGCGATACAGGTGACTTTTTTGTCCGAGGAATCCCGGGAACCCCATGGCGTCGCCACAGGCCACCATCAGGTCCAGGAACCCGTTGTTGTCGTAGTCGACCCAGGCCAGTCCCCATCGCCCGTTGTTGGCCGAAAAGTCGGGAATGGGGACGCGCGAGAACCTGCCGCTGCCGTCGTTGTGATAAAGCCGCACTTGGCTCCCTGCAAGGGTCGCCACGTCCGGGATGCCGTCCATGTCGTAGTCCACCCAGGTGCAGAGGAGCGTGGTGGCTCGATCGGAGACCAGGGCCCCGGCCTCCGACGCGGACACGGCGGTGAAGGTGCCATCGGGGTTGCTTCGGTAGAGCACATTCGCCTCGCCTCGGTCGTAGCCGTTGGCCACGAGGAGGTCGACGCGCCCGTCGCCGTTGTAGTCCGCCCACCCTGCGTCCATGCTCTGGCCGCTGGGGAGTCGCGCGGGTTGGTTGGGCACGAGTTGGAAGCGATGGTTCCCCGTCCAGGGGTCCATTCCGGAACGGGACGATATCCCGTGCTGGGGGACTCCGGTGTTCACCTTGCTCTAAAGCAAAGCCCGGAGATCGTTTCAGGAAATTTGTACGAACTTGTTGAGGGTCGCCCAATAGGGTGACGGACCGCGGCGTTCACGCGGCTTTCGGCCGGCCAAACGGAGGCGGACTGAAGTCCACGCTCCGACCGGGTCCCGACGTCACCCTATTGTGCGAGGCTCACTGGAGCCTGTCGGCAGCCGCCATCCGGCTGCCGGTGTCCGGACAAACCAGCCGGATGCCGACGTTGTAGACCCGCTGCCATCGCGAATAGCTCGACCGGAAGCTCGATGTGGAACGTCCCGGTATGTCGCGCCACGAGCCGCCGCGGACGACGCGGCGTTCGTCGGAATTCTGCGAATCCTTCCCGGGCGTGCCGACCGTGGCATAGGATGAAGCACTCGACGCCGTCCACTCGGCGACGTTGCCGTGCATGTCCTGCAGGCCCCAGGCGTTGGAAAGATATCTTCCCGGCGGGACGGCCATCAGGGCGCCGTCGTTGAATCGGGAATCTTTCGGGATCCAATCGTCGTACTTTGTCGGGTTGGCGAGCGGGACGTCGATGGTGTAGGGATCGCTGGCAAACCCGGAGAGTTTGGCGTCGGCCAGGTTGGCGTGCTTCGAGAAATCAGAGGACAGGCCGCCGTAGCTGAACGGGGTCGCTGTTCCTGCCCGGCAGGCATATTCCCACTGCGCCTCGGTAGGCAGGCTGAAGGCCATTCCCGTGCGCGTGGAGATCCATTGGCAGAAGGCCACCGCCTCGTCCCACGAGACGCGTACCACGGGTTGTGCGGGTTGGTTCGCGGGATAACCGTGGATGCCGAATTGGTAGGTGTTCTTGTCCTCGACCCGGCTGTCGTGGGTGGGGTCGAACTGGGAGTAGGTCTGGTTGTCGAGTTCGCGCACGGCCATCCAGTAGGGACGATCGACGCGGACACGGTGGGCTGGGCGCTCGTCGGCTTCCCCGGTCGCGGAGCCCATGACGAATTCGCCGGCTGGAATGAGGACCAGATCCAGCTTCACGCCGTCGGCTAGCTCGATGACCCGATGTGTTTCGCGGCGGCCATCGGCCTGCCGCCTTTTGGCTTCGGCGGCATCGAAGGGCCAACCGGTGACGATGGGCGACGGGCTGGACGCAGATGCAACCGAAGGCGCGGCCACGGGGGGGAGGCGGACGGGCGGCAGGTTGAGGACGGCCTCGGGATCGTCCTCGAGTCCGGCGTAGAGCTTCAGCAGGTCACGCCGCCGTGCGCGCTGCTCGCCCGGCTTGTCGATCTCTTCTCCCCAGGTGCCGTGGTAGGGGCAATTGAGGTCGATCCAGGTGATGAGTCGATCCCAGGACTCCGGGTCGAGCACGACACCGTGGTGATCTTTCTTCAGGAGTTGGACGAGATCTGTGGTGTCGGCGTGGAACTCCATCGGAGTAAGAACGTGGTAGTCACTCTCGATGCCCGGGCGGCGGACGTGGCGCTGCAGCTCGTTGTAGCCCACCGAGAACTTGCCGGCGTGTTCGCCTCCGTTGCCGGGCGTGATGCTCTTCCAGCCCTTGAGTTTCTCCGTGCCGCGGAGGTCTGAAACCTGGACACCGTCGGCGCCCGTGTGTCCGTCATGACAACGGATGCAGTGGTGATCGATGACGGGCTGCACTTCGCGGGCGTAGCTGAACCCGCGTGTCGGGCCGTGCCATGGGGTGATCTCTGTGGGTGGTCCGTCAAGGGCGACGGCAGGACGCGGAGGTGGCGCAGAATTCTGGCGTTCGTGGCAGCCCACGCATTGCACGACCTCACCCGGCATCGCGGTCATCCAGCTGCGCATCAGTTGCAGCGCCTTGCCGTCCGCATCGAGCGGTTGGATCGAGATGGGTGTGTTCGCCGGGACCTTGAAATGAGCCGAGCCATCCGGGTTCACCGGGACGGTGCCGATGACGCGCTTGATGTCCCAGGGTCCGTCGGCCCCGACGACACCGAGCAAGCCGCCCATTTCCTGGTACGCGAAGTGATAGGTAAAGAGTCGGAGCGACTTGACCGAGCCACGGGGCAGGCCGCGGAGGCCGTCGCCGGCATAGATATCCTGGATCACCACCGTCGCGTCCTTGCGGGCGAGATTCACCTTGTCGGGAATGATGGGTGGGCGCGGCGACTGGCGCAGGGGGATGGGCTCGAACAGCGCGGAATCCGACTGCTGGGCGAGCGGCACAAGGTTGTCGAAGACATCCGCGAGATAGAGTCCCCAGGGTGCGTCGGGCGTGGGTTTGCAGGAGACCAGGAACTGTTTGTCGCTGACGGGGAATGGGTGGAGGAACTTGGGCCAGCTATCCAGCGTAAGTCCGTCGCGGATGATGGGCTCCACCTTCTTGCCGTGACCGGGAATGCGTTGGACGACCCCGCCTGCCTCGTACCGACCCTGGGCGGTATCGAAGAGGATGAGTTCGCCCATGCGCGGGTTGTCGTGGTGACCTCCGATGACCGCCACGACGCGCGAGGGGCTGCCGGGGATGGGGCGGGCGTAGAAGAAGGCATTGGGCCAGTAGGAATTGCTGCCCATGAATTCCATCTGCTCCGTGCCGTCCGGGTTCATGTGGAACAGCAGGCGTGTGTTGGAATGGGGCGTGTCCGCATATTCCCAACGCGAGTAGAGAATGCGTCCGTTGTTCAGGACGGTGGGACACCAGTCGTGTTCCTGGTCAAAGCAGAGACGGCGAATGCCCGTCCCGTCGGCGTTCATCACGAAGAGATTCGCGACATGGGCCGAGCCGTAGACACACGGGACGCCGATGAACGGGGCGGTGGAGCTGTAGATGATACGGCCGTCGGGCAAATAGCAGGCGTCGTAGCTGTCCACGTCCGACTGGTCGCCGGTGAGTTGTCGGACCGTGGACTGGGTAAGCGGGGTATGGTTGCGGGGCACGACCCCCTTGGGCGCGTCACGAAGCCCGGCGAGCGAAAGTTCGAAGACCTGCCAGCGGTTGTGGGTTCCGACGGATGAGAAGAGAAGGCGATTCCCGTCGAACTCGAGATCGACGTCGCCAATGAAGAGGTCCTTGTCGGGCTTGTACAGTGTTGTCAGGGCCCCGTGGCGGGTGCGGATGGGCAGCAGGCAGAGCGCGTCGGCGTAGCCTCGTTTGGGCAGGGAGCAATTGCTTTCCCAGTTGCGGGGCAGGCCGAGGTCGGGGCCGGTGTTGTTGCGGCGGACGAGAAGGAGTTCATCGAAGTCGATCCAGGGATTCGCCTCGACGAGGGCTTCGCGCTGGAGATCCGCGAGCGCGGCTTTGGCGGCGCCGGATTTCGCGGGATCGCGAAGCTCAGCCTCAAGCGTGTTGAGTTGGGCAAGCCAGCCCGGGCCTTGGGAATACCGTGTTCCGAAGGTGGCGATGAGGTCTTGGACAGCCAGTCGGAGCGCGGTGATATTGATTTCCGGCGCGTAGGGCTCGAAGGGCGGCACGGGCGGAGGGTCGCCAAGGTGGCGGGCGCCGGGACGCTTGAGGACGCAACCCGACGGTATCTCCGGGGAATCGAAGCGAAGCGCGACGATGTGCGGGAAGGAGTCCTTGCGCTGGAGTCGGAGGGTGTGTTTGCCGGCGGGGATGTAGAGGCTGGCGGATTTTTCCCAGGCACTGCCGCTGGTGTTCCAGGAGCCGGTGGCGGAACGGCAGACCGTGGCGACGCGTTTGCCATCAAACAGGAGGTCGACGGGGCGGGCCTCGCCGGAGGCGTAGCGAATTGTAAGTTCGTAGGAACCGGAGGCCGGGAAATCGATGTCGTATTCCGAGAGGATTGGATTGCGACCGCCATACGCGATCATCGGGCCGGCGTCGGCGTATTCCTTGGTGAAGGTGGCGGCATTGCCGCGGTCGAATTCCCAGGCGGGAATTTCAAACTGACCGGCGAGCAGGGAAGGCGAGAACAATAGGGAAGCGACCAGCGAAAGGAGATACAGGTGGGAAGCGTGGCGATTTGGGGTGCGGTTCATGGAGACTGAGGCGTCGGCTTCCCCAACCTGGTGACGGGGCGAAATGCGGTGCGGGTGCATGAGTCCTTTCAGAAAACGTTCAGTGGATGATCTGGCCTTGGATCACGTCGCCGGGGACGTCGAGGAGCTGGAGGCTGGCGACGGTCCGCAGGTTCTTGTGATCGGTGAACGACCAGACCACCTGCTTGTCGTGGGTGATCTCCAGGATATGGGGCGCCTTGCCGAATTGGCCGTGCCCGAGCCAGTTGGCGATGACCGTGTTGCCGTTGGGCAGTCGCTGGAAGCCGGCGATGAACTTGAGGCCGACGCCGGGGAGGTCTCCGTCCTTCACTTCCCAGATGCATTTGCCGGTGGTGTCGGCCTCGAACACGCGTGAGCCGCCGGGCATGTCGCCGCAGGTGATGACGGTGTTGCCGTTGGGGAGGCGGGCGGCGCTATGGGGGCCGCCTGCCGCGGGAATGGAGAGGACGGTGGTGCCGTCGGGGCGGTATTCGCGGACGACCTGTTCACCGAAATGCGTGACCAGATAGTGGCCGTTTGAGAGCTGGCGGGCGTTCCGCATGTAGACGTGGCCGCCGTCGGTGCCTTCGGGGAGGAGGCGGAGTTGCCGGACGATGTTCGTGGAAGGATCGACCTCGAGGAGCCTGCCTGCGTTGCATTCGCCGATGAACGTGTTGCCGTTGGGCAGCCGCTGGCAGGCGTAGATTTCGCTCTTGGACTGGTAGTCGAAGACCACCTTGCGGTCGCGGGTCACTTCACGCACGCCGTGGCCGGTGTTGAAGAGGAGATTGCCGTTCGGCAATACCCAGAGGTCGTTGCAGCTGGCGGTCTGGTATTCCCATTCGATCGACCCATTGGAATCGATGACGAAGACCTTTCCCTGGGAATAATCAGCGCAGGCGAAGGGATGGCTGGGGGCGGTGGCGGCGTGGGCGGCCGGGAGCAGTGAGATGACCAGCGAGAGTAGGAAAAGGACCCCTCCGAGCCCTGGAGTGCGGCGAAGGGAGAAGGGATCCTCCTGTGCGGGCCGACGCGGGGACCGGAGGCCGGGTGACGAAAAGCGGCGGCAAGGCGCCGCACTCCAAAGACATTCGGCATTCATGATCGTCCGGTCCCTGATATCCCGAGTTGTTTCTACTCCGACGTCTTGTAGGGCCCAGCACCTGTGGCGGCGGTCTGGGACTCGGTTCTTGGCTCGAGCAATGCCGAGCACGAGCGCCTGAGCTCGATGAGTTCCTGTTCCTGCTGATCGCTGAAATGGCCCACGCGTTGGGCGTAGGTGTCCATCCAGGTGAAAAGGCGCTCGCGGTCACGGGCGCTGAGCCGGACATCGTAGTGGCCTTTGGGGGAATCAAGCAGGCTCAGGATCGCGCTGCGGGCGGAGATGCCGTCGCCTTCGGTCGAGGTGCCTCGGCGGTAGGCGGTCCAGATCTGGTCGCGGAGGCTGGGTTTGCCGAAGCCGACCAGGGACTCATAGGACTTGGCGGCGGTCAGATTGTAACGGGCGCCGCGCGGGTCGGTTGCGCCTTCGCTATGGCAGGAGACGCAGCGGGCATTGAGGACGGGTTGGACCAGTTGGTCGAAGCGCAGGGGCCAGGAACCTTCGGGGCCGGGCGTGATTCGGGACGGCGGCCGTTGCGAGGCGATGGCGCTGCGCGGCGGGGGCGCCTGCTGGCGTTGCTCGTGGCACCCGATGCAGGCGAGGGTCTGTCCGGGTTGGACATGGGTCGCGCTACGCATCGTCTGGACGGCGACACCACGCGCATCGAGGGCCTGGAAGAAGACAATGACCCCGGAGGGAGCCCGGAAGTAGGCCGAGCCATCGGTCTCGACGGGCACGGTGCCCAGCACGCATTTGCCGGGGTCATCGGCGGTGATGCCGAGGCTCGGGAAGTTCATGGTGGGATGGGTCTTCGCGGGGACCGCGACGATGCGGAGGGATTTGACTTCGCCGGCCTGGGCGCGGGTGAGCCCACGGGTGACATCGGCGAGCAGGAAGCGGCCTTCCTTGGGAGATTCGTCGGGAAGCGTGCTTGCGATGATGGGCGGGCGCGGACGGGTGCGGACGGGGATGGGATCGCCGCAGGCGATTTCGGGGTCGCACCAGATGAGTTCCCGGGAGCGGGTTTCGGCGTCGTAGAGATAGAGCGCCATGCCGTTGGGGGGACGTTGCACGGCGTGCCAGCGGTCCCAGCCGCCGGGGCCCTGGATCTGGGCACCCTCGATGCCCCAGGCGACGAGGTGGTGACGTTCGGAAAGCGGCCAGGGATTGACGTAATAAGTCAGCGGCCAACCCTCGATCTCGGGGAACGGAACTTCCGGCGTGATGCGGGTCATGGGTCCATTGCCCTCGGGCCCGGCGGCGGGGTCGAGGAGGACGAGGCTGCCCATGGTTTGTGAATGATGACCGGACGCCGTGAATATCAGGCGCTGGGAGCCCGGGATGGGCTTGGCCTCGAAGACGCAGTGCGGGGACTTGGTGTAGTTCTTGAACACCATCCTGGCATTGGAACCGTCGGGATTGATGGTCCACAAGCCCATGTAAGGCATGTTGTCCCGGTCCACATAATCCCAGCGGGAGTAGAGAATCGAACCGTCGCGGGCGATGTCGGGCGTCCATTCGAACATCTCGAAGGGCGAGATCGCACACAGTCCCGAGCCGTCGGGGTTCATGGTGTGCAGCGTATAGACGGCCACCGGGCGCTCGGGACCACCGCCGCAGCGGACATAGCAGTCCGGAAGATCGCTGAGCATCATCGTGCGGGCGGCGGTTTCGCGGCCGGCCTGGAGGGATTGTCCGCGGCGCGTCGACAGGAAGACGACACGGCCGTCGGGAAGATAGCGACCGTCGAAATCATCGTACTTGCCGTGGGTAAGTTGCCGCACGCCCGTGCCGTCGAGATTCATCTCGTAGACATGATAGAAGGCGTCCTCGGGGACGTTCGCCTTGTCGAGCTTGTTGGTCTCGGCGGCGAGACCGGGATAGTAGTGGCACCAGGCGAAGAGGACCTTCTGTCCGTCGTAGGAGAGCATGGGCCGGAGGAAGCTTCCCGGCAGCGTGAAGGAACCGGTGATGCATTCCTCACGGGGCGATGCGGAGGCGAAGTTATGAAGGAGATAGATGCCGCCGCCGGGCTTGGACCACCATCCGTAATACTGATCGGACATGTGGTTGAAGCTGGGGGGACGCGCTTGGTGAAAAGGAGGGTGTCGAAGGAGAGTATGGGCTGGGCGAGGGCGAGCCGGCGCTGCTCGGCACGGGCGCTGAGGAAGGCGCGGGTCGGAGGCGTGATGCCGGCGGTGATGGCCGCGTTCGCAGTCGGAGTCTCGGGAGTGATGGCAACAGGTACCGAGGACGGATCACGTCCGGCGGCGCGAAGCTCACCGGCGAGTCGTTGTGCACTGGCCAGGGCCTGCGCGGTGCCCTTTTCCCAGTCAGGCGCCGACACATGGCTGTGATCGTGGGACCACTCGGAGGTGCTGACCTGGTCTGCGGGGCGGCGCAGGGCGAGGTTGCGTGAAGGCTCGGCCGGGCCGAACACCTCGACCTCCTCAAGGTGCAGGAAGTTGTTGCCCGGGACCTGGAGTCGAACGAAGCGTGCCTTGGCCGAGGCTAGCTTGACGTCGAGCGGGTGGTGGTCGGTGGAACCGATGAAGGGCTTTCCGTCGTGCTGGTAGACGGTCTTCCAGTCCGTGCCGTCGGTGGAGAACCTGACCATGATCCGGGCGGCGCGATCAGCGGCGTCGGGGCGGTTCCAGAGGACCACGCGGTCGAGGGTCTGCTCACGACCAAGGTCGACCTGCCACCATGGGTTCTGGGTCTGCCCCGTGTGAAAACCCCAGGTGCCGTCCTTGATCCCATCGACCGCGCCCGCGGCGTCGGAGGTGGTGGCGATCTTGGCCGAGGTGGTGGGCAACCCGGCCATCCGCTCGGAGAGGATCCAGTCCGCGGTGATGCGCTGGTTCCAGGTGGTTGCCGGTGTATCGGCGCCGGATGGGAGGCAGGCGGCGAGGCAAAGCGACGTCGCGGCGAGGGCAAGGGTGGGTTTCATGGTCGGGTGGGTCGAGTGCGCCGGTCCGTCGGCGTCGCGTTGCGGGAATCAGGATGATCGGGAGTCGAGGGTGCGTGCGGGTCGGGAGGGATTACGTTCCAGTGTGTCAGAGGGACAGGACATAGGCGACGAGGTCGTCGAGTTCGGACTTGCTGAGGTGGGAGGTCTGGCCATGACGATCGCTGGGGTTATGGCCGGAGAAGACCTCCCGCATGGAGGCAGCGGAGCCATCGTGGAGATAGGGTGCGGTGCGCCAGACCTCGATGAGCGTGGGGGTGTCGAAGCGATCGGTCGGGGCATCGAACTTGCCGCGGGTACCGACGTCATGCGGGCTGAGGTCGGTGAAGAGTCCCTGGGGATGGCAGGAGGCGCAGGCGACGCGGGGATCGTCGAAGATACGTTTGCCGCGCTTGGCGGCGGGGCTGATCTTGCCGTTCTTCAGGTAGGGACTGGGGACGGGCTGGAGTGACTTGAGATACTCATCAATCGAGGTGGCGACCTCCTCGGGTTGGACCGTGAAGAGGCTGTGACGGATGCCGGCGCGGACGGCGACCTCCGCGGTATCCCGGATGCCGAGGCTCATGGCGGGCGGGGTGCGGTGGGCGAGGAGCAGGTTCTTGTTGTTCTTGGGGTTGCCGATGCCGTCGTTGAGGAGGTCCCAGTTGAGCGCGTCGACGCGGGCATCGCCGGGGTGGCAGGTGGCGCAGCTCTGCCAGGTCTGGAAGCAGATCGTGGCGTCGTTGAAGTAGGCCTCACCCTTGCGGGCAGGAGTAGGGATCGGGGCCGGGCCGAGAGGAAGCGAGGTGGAGTACGGATAGGAGTTGGATAACCCGATGACCGTGAGTGAGTCTGAGAAATAGTTGGCGGTGATGATCTGATTCCCGGCGAATGCGACCATGCGCGGGCCGTGGTCTGCGTCCGGGAGCTTCACCCGGCGCCGGACGTCGCGGAGGAAGGCGAGATCGTTGGGGACATCGGCCCGGACGCGCGAGGCGGCCGTGGTGTCGGAGTCGCGGCCGGGCTGGGGGGTGACGGGC
This sequence comes from uncultured Verrucomicrobiota bacterium, assembly GCA_903844265.1. Classification (GTDB taxonomy): domain Bacteria; phylum Verrucomicrobiota; class Verrucomicrobiia; order Limisphaerales; family CAIMTB01; genus CAIMTB01. The sequence continues at coordinate 22,086 of CAIMTB010000528.1, forward strand.
AGCTTCGCAAGCTTCGCGAGGAGTGCGGGGAAATCGATGATGCTGATCTCGTGGGTCCCGGCGTGGGTGACGACCTGGGTGCGTCCATCAGGGGACCAGGCGATGCCCCAGGGGTTGGAGGCGCCGGAGTCGACGTCGTCCAGGAGGACGGTGTTGAGCACGGAGAGGTCCTGGAGGTCGATGATGGTCTCGGCGTTGGTGTTCATCCAGCCGCGCTCCAGCTGGGTGGTCGGGAGATAGAATCGGGCGAGGATGTGACTGACGACGGCGTGGCGGCCGTCCGGGGAGATGCGGATGTCCTGGAGCGCGCCGCTGCCGCTGGGGAGCGCGAGTTGCTTGATGACGGCTCCTGTGGCGGCGTCGATGACGGTCACTGAAGCGGCGACCACGTCGGCGTCGGCGCGTCCTGCATGGAGGAGGTTGGCGACGAGCAGATGGCGGCCGTCGGGAGTGATGGCTGCGGCGACGGGTTCGCGCAGGACAGGGATGCGGCGGATTTCCTTGTGCGAACGGAGGTCGATGAGGCTGACGTCATTGTTGAAACGGTTGCAGACGAAGAGGGATTTGCCGTCCGGAGTGGGTACCGGGCTCATGGCCGTGTGCCCTGCGGCGATGCGGAAGGCGACCGTACCTGCGGGAACGTCGTAGACGGTCACCTCGCTGGCGGGGCTGGCGCATGTGACGTAGAGACGATGGCCGTCGGGTGAGAGCGCGAGCCCGGTGGGTGGGGCGACCGTGGTGAGGGTGCGGGTGACTTGTCGGGTGGCTGGGTCGTAGGCGAGCACCTTGTGGCCGGTGGCGCATGCGACGTAGAGCGTGCGACCGTCAGGTGTGGCCAGGATCGCGGCGGGAGACAGCCACGGCGGGTCGGCGGGTGTCGGGCCGGGGCTCGAGCCGGAGGCGGCCAAGGCGGAAAGCCATGGAATGAAGAGGAGTCCGACCCACCGGATGAGGGGTTGGGGAATGGCGAAACCTCGGGGCGAGGCGCGGCGCGGGGAGGGGTCGCTTGGGGCGTTCATGGGCATGGGTGCACGGCTCGTCCGCAGACGACCTCACTGCGCTCTGGCACGGGCATGGAACGCGATGGGAGGCGTCGGCCGGATTCGTGATTTCAAGGGGCACGCTACGGGATCGAGGAATCACGTCAACCGACTCGTGGCGGAATGGGTGTGGCAGGAAAAAACTGCTGGAACGTGGAGAACGCCGGGAGGGATCAGGGCGCAGATTTCCCGGGGGTCGGGGATGGGAGGGCGGCCGGGTCCGCGGCGTCGGGGTTGATCTGGGAGTAGGATTGGGCGAGGTGATCGACCATGTTGCCGTCGACTTCGACGAGGGCGTTGGACAGGGCGAGTGCGGTGGCCCCGAGGAGCGGGGCGAGGCGCATGGGTTGATGGGCGACGGCGAGTTCGGCGGACATGGCGCGGAAGAGACTCTCGCGGACGACGTTGTTGCAGCGGACGACCGAGCCGTTCAGCCAGACGGGGACGGGTCGGATCTGGATGTTGACGAGTCGGGCGGCGGCGAGGGCTTGGCGGGCGAGTTCCTGTCCGGCGCGTTGACAGATGTCGAACCAGACCGGGTCACCTGGGTCGGCATGGGTGGCGACGTACCCGGCGAGGGCGGCAAAGCGGTCCTTGGAATACTTGGGTTGGTAGATGATGCGGACGATGTCGGTGAGGACCTTGACGTCGAACCAGCGGAGGACGATGTCGAGGATGCAGGTGGCGGGGCCGGTGCTTTCGGAGGTGGATATGGCGGCGCGGATGCATTCGCGTCCGATCCAGTAGGCGCTGCCTTCGTCGCCGAGGAGGTGGCCCCAGGCGCCGACCTGGGCGTATTCGCCGTGTTCATTCCTGGCGAGGAAGCTGGAGCCGGTACCGCCGATGATGAGGACGCCGGGTTTGCCGAGGCTGGCGGCGTGGTAGGCCGTCATGACGTCGCTGACGAGGCGTGTTGATTCGAGGGAGGTGATGCCGCGGCAAAGCAGATCTTTTTCCCGGGGGGTGGCTTCCGAGAAGAGGGCGGCGCTGCCGATGACGGTCTGGAGGACCTGATTGCCGAGGGGCAGTGAGGTTTCGAGGGTGCGGACCAGTTGGGTGAGACTTCGTCGCGCCTCCTGGAGGCTGGTGCCGAAGAAGTTCAGTGAACCCGCCTTGGCGGCGGCGAGGGCGTTTCCGTTGAGATCGACGGCCACTCCGAAGCTGTGGGTGGCGCCTCCGTCAATGCCGATGACCACGGGAAGGGCGTCTGCCATGGACGGACCTTCCCGGGGTCGGGGTGTGTGAGGCAAAGAGAAAACGGCGGATGCGGGCGCTCCAGGCGCCCGATCGGCGATCAGCCCTCGAGCGTCCAGCCGGCGCGATAGTTGCGGCGGAGGAGAGCGTTGGCTTCGGGCGAGTTGGTCACGCGGCCGTTTTCACCGTCGTAGTCGAGTTTCTTTCCGACGCGATAGGCCACCATCCCGAGCATCATCTGCTCGATCATCGTGCCGCCGTAGTCGAAGTCGCACGTGGTCTTGAGGCTGCCCTTGCAGGCCTTGACCCATTCCTGTTGGAAGTCGCCCAGAGGGGGAATCAGGTCCTCCTTCTTGCGGGACTTGAAGTAGGTCATGTCGGCGGCGTTTCCGAGCGGGATCAGGAGGCGGGCGTTGAATTCTGCGACCAATGTGCCCTTGGATCCTTCGAACATCGCCCCGTGTCCGATCTTGTTGAGATCCACCCATGGCGCGGGGGAGGGCGGCATGGCGCCGCCCTGGTACCAACTCACCTTGATCTCGGGCCGCCACTTGTTTGACGCATGCTGGAAATGCAGCTCCAGCATGACGGGGCTCACTTCCGGATTGTAGGGTTCGCCGCGTGCCTCGGCCGTCTTCGGCAGACCCGCGTCGATCGCGTTCCACGCAAGATCCATGGTGTGGCTCCCCATGTCGCCGACCTGGCCGGTGCCGAAATCCCAATACATGTTCCACTGCAGACAATTCATCCCGGCGCCGCCCGAGAAATAATCCGGGTTGTAGGGATGTGCCGGCGACGGCCCGAGCCACAGGTCCCAGTGGAAATCGCTCGGCGGATCGCCGGCGGCCGGGAGATAGCCTGGGCGCCGGAGCTGGCGGTTGCCCCAGGCGCTGACTTGCTGGAGTTCGCCGACGGCGCCGTCGAGGATCAGCTCACGCACGCGGTTGAAGTTCTCGTACGAATGCCGCTGGGTGCCGACCTGGGTTGCGATCTTGCCGCGGTTCTTGAGGTACTTGGCACGGACCACGCGTGCCTCCTCGACGCTGTTGGCGAGGGGTTTTTCGCAATAGACGTGATGGCCGCGGTTCATGGCCCAGTTCGCCACGAACGCATGGGTGTGGTCCGCGGTGCAGACCATCACCGCCTGGATATCCTTCTGATCGAGGCACTGCCTCCAGTCCGTGTACGTCTTCGCGTTCGGCCATTTCCGGGCCGCCTCGGAAAGGTGCTTCTCGTTGATGTCGCAGAGCGCGACCACGTTCTCGGACTCGAGTGTCTTGAAGTGCGCCATGGCGCGGCCCCAGGTGCCGATCAGGGCGACGTTCAGCTTGTTGCTCGGCGCGTCCGCCCCGAAGAGTCGGGTTCTCGGAAGGATCATGGACCCCGCCCCGGCAATGGCGGCGGACTTCAAGAAGCTGCGACGTCTCACAGGGGCTTGTTGGATTCCTTGGCTGGTGGGCATCCCAAGGTCGTCGCGCCAATCCTCAGGATTGTCCACATCTTTTACGCGGCATGCGGGGGCCTCGGCATCACGACCCGGACGGCCTCGAGCCACTCCAGCGCATGCAAAGCATCGCCGTGGACACACAACGTGCGTGGGTTCATCGCCACCCAGGTGCCATCCACCGCCCTGCAGCCGCCGCGATCTCGCAAGTCGGCCAACCGCTCGAGCACCTGCGGGATTCCGTCAAGCAACGCTCCGGGGTCCTCCCGCGGGATGAGCCTCCCGTCAGACATGTAACCGCGGTCCAGGAATCCCTCGGCCCAGACCTCGACTTCACTGCCGGCCCGCATCGATTCCGCCTCCACCGCTCCACCGGCTCTCGCATAAACCCGGACCCCGCGACACCGGACAGCGGCCCAGTTCAGGTAGGTCCGCGCGAGACGCGGGTCCCGATCGACCGCATGATAAAGTGCCCCGTGCAATTTGAGGTGGTGCAGCGTGACCCCCGCCTCCCGCGCCCGAACGGCCAGGCGCCGCACCTGTTGCTCAAGCAGGCCCATCAACCCAGCCTCCGTGAGACCATCCGCGGATGTTGATCGACGCCCGAAATCCGCGCGCTCAGCCAGGCCTGGATGAGCCCCGGCCTGAACCCTGTTGAGCTTCGCGAGCGCGAGACAACGGTCCATGGACGCATCGTCCCCGGCATGTCCACCGCAGGCGATGTTCGCGGAATCGATTCGCGCGAAAAGTGCGGCCGTGCGGTCAGGCGGCTCGCCTTCGCCGAGGTCGCAGTTCAGGTCGATGCCACGACGAAGCGGATGCGTTGTCCTGGACGACATTGTGCGAGCCACGAAAGCTGGGCGGAATCCAGGAGGCCGATCTTCGGATACCCACCCACCGTGGGCCCGTCCCGCATCGTGATGATCGGCCGTCCATCGGGCGGAACCTGGATCGAACCCGGCAGAACCGGCTCGCTCGGGATGACCTCCGCAGCACACGACATCGGGCCGCCATCCAACCGGTAACCCGTCCGGTCACTGCGGGAGCTGACCGTCCACGACTGCCCGAAAAAAGCGCCGCGAGTGGCCTCGGAGAAGAGTTGCCACTGCGGTCCCGGCCAGACGCGGAACGCCGGCGGGTAGAGGTAGTCACGCTGCTCGGTCGGGTCGATCCATCGACGCCCAATCGCGGGCGGAAGAGGCACGAACGGATGGACCGGCCGCTCCAGGACCGTCCCGCTCTCCAGCACGCTGCCCAGGCCGCCACGTGGAAACGCGCTCACGCTGCCGAACCAGCGTGTGCCGGCAAGCCCACCGCTCACAGCCATGTAGCTCCAGACCCCGGCCCGCGGCGGTGCGATGGCGAGAGCCTCACCATCGCTCAGCCAGAACGTATGCCAATCCCCGGGCCGCCCCGTGGACACCGCCGCGCCCGTCAGCGCGACTTCGATCCGGCGCCGCGCCTGGACACACGCGCCGTGATACAGAATCTCAAGCACCGGGGCGTCCGGAAGGTTCCCGACCAGCTGGTTCGCCAGGCGCGCCGCGTGTCGGTCGAGCGCCCCGCCCGGCGGAACCCCGAAACGCTTCCAGCCACGCCGCCCCAAGTCCTGAAGGGCGACTCCAAATCCCGCATCCACAATTTCAAGGATTGGTTCGCCCATGCTTCTCCCTGGCTAGGAATGAAAACGATCCACGGGCACAAACCGAACGGCATCCCCCAGGCGCAGTCCGAAGGCCTCGCGGCTTCCCACCACCGCCCTCGCCACGTCCAGAAGAGGCGTGTCGGTGCGCCCGATCAGGTTCCAACCCCCCGGCGTCGCCGCCGGATAAACCGCCGTGTGCTCGCCACCGATGGCCACGGAGCCCGCGGGAACCTGCGGACGCGGCGTGGCCAGTTTCGGCGTGTGCAGCCGTTGATCCAAGCCGTCCAGGTAGGCAAACCCAGGCGAGAATCCCAGCAAACGAACCCGGTATTCGGTGCTCGAGTGAAGTTCGATCACCTGCCCCACGCTCAACCCCGCGATCTCCGCCACCCGCTTCAGATCCGGTCCGTCGTACACCACCGGCAACTCCAAGCTCCGGCCCGGTCCCACTTCGGCTGGTGCCTCACGGACCACCCCCTCAAGCATCACCTCCAAAAGCGCCCGATCCGGGCACTGACCGGTCTCGAACTCCAGCAACATCGTCGTGAACCCCAGCGTCGCCTCGATCAAGCCCGCGGGCGGGTGGCTGTCCACATGCGTCAACAAGGCCTGTCCGCGCGAAAACGCAGCCGCATCCCCCTTCGACGCATATCGAACAAGCAACGCATCCGGACCAAATGTATCTATTCGAAGCAACACTTCTTCCTCCCGACTGCCTCAAGATTGATATCGCGGCCAGCCAGCCCTTCCCCGACCGAACGATCCACAACCAAGCCCCGAGCCCTCAAGCGCGCAAGAGCCTCTTGCCGGAAGCGACATCCAGTCCCACCCTTGTGGCGTGCTCCTCCGGGTGCGCCTCATCCTTCTCTTCGTGTTGGCGGCAAGTCCAGCCCGCTCGGCCCACCTCATGCCTCTTTCCGGCCCGCCAGTCAACGTTCCCGCTCTCGTCCAAGGCCTCGTCGATCGCGCCCAGACCGTCGCCTACAACACCAACCTCCCGGTCATCCTCTTCAAGAAACTGTCCGTCACCGACACCCTCGCACCCGACGGTTCCGTCAAGCATACCAAGGAGAAAATCTACGAAGTCACCGTCCTCCACGGCATGACCCACAACCGCCTCGTCTCCGTCGACGGTCGCCGCCTCACCCCGACCGAAAGCGAGGCCGTCACGGATAAAGAGCGGCACTGGCGGGAAACCTACGCGACCAACCGCGTCGACGGGTCCTCCGGCAGTGAGCGCATGGATCAGCTCATCAACGCCAAGCTCATCGGCCGTTACCAGTTCACCGCCATCGGTCGCGAAATCCTGCGGGGTCGGCCTTCCATCGTCCTCGAATTCAAACCCAAACCCGGCGACCTCCCGGACGAGCGTCTCATCGACCGCGTCCTCAATCTCTTCCATGGCCGGATCTGGATCGACGAGGAGGAGCGCGAAATCGCCCGAGCCGAGGCTGAGACGGCCGGCACCATGAAGGTCTGGGGCGGACTCCTCGGCAGCCTTGAACACTTCGAACTCCACGTCGACCGGGAGCGCAGTTCCTCCGGCATCTGGTTCAACCGCCACGCTGAAATCCTCGTCCGCGCCCGCCGCCTCCTCACTCCCATCGCCATCCGACTCCGCGAAATCGGCAGCGACGCCCACGTCGAGGTCGCGCACTAGTCCGGCCCTCAGGCTTCGCCCATCCCGCGCGAAACCCCGTCAGGGGATGGCTGCCCGGGGTGCCTCCGAGCGCCGCCGGTCAACGCACCCCCGACGCGCCATCCGTGAAGCCATAGACATGGGTCTTTGTCCGGAGATAGACCCAGCCGCCGGCAATCGCCGGTGTCGCATGGAGGGGCTCCTCAAAGTCATTCCGGGCGATTACTTTCAGGGTATCCCCGGGTTCAACCACCGTGACCCGGCCGCGGTCCGACGCCAGATATATGTTCCCACCACCGACGACGGGAGAAGCGAAGTAGCCTCCGGGTGGAGTGCGCGGCCTGCCCCGGTTCATGGTCCCGATGCGTGCCCAAATCTTTGGAAAACACGCCTCTCCATCAGCGGAGTCGAACCACGAAGAGCACGAAGGACACGAAGTAACAGAAATCCTCTGGCCTTCGTGCTCTTCGTGACCTTCGTGGTAGATCCCCGCGCAGTTCATGGTCCCAATGCGTGTCCAAATTTTGGAAAACCCGGCTCTCCATGAACCGCACACGACCTAGGTCCCTCGCCCGCCCACCGCGGGAGAGGGTGGCCGTAGGCCGGGTGAGGGATTTGGCCGGCGGTTCTGCTCGCACGCTCGAAAGCGGTGGCAAGCCCTCCTGTTGGCC
>CAIMTB010000529.1 GCA_903844265.1 uncultured Verrucomicrobiota bacterium
ACTCAATTGTGTCCAAGATCCAGCGCTCGGTGTCCATATTGTGAGCCTGCTTGTCGATGGAGGCGCCTTCGAGCATGAGGACAAACCCCTTTTGGTTTTGTTGGAGGACGTCCAGGGCGCGTTCGGCCATCTTGTCGAGCATGGGTTGGTCATTGAAGCCAAAGTCCTCGACGACGGTTCGCCCGGTAACCGAGCTTGACGGGATCACACCGCGTCGTCCGTCAATTTTGTCCTTGGCGACGTTCATGTTCGACAAGGAGAACAATCCGAGGAGGCCCCGCGCATCATTGGGTACTCCGGCAAGCTCGGTTGCGGAGGAGGCATAAGTGAATCCTGCCGCCTCGAATGCGGCGATGAGATCGCGGTTCTTGTCGAGGGCGCCGGAGGCTACGCCCCACGAGGCCGCGAGATTCGCGGGCAGGACGTAGTCCGTGGCCTCACTCCGGGCGGAGCCGGGCGTCGTCGAGGGGAGGAACCACTTCCGGCCGCCACCCATCAACACTTTCAGGCCGGCCTTGGGGACCATCTCATCGAGGTATTGGTCGCAGATCCCGGTGCCCGCGCTCCGAGCCTGGGTGTGCGATCCAAACGCCCCCGGTGTGGCGTCGAACACATCCGCGGTGGTGACGATGCCGAGTGAGCGCCCCTCGGTGCGGGCGAGGTACTCCCCGATCAACTCCACGCGCGGGTTGTCGAAGTTGTCGGTCGTATCATCCGGGAAGACGCCCTGCTGGTTGTTATTGGACTTGGTGCCGGTGGAATAGCATGCGGCGCCGGGAGATGAGTCGGTGACAATCGAATTCAGCGAATGGGTCGTGACGATGGCTGTGTAGGGGAATGTATCCATCGCGAGGGGCGCGTTGGCCTTGCCCATGAGCGCGCCGTGTCGGACGAGCCGCGCTGCGGTGCGGTGCGCGATTCCCATGCCATCGCCGATGCAGATGATGATGTTCTTGGCACGGCGCTCCGATCCATGACCGGGTTTGACGATTTCGAAATTGCCGACCCGCGCGACTCCGCGCCCATCTTCCTCGATGGCTCGTACCTTCAGTTGGTGAACGCCGGGCCTGACCGCGGAGTAGGATCGCAAGGTGACTGAGACCGTTCCCGGTGGGACTCCAGCGGCGTTGGCGAGGACGGATTCGAGCGTTCCCTCAACCCGACTCCCGTCGACCAGGAACTCGACAGTCCTAAGCGTGGCGCCTTTGTCCGGCGTGATCGTGGCTTGAAGGTCGAATCGCTGGCCGGGTAGGAACCGGGCGATGATGGGCGGCTCATTGTCCCCGTAGGTGAAGAGTGCGCTGGGTGGGGTAAGTCGGCGGACAATCGGGGCTGCACTGGCTTCAACGAAGCCTCCGAGCAGTGATGCTCCCAAGCCGACGGCAGCGAGGGAGTGGGTGAGAGGACGCAAGTCGGGTCGGATCATGGGGTCTTCGGGGCTGGGGTTGTTTGTTGAGGTGGCACGGGTTCGGACGTGCTCGGCAGAAGGGCAGTTGAGCCCGTATCGGGTGGCGTCGCGTTGCCGGCGGCGCGAATCTGTTGGGGGGCGTCCGCAGAGGATCTGAGGGCCTCTTGGCTCCTGCGGACGAGCGCGTCCAGGTGGTCGTCGAGCGTCAATCGCGCCCAAGAGATACGGCCCGTGGGCTCCTCCTGCCCACCTAGGCTCAGGATCCCGGTCAGGACCAGAGGGCCTGACCGCGGGCGGATCACGCTGAAGCGCATTGCCGGCACGGAGACGTGAACCGTCCCGATGGGCAGGTCGTCCGCCAGCGCGTAATGAGACTCCGCAACAACCGCCGGGACGGGTCCGAAGAGGAAGGTCCCCGGTGTGGGATTTTCCTGCCGGGCCATGCAACCGAAGAGTCGAACACGACGCCCGTCTAGCGACCTGGCTTTCGCGGTATACTCAAGTCCGCGGGGGCCAGGCCGTTCAAAGATCTCGTTGAGGGCAAGATCCGTGCAGCCGACCGGAGGGGGCGGTAGCACTGGGCGTTCTGCCCCTGCCTTGGTGGCGGGGACTCGGTGAGGTTGCTCTACGGGATCGGCCCTTCGCGGATCTGCCCAGATAGTCTGAAGGCAGGCCACGGCAACCAAGCCGAGGACTACTACTCGAATGGGTCTCGCGAACCCAGGCCAGGAGAGGCCGCCGAATCCCGTGTGCACGGGGCCCACGATGCGAGCCCTATGTCACGGGAGTGTGGGCGCCTGGTGAAATCGAGGTGAAGGCCCGATGGGGCTTCAGTGCATGGAATCGTGTCCAGACGGTCGGCTCTCCAGCGGTCCCCCCGCCTGCGGGGCCGCTTACCAGCCTGGCGGGGAGAAGCGGGAGCGGAACTCGAATGCTCCGAGTGCCCCTTCGCCGAAACGCCTCCGAGATGCTAAGTCCAGCGGCTTCGACGCTCGGTGAAATGCGATTCCCCGGGACGCATCCGCGACATCTCGCCATTCGCGGCAGCCATGGGGGCGGGCCGTGCGGTTGAAGAAGTGGCCGGCCGCTGCGATGGCAGCGATCGCCAGGACGGCGGCAACCGTGCAAGTCAGGACGAAGAACGGGAGAACCTGGCCCAGCGTCGATGGACTCGGCCAGTCGGAGGTCGATTACTGGGCCCCTCGGGGTGGCACCTCTTAGGGAACCGGGTTGGGTTTCGGCGCGGAAGACGGGAGGGTACCCGACGCCGCTTGGACCGCCTTCCCGGCCAGGGCGGCGCCGAAGGTCGTCGCCTTGAGGGCAGAACGGCCATTTCCCTGGTCGTAGTAAGCCGCCGAACCAAGACGAGTGATCTTCAGGTACTGACGCCATTCGAGGAAACCCAGGCTTCGCGCGGCGTCCACGGTCTCCACCGCGGGCTTGGTCGAGAGCGGTTCGGCGCCGATCAGGGCCTCGGCAAGCACCCGGCCGTCCATGGATTGTGGCGGCGTTACTCCAAGGATCGACAGGATTGTCGGTGCAAGGTCGATGTTACCGCTTGGGATTTCGTCGACGAACCCCTTCCGCAGATCCGGACCGGAAGCGACGAGGGTGTTGTGCAGGTCGTAGGGGCTGAGTGATCCATGGGCGCCGCGTCCCTTCCTGCCTTCGACCGAGGATAACATGCCCGGGACGCCGTATTCGCTCCTTTCGTCAGTCCAGCGCATGGCGACGACCACATCAGGCGCCCCATGGCTCACGTTGATGTTCGCCTGGGAGAGCGGGAAAGTCCCGTCGACGGGCACGGCGGAGAAGATGACGCCGGCGAAGTCGGTGGTCTGGAGATAGGAAACCAATCGGCGCGTGACCTGTTCGTCATGGTCAAACACGTAAAAGGAAACGCTTCCCCCGAGGTTGACGATGAGGATGTCACCCGCTTCGGGATTCTGGAAGGTCTTGCCTGCTGTGAACTTGTTCCGCTTCAGGGAGTCGATGATATCCGGCCCACCCGAGAGAGTAGAGAAGCCGTGGTCGGACACCACGAAGATGTCGGTCTTGTCGAGGATCCCTTTCTCCTCGAGAGCTTTGACGACGCTGGCGAGGTTGCGGTCGCTGCTTTCGAGGGCCGCCATGGCGGCAGGCGATCCGGGGCCGGACTCATGCTGGGAGGCATCGGGTTCGCTCAACCAGAGTAGGGAATACTTGGGGACCCCCTTCTTCCAGAGGCCGCGGGTGAGCGCCTTCGTGGTCCACGAATCCGGGGAACTCGGCCCACCGCGGCCTGACGAGGCCAGGGCAGGGGTCGCTGCCTGGGCCGCCGCGTTCGTCGAGGCCAGTTCCGCCAGGCTCTTGAGTGGGGGAACCGGGAACGAGCCGATGTCGGGAGAGTTGGTGATCCCTTCGAGGAAGGAGCGCGGGAGCGACTGCCCGGCGAAGAGGGCTGTCCTACGTCGTTTCCACCGCACCAGACTAGCCTGTCCGCAGCGGCTGATGGCCTCGCAGGCATTCGAGCGCGCTCCGCGGACACAGCGCGGGAGCGAACGAAAGCGACAGAAGAACGGGCGCCGACGCGATGATTTCCCCCCGCGTCGTCGCCGGCTTGCACCGTCCCACCTGGAGAACGTCAGGTCCCGGATGGCGGGACCCCGGCGGGGGGTGAGGTGTGGGCGGCGCGGCGGTCCGAGCGCGAACCGCGGGACGCCTTCAGGCCCTTGTGACTGGAGCCGTTCCGCAAGGCCTTCTTCGCTTTCGCCTCGAGGGCCTTGGCTTTGGCAGAGGCCTTTTCCGCTGCGAGTTGAGCCTTCGCATGGCTGCGCTTGGCGACCTTGGCCGAGTGCCGGGATTCCTTGGCTTCGCGGCGGGCTGCCTTGAGACGGGCCTTGGCCTCCCGGGCTTGGGCTTTCGCCGCGGCGGCCGCGCTCTTGGCCTTTTCGGCCTCCTGCTGCAAACCTTGGGCCTTTTCGCGAGCTGTGGCGGCGACCTTGTCGAGGGCCTCGGCCTTCGAACTCTCGTTCTTTGCTTTCATGCGTTCTGGCTTTCTTTCAGCGCCTCGACGGACGCCGCAACGGCCAGGCTGCACGGAGCGTGGAGCGGGTCGGGGGCGGCCGATCTCGCAACTGAATGGTGTGCAACATACCGGTGTCGGCCCTGTGAACCAAGGTCGAATCTCGTTCTGGCGCGTTGTGCGGGCGGGTCGATGAATCGAAACAGAACGGTAAGCGAACGGTTGCGGGGTCTTCGCGAGATCGTTGGTCCGTTGCAGCGCCTGCGTCACCGACGGTGAACAAAGGTAAGGCGTGGCGCGTCTTGCACGTCGAACTGAGTCACCGTCCAGGTCCCATCCGGGTGCGGGTTTCACCCTCATCGAGCTCCTGGTCGTCATCGCGATCATCGCGATCCTTGCCAGCATGCTGCTGCCTGCCTTGGCGTCCGCGAAGGAGAAGGGACGCCAGGCGGTCTGTGTCGGCAACCTGAGGCAGATCTCGCTGGGGACGACGATGTACGCCCAGGACAACAACGATTGGTTCCACTACTACCGGAATTCCGACGGAGTTCCGATGGTCCCGAACGGGGGGCAGTGGACTCTGGCGCCCGATCGGCCCGAGACCCTCGACCTTCGTAACACGAGTCAATTGCAGATTGCCTACTGGGGTGTTGCCTACGCGGCCTACTTCGGGGGGACACGGCGTGTCTTCCGTTGTCCCTCGGCCCGGGTGGTGGACGAATGGAGGGAGCTGGGGCTGGCCTTCCCGAGTGACTATTGGCTCAACTCGAGTTACGGGATCAATCGGTTCGTCGCGTCCGTCCCCCCGACCCCGCTGGCTGCCGAGCCGGACCAGGTCAGGAAGTCTACCGACATTCCGAGCCCGCAGACCACCGTGTTCGCCCAGGATTCGGCCGAGCAGCGTTGCGAGGGACCGGAGGACACGCTCGG
>CAIMTB010000530.1 GCA_903844265.1 uncultured Verrucomicrobiota bacterium
ACGGCCGCGGCCGATTCCAGTGTCGCGTCCATCCCCCATCCGCCGGTCGAAGACGCGGTGGTAATCCACGGCGATGGTGGGGCCATTGCATTCCATTTGTTCACGAACGCCGCCGCCGGGGCCGAGCACCTCTTCAACTCGATCGAGTTGGAGGCCTACGGTCAGATTTTATTGCGTAGCCCCAGCGGCGCCTCGCTTGGCCAGTGGCGGGCCTTGGCGGATCGAGACCCGAAACTCCACGCCGTGTTGGTCAACGGTTCAGGCCCCGCCTTGGATGCCTCCCGCTCCATGACCCTCGTGGAGCGAGTTGAGGGAGTTGGTTGGCAGTACGTTGCGCTGGACGGCTCGGCTGCCTACGAAGGCAGTCTCTCGCAGTACCGGCGTGCCATCCTTTGGGTGGAACCCGATCTGCTGGTGATCCATGACCATCTCGTGGGTCGGAAGCCGGCCCGATTCGAGGTCTACCTCCATCCCCCGACCTCGACCATCCTCGACCCCACGTGGGGGGATCTGCGACTCGAATTGCCGGGCGCCGGACTGAGGATCGACTCGCCTCCACCTCCGAAAAAGGTGCGCAGCTGGAGCAGGGTGGCCGCTGACGGTCTGGACCTCCAGTTCCCGGGGACCTTGACGGTCGGGCTCGCCCCGACGAACGCGTTGGCGGACCTTGACCTCCTGACGGCCATGGTGGTGCACCGCCCTGGGGTGAAGCGGGATCTTGCGTTTCGGTTGCTGCTCGGCAATGGCGCGGTTGGTGCGCGCATCCATCGTGAGGGTTTGCCCACCCTGATCGCCTTCCGCACGGATCCGACCGTGACCCGCCCCAGCCTGACTGGGTTCGAATTCACCGGGCCCGTCGGGGTGGACGTCTTTCGGCCCAAGGGTCGGGCGAAACCCGCTGGGCCTCGGGCCGGGACGAACCCGGACTGAAGCGCAGCATTGGACTCATGATTCTGGAGGACCGATTAAGTCGGAACGGGCCGCCGCGGGCCTGGCAGCCCGTCAGAAATCCGTAGCAGTCGACGTCAGGAGACTCAAACTTGAGCCAAATGCCAACGAATGGAGTCTCCTTACGTCGACTGCTACCCGGAAGCGGCTCTTTTTGGACGGGTTGCTAGGATTCACTGGATTGTCACCGAGGCGACATGCGAGCGGAACGCACGTCTGTCAGAAAACTGCCTCTGTTCTGTCGACAATACGACTGTCAACCGTTCCCAACCCATCCCTATGCCTAGGATACCAAAACCACGGCTTCTGCTTGCCCTCCTCTCCCTGCTCGAGACCGGTGCCGTCGAGGGACGCGCCGAGACCGTCCAGGTCACCTCCAACCTCACCGGAAGTGTGACTTGGGCAGCCACCAACGAGTACGTCCTCAACGGGTTCATCTACGTGCTGACCAACAGCAGCGTCACCATCGAACCGGGGACTGTCATCCGTGGTAAGGCGGGGACAGGTCTGAACTCCAGCGCCCTGTTCATCACTCAGGGCGCGAAGATTTTTGCGAATGGCACCCGGGCGAAACCGATCATCTTCTGCTCGGAAAACGATGACCTGAGCGACCCCAGTGACATCCCGCTTTGGCAGCGTGGCCTCTGGGGTGGCGTGGTCCTATACGGGCGCGCGGTCCTGAACACCTCGAGCGACGTTGTGGGCAATGCCTCCTCGCCCAAGTACGATACCTTCGAGGGCCTCCCGGACAGCGTTGTGAACGGCCAGCACCTGGATCGGTTTGGGGGCAGCGACGACGAAGATAGCTCGGGTGTCTTCCGGTACGTCTCCATTCGCAATTCTTCGACGGTGATTCTCCCCAATAAGGAGATCAACGGTCTCTCGCTCTGTGCCGTGGGTCGCGGGACGAAGATCGAGAATGTGGAGGTCGTGGGTGCTGCCGATGATTCGGTCGAGTTCTTTGGCGGCACGGTGAACACGAAGTACATGGCCAGCATCTTCAGTGACGATGACAACTTCGACATCGATCAGGGATACCGTGGCAAGAACCAGTTCTGGTTTGTGCTTCAGGCTCCGGACGCGCACGACAACGGCGGTGAGTGGAACGGCGAACCGAACGGCATCGGGGTGGGGAACGCGCCGTTTGGTAACTTCGAGATCTACAACGCGACCTACATCGGCGCCGGCACCAACTCGATCTCAGCCCAGACCCGTGCGATTATCTCCCGCGTGTATGCCGCACCCAAGGTGTTCAACAGCATTTTCACTGACTTCGGGGCGGACCTCCTGAACATCGACGCCACCTCGGCGATCCACTTCACCAATGGCTTGGCC
>CAIMTB010000531.1 GCA_903844265.1 uncultured Verrucomicrobiota bacterium
ACTCAGGCGTCGTCGAGAGCTCGGGGATCGGATTGATGTTGGCCTGAACCTGCGGCGGCCAGAACCAGGGACCGTAGTCCCAGCGACCCAGCGGGTTCGATCCGGTCATCAGATCGCCAGGGTTCTGGTTGGCCATGTAGACGTGCGGCCACCAGAGATCACCCGGAACGGAATTCGGCTCGAGAGTTGCCCAACTCGGGTCAGCCTTGTAGGTGCCAGTTTGAGGAGCAGCGGTCTTGCTGCCCCAGACGAAGGTCTTGTCTTGGATGACCAGCGGGGCCTGGACGGTAGGAACTCCCGCCGCAGCCAGCGTCGTATCTTCTGCCGTGTCCTGGAGGAGATAGCCGGCCGCTTCGCCGACATACACGTTGAGGCGCGTGGTACCCCAGGCGTGGTCATGATAGAACATCAGACGACCACTCTGCTGGTTCGGCCAGTAGAAGGTCATCGCGCCCTGCTCTCCCGGTCCCATGTCCGGCACCTGAACCGTACTGACGCCCTTCTGGTAGAAGCTGGTGTCACCCACCGGAATGGTCCACTGGTGCGGCGTGCCGTCGCTGATCCACGGGGTCAAGCCACCGTGAAGGTGCAGCGTGGCGCGGCTCTGGGGATAAGTTCCCGCCTTGTATTCCTGATCACCCAATGCGTTGCGCGCCCATCCGCCGGGGCCTGAGCCCATGAGCGTCGTGTCCACAGGGATGAACAGATCGCTGTCCGTGTGATTCGGGCGGAGGAGGTTGACAAACTTGATGCGGGTCGCGCGGTTCTTGCTCGCGGCAATGATCGGCCCGAGATACTGCGGCTTGTGGAACCCGATAGCCTGGTGGGTCCCGTCGAGCAAGACCGGAGTCCCGTCCAGATTGGTCAGCGCGAAGTGATCGCTCCCGGTATTATTGGCAGTCGTCTCCAACTGCACATAGCCGCGGAGGCGCGTGCCCTGGGCAGGCAGGTCCGAGTGCATCCGCTCCCGGTAATCGACCAGCGCGATCACGTAATAGTCCGAGTCAGCGTACGTGGCCGTATCGGGAGTGGCGAGCGGGATGGACTGCTCCAGGTTATTGGCGCCGCCGAACAATCCCGGAACCCCAGGCAGGGAATCCACGAACTTGCGCATGCCTGTGCCAGATACCACACCCATGCTCGCGACTAACTTCGCAGGGCATTGGCAGGTGACGGGTACACCGAGGGCGGTCTGCGGGTCGATTGTCACATTCGGGACCGTGATATAGCCGGAACCTAGATGGCCCGGGTTCATCACAACCTCAGTGATCACACCACCCACAACGGTCGCCGTCGCCGTCGCCGCGGGTCCGGTCACCGTGCCGTTGATGTCCGTCGGCGGATCAATGACCAGCGTCGGGATCCCGGTCCAACCGCACCCGCCGTTCAACACGCGAATCCCGGTCAGCGCACCCGTCAGGGTGGGCAACGGGCTGTTCGCGTAGTTCGGGACGTCGTAGTTGACCACGCCTCCATAGGCGGTTGTCGGCCCTTGGGTCTGCGCCTGGGAGGTTCCACCCCCCCACAGCAGAGCCGCGACAGCCAGGCTCAGGTTCATCAGGGTCTTGTTCGTTTTCATGTTTACCGTTTTTTCACTCA
>CAIMTB010000532.1 GCA_903844265.1 uncultured Verrucomicrobiota bacterium
ACATCAAAGCCCAGGGGCGCGCGGTCATCCAGTTCTTCACCGAATCGAAGGTCATCACCGAACGCTTCTGGCCTGATGCCTGAGCCGGGGCATGGCACATCCCACGGTAAATTTCCCAGTCCACGGTTCCGATCCCCATGAAATACAGCGCCGAGAACTTGATCGTGCATCCCGCATTGAACCCGTCGGATCCGAGTCTCCGGCTCGACATCACGCCGGCGCGCGCGGGATGGGACTACATTTCGTTCCAGGTACGGAGCCTCGATCGCGGCGAGGCGTGGACCTTCGCGACGGGGGAGAACGAGTTTGCGTTTGTGAATCTCACCGGGCGTTACTCGATCCGCTCGAGTTGCGGGTCGTGGCACGGCGTCGGGACGCGCAAGAGCGTGTTTGAGGACGCGGCCCATGCGTTGTACCTGCCGCGGCGGACGGAGTTCACGGTGGTGGCGGAGTTCCCGGGCGAGTTCGCGGCCACGTGGGTGCCGACGGACCAGGACCACGAGCCGTTCCTGATCCGCCCCACGGACGTCAAGCGCTCGATCCGGGGCGGGGACAACGTGAGCCGGCAGATCAACGACCTGTTGCCGCCGGGCTCGCCGGTGCACCGGCTGGTCCTGGTCGAGGTCTACACGCCGTCGGGAAACTGGAGCAGCTACCCACCGCACAAGCACGACCGGCACATCGTCGATGCGGAGGGCGGGTTGGTGGAGGCGGATCTGGAGGAGGTCTACTACTACCGCATGGATCGGCGGGAGGGATATGCGTACCAGCGCATCTACACCGATGATCGCTCACCGCTTCACCAGGCCGGGCAGCCGATCGACGCCCTCGTGAGGGCGACGGACGGCACGGCGGTCCTGGTGCCGGAAGGCTATCACCCTGTGGTCAGCGCGCCGGGTTACATGACCTACTACCTCAACGTGCTCGCGGGCAGCGCCCAGAGCCTTGCGAACCAGGACGATCCCGAACACGCATGGGTCAAGCAACAATACCGCGGCATCGATCCGCGGCTGCCTCTCTACTGAGGCTCGAGATCAGGCTCGCGAACCCCGCTCCCTGCTTGCCAGACTCGTCCCGTTCCACGATTCCGATTAAGCCATGGCCTCAGCGACTTCGCCGCAGTACGACACGGTCCACATGGGCCGGTCCTCGATCGACCTGTACAGCAATGACGTCGGTTCCGCCTTCATCGACATCAGGAGCTTCGCGGCCTACGTCGGCGGGTCGCCCACCAACATCAGCGTCGGTGGTCGCCGCCTCGGCCTGAACACGGTCCTCCTCACGGCGGTCGGCCAGGACCCGGTCGGCGATTTCATCCTGAACTTCCTCGAGCACGAGGGCGTGGTGACGAAGTTCATCCCCCGCAAACCGGGCCGCCGCAGCAGCGCCGTGGTGCTGGGCATCGAGCCGCCGGACAAATTCCCGCTCGTGTTCTACCGTGAGAACTGCGCCGACATGGGGCTCGAGATCGACGACGTCCTCGCCACCCCCGTGACCCAGGCGCGGACGTTCCAGTTCGCGGGCACGAACCTGAGCAAGGAACCGAGCCGCAGCGCCACGCTGTTTGCGGCCGAGCTCGCCCGCAACGCCGGCGTCGAGGTGGTGCTCGACGTTGATTTCCGCCCGGACCAGTGGCACGACCCGCGCGCGTTCGGCGTCGCGATCCGGTCCGCGATGCGGTTGGTCGACATCGTCATCGGCACCGAGGACGAGATCAACGCGGCCCTGCTGACGGACACTTCGCGCGTCGAGGCGACGCACTCGGTGTCGGACACGAAGGTGCACGGCGACGTCGACGCCGCGATCCGCGCGATGCTTGCGATGGGGCCGCGGGCCCTGGTCCAGAAGCGCGGCCAGCACGGCGCGCGCGTGCATGTGCGACATCCGGACGGCTCGACGGAGGTCATCGAGGCGCCCGGCTACCCGGTGGAGATCGCGAACATCCTGGGTGCGGGCGACGCCTTCGCGGCGGGGTTTCTCTTTGGCCATCTGCACGGCTGGGGCTGGCGGAAATCGGCGCGCCTCGGCAACGCCTGTGGCGCAATCGTCGTCACCAAACACGGGTGCGCCAACTTCATGCCCACCCACGACGAAGTGATGGCGTTCGTCGCCGGCCGCGGCGGACTCGATTGAATGCACGTGGCGAGGATCTCTCCATGAACACCATGAATTCACGAACTGAACGACTGACGATGGCGCAGGCGCTGGTGAAGTTCCTCATCCGCCAGCACGTGGAGCGCGACGGCGTACGGCAGCCGTTCTTCGCGGGGTGCTTCGGCATCTTTGGCCACGGGATCATCAGCGGCCTCGGCCAGGCCCTGCAGCAGTACCCCGCCCTGCGCTACTACCAGTGCCGCAACGAGCAGGCCATGGTCCACTCCGCCGTCGCCTTCGCGAAGATGCAGAACCGGCTCCAGACGATGGTCTGCACCTCCTCCATCGGACCCGGCGCCACCAACATGATCACCGGCGCCGCCGTGGCCACGATCAATCGCCTGCCCGTGCTGCTCCTGCCCGGGGACATCTTCGCCCGGCGGAATGTGGCGCCGGTCCTGCAACAGCTCGAATCCGAGCATACCCAGGACATCTCGGTGAACGACTGCTTCAAGCCGGTGAGCCGCTACTGGGACCGCCTCTATCGCCCCGACCAGCTGCTCACCTGTCTGCCCGAGGTCATGCGCGTCCTCACCAGCCCGGTCGAGACCGGTGCCGTGACGCTTGCGTTGCCGGAGGATGCACAGACCGAGGCTTATGATTACCCGGTCGAGTTCTTCAACGAACGCGTCTGGATCGTGGCCCGCAACCGTGCCGACCGCGCCGTGGTCGAGCGCGCGGCGGCGTGGATCCGCGCGGCGAAGCGCCCACTCATCGTGGCCGGTGGCGGCGCGATCTACAGCGGCGCGACGGATTCCCTGAAGGCCTTCGTCGACAGCACGGGAATACCTGTGGGCGAAACCATGGCGGGCAAGGGTTCCCTGCGCTTCGATCATCCGCTCAACCTCGGCGCCATCGGCGTCACGGGGACACGGGCCGCGAACATTGCGGCGCGGAATGCGGACCTCGTGATCGGCATCGGCACGCGCTACAGCGATTTCACCACGGCGAGCAAGACCGCCTTCCAGGACGCGGGGGTCCGATTCATCAACCTCAACGTCGCCGAGTTCGACGCGTTCAAGCATCTCGCGCTCCCGGTGGTCGGCGACGCGAAGTCCACGCTCGCCGAGTTGCAGCCGCTGCTGGCCGGCTGGTCCGTCCCGGCGGATTACCGGGCCGAGTGCGGGAAGCTCCACGGCGAATGGGAAGCCGAGGTCGACCGCATCTACGCCATCCGGCATCTGCCGCTGCCGAGCCAGGGCGAGTTGATCGGCGCGGTGAACGAGTTGAGCTCGCCGGACGCGGTGATGATCAACGCCGCGGGCAGCATGCCTGGCGATCTGCACAAGCTGTGGCGCACGCGGCACCCGAAGAATTTCCACCTCGAGTACGGCTACAGCTGCATGGGCTACGAGATCGCCGGCGGGCTGGGCATCAAGATGGCCGACCCGAAGCGCGATGTTTACGTCATGGTCGGGGACGGGAGCTACCTGATGATGAACAACGAGATCATCACCTCCATCCAGGAAGGCCTCAAGCTGACCATCGTCCTGATGGACAACAGCGGCTTCAACAGCATCGGCGGCCTCAGCCGATCGCTCGGACAGCAGGGATTCGGCACGCGCTACGTGTACCCCAAGGACAACAAGCAGTTGGGTGATGATGCCGGCGCATCCGCCGTGGATCTGCCCGTGGATCTCGCGATGAACGCCCGCGGCCTGGGCGCGCACGTCATCGAGTGCAAGACCTACGAGGATTTCGTGGCCGCCCTCGAGGCCGAGAAATCCATCCCGAAGACCACCGTCATCTACATCCGCAATGACCGCTACGCCGGCGTCGGCGGATACGAATCATGGTGGGACGTGCCGCCGGCCCAGGTCAGCGAGATGTTCGAAGTCCGCCAGGCCCGTGAGAAGTGGGCCGTCGGCCGCGCCAAGGAACGGCTGTTCCTGTGAACCCGGTCGCGGGCCCACCCATGAGCACGATCCGCATCGGCAACGCCCCTTGTTCGTGGGGTTCCCTCGAGTTCGAGGGCATCGAAGGCAAGGCCATCGGCTACGCCCAGATGCTCGATGAGTTGGCCGGGACGGGTTACGGCGGGACCGAGCTTGGCGACTGGGGTTACATGCCGACCGACCCGGCCGCGCTCACCTCGGAACTTGCGCGGCGTGGACTGACGCTGCTCGGCGCGTTCGTCCCCGTGGCGTTGCGCGACGCCGGCGCCCACGCGCCTGGCGAGACACGCGTGCTCCAGGTCGCGAGGCTGCTCGCCGACGTGCATCGCGCGAGCGGTTCCGACACCGCGCCATTCCTCGTGCTCGCGGATGAGAATGGGTCAGAACCGGTTCGCACCTTGAACGCCGGTCGCATCACGCCGTCGATGGGCCTCGATTCCGCCCAATGGCGGACGTTCGGCGCGGGGGCGAATCGCATTGCCGGCGCCGTGAAACGCGAGACCGGGCTCCGCACCGTGTTCCATCATCATGGTGCCGGGTACGTCGAGACGCCCGACGAGATCGCGCGACTGCTGGAGGAAACCGACCCCGCGCTTCTCGGCCTGGTATTCGACACGGGCCACCTCGTGTACGGCTCGGGTGCGAGCGAGGGTCGCGTGGTGCTCGAGTCACTCGAGCGCTTCGCTGAGCGCATCTGGTATCTGCACCTCAAGGATTGCGATCCCGCGGTGGCGGCGAAGGCCCGGGCCGACGGGGTCGACTATTTCCAGGCCGTACGCCGCGGTGTGTTCTGCGAACTGGGCAGGGGCTGCGTGGATTTCCGCGCGGTGCTCGACTGGTTCCGCGCCCGCAACTACCGGGGCTGGGCGTTGGTCGAGCAGGATGTCCTGCCAGGCATGGGCGCCCCACGCGAGAGCGCCCGCCGGAACCGGGAGCACCTCCGGGCGTTGGGCGTGTAACCGCCGCACCAAGAGTTGCTCGTCCTCGCGACCCCCTTCCCTCATCGTCGCCCCGTCGTGAGCGATTCCTCTTCCCCCCTCAGGATCGGGCTGATTGGCGCCGGCCGGATCGGACAACTGCACGCCGAGAACCTCCGTTGCCGCCTGCCCGAGGCGCGGTTGGTCATGATCACCGACGCCTCCGAGGCCGCGGCCCGCGCCTGCGCCGCCAGGAACGGCGTGCCGCATTTCTCGACGGATTACCGCGAAATCCTCCAGCGCCACGACGTCGACGCCGTCGCCATCTGTTCCCCGACCGATACCCACGTCCGGATCATCGAGGACGCCGCGGCGGCCGGGAAACACGTCTTCTGCGAGAAACCCATCGATCCGGACCTGGGCCGCATCGACGGAGCCCTGGCCGCGGTCGCCCGCGCGGGGGTGGTGATGCAGGTCGGCTTCAACCGGCGCTTCGACGCCAGCTTCGCCCGGATCCGCAGGGCCATCACCGGCGGCGAGATCGGCATCCCGCACCAGTTGCGCATCACCAGCCGCGATCCCGGCCCACCGCCCATCGAGTACGTCCGCGTCTCCGGCGGCATCTTCATGGACATGACCATCCATGACTTCGACATGGCGCAATTCCTCATCGGCGACGCGGTGGAGGAGGTTTACGCGACCGGCGGCGTGCGGGTCGACCCTGCCATCGGAGAGGCCGGCGACCTCGATACCGTGACGATCCTCCTCAAGTTCCGCGGCGGGACTACAGGTGTGATCGAGAACTGCCGTCGGGCGGTGTACGGCTACGACCAGCGGGTGGAGGTGTTCGGCAGCGGTGGAAAAATCGAGGCCGAGAACCAGTATCCCAACACGACGACCCTCAGCGATGGCCGCAACGTCCATCGCGAACTGCCGCTCCACTTCTTCCTCGACCGCTATACCGAGAGCTACGTGGGCGAAATGCGCGCCTTCATCCAGGCCGTCCACACGGGCGGACCCTCCCCCGTGTCCGGGGAACAGGCCCGCGTCCCCGTCGTCATGGCCCTCGCGGCACGATTGTCCCACAGGGAGAACCGCCCGGTCCGGCTGAGCGAAATCGGATGAGCCCCGGATTCCACCGCCGCCTGGGGTTGAGGGATGTCCCAGAATCACGCTTGCAGGCACAACACTGTCGGGCCACCCGATCCCCGCGATGACCGAGTTCCTGAACCGATCCACGCTCTCCCTCGGGAAGCTTCGCCGGCTCCAGCAGGCGGCGAGCCCCGGAGGCACGTTCACCGTGCTGGCCATCGATCATCGAGGCCCGTTGCGACGCCGGATGGCCAGGGACCCCGCACTGGCGGGCGCTGACGTCGATGGCGCCGTCGCCTTGCTGAAGCAGGACATCGTGCGGGCGCTGGCGCCGTCTGCATCCGCGGTCCTTCTCGATCCCGAGGGCGGGATCGAGGCGTGCGTGAGGGCGGGCGCGTTGCCGGGGTCGAGCGGCCTGCTGGTCGCGCTCGACACGGGGTCCACCGGTGATCCAGCGGTGCTGGAGACGGGGCTGGTGCCCGGATGGAGCCCCGAACGCATCGCACGCAGCGGCGGCTCCGGACTCAAGTTGCTCGTGTATTACCATCCGGAAACCCCGGAGGCCGCGGCGGTCGAACAAGTCGTCCGCCAGGTCGCTGCAGCGTGCGCCGCATCCGAGCTGCCGCTGTATCTCGAGCCGCTTTCGTATCGGCCCGGGGACATGGCCCGGCCGTTGACCTCGGCGGAACGGCGCCCGGTGGTGGTCGAAACCGCGCGGCGACTGGTGCCGCTGGGCGTGGACATCCTCAAGGCCGAATTCCCCGTGGACCCGGTCGAGACGCCGGACGAGGGGTTGTGGCGGGAAGCCTGCGCCGAATTGTCCGAGGCGTCCGCGGTGCCGTGGGTGCTGTTGTCCGCGGGCGTGGGCTACGAGACGTTCCTGCGGCAGACGCAGATCGCCGGCGAGGCCGGGGGCAGCGGCGTGATCGCGGGACGCGCGATCTGGAACGAGGCGGTCACCGCGGACGGCGCGGCGCGGCGCGGTTTTCTACAGGCGCAGGGACGGGATCGGATGCGGCGGCTCCGGGAGTTGTGCGACGGCGTGTCCCGGCCGATCTGGTAACGCGGTGTCGCGGGCCGGGGCCGTGTCCCGCCGACGAGGTCGTCGGCGAAACCACAGACAGGGCTGCCTGGGCGACACGGACCCGCTACGGTTTCGGGTCCTCGGCAAACCGTGACACGAACTTCTCGACCGTGAGCGCGCTCTCATTGAGGTGCGTCACTTTCGTCCAGGGCGCGCCCTCGATGCCGTTGGCGAGCGCGGCGAATTCTGCGGCGGCCTGCTTGCGGGATTCGGTGATCGGCCAGGTCCCGCCGGCGTCCGCGCATTCCTTGCGGAGCTCGACCCAGCGCGAGAGCCAGACGTACCGGATCGGGAGCCGGGCCACGCGGATGCGGAGGACATGATCCGGGTTGTCGGAGGCACTACGCTCCGCCAGCTGCCAGATTTTCTCGGCCTCGGCGAGCGTGGCGAACTTGTGGAACGGCGTGTCGGTCTTGGAGAAGCAGCCGAGCTTGTACCCTGCCGAGGCGCCTGTCATGAGGTCGAAGTAACGCAGGATGTGAGGTGCGGCGTTGGTGCCGTAGTAGCCGTGCACGAACTCGCGGACCAAGGCCCGGTCATCCTGGAAAGGGTTCCACAGGAGTTGCGCGAGGACCCACGACCGGAGCTCGGACATCTCGGAGCCGTGGGATTGATACGCGCCCTGCTCGAACATGCCGCGGACGTGGTTCGTGTGGAAGAAGCGGAGGTTGGGACCGAGCACGAACCAGTTCGGGTGCGGCTGGACGTAGTGGCCGAAGTCGGTGGTGTAATCCCAGATGTAGAGCCGGTTGCAGATCTTCGACCAGCCGCGGATGTCGTCGGCAAACGCCGCATTGCTCGCATGATCGAGGGGTTCACGGAAATTGCACTCGATCGAGCACAGCCGGACGATGACGTTCGGCAGCGGGCGCACGGTCTTCGGTGGCTTGCGGGTGTACTGGTACGCGAGCGTATCGAACGCAACCTTGGGGAATTCGGGGCCGAGTCGTTCCGCGATGTGGTTCACCAAGGTCAGCATCGTCCCGGAGTGGCTGCCCTCGGCGTCGTCGAGCGCCTTGCAGGGCTCGCATTCGCACGCGCCGTACCAGTCGTTCTGCGAGATCGAGATGACCGTGGCCTCGGGCGATTCCTTGAGCCACTCACGCACCCGCTGGACAAGGAACTCCCTGAGCTGCGGATTCGTCAGGCACAACTGCGCCCGCTCCGTCGTCCGCTTGCCCTTGATCAGGCTGTACCACTCCGGGTGCGCGGCAAAATGGGTCTCCGGCGGAACAAGCGGGTAGAACGTGTGGACAAACCCCTTGTACCTCACCGCACCGCCCCACTCGGGCGTGATGGGTGCGTTCTGGCTGTTGGAGAAATTGCGGACCGCCCACTCGCGGTTGAAGGCAGGGTACCAGAACGGATCGCGCGCCTCGAACGCCGGTTTCACCTGCACCTTCAATCGCGGTATCCGCAGCTCGCCGTTCACCGGAATTCGCGCCGCCCACGGTGTCCACCATCGGACCCCGCACTGATCCTGGAGGAAGCGGCTCACCGCATAGAGCGTCCCGCGCGGCCGACCGCCAGCCAGAAGAAGGCGCGATCCCTTGGTTCGGATCACGGCCTCCTCGTCGCCCAACTGATCCCACGCGACGTCAGGGAACAGCCTGCGCGCCGTGGGACCCGCACCCACGATGATGGCGTGGTCGGGAACCTCGTCGCCGGGTGAAAGAATGGGGAACTCGACCCCGACGATCTTCTGGAGGTGCTGCGCAAGCTCGCGGGCCGCGGTGGCCTCGGGCTCGGGACAACCCGTTTCCCGGAGGATCACATAGTCGGTGGCCCCCTTCCTCCCCAATCTCGCCGCGGCGGCGGCATCCAACGACGCCAGAACGACAAGAAACGAAAGAAACGCGAGGGCCTTGACCCGCGCCATCACGAGTCCTGGGAAGTGGGCGGGAAGGTGCGACAGATGATTCATGGCGAGGTGGGACCCCCCTGTGATGCGCTGTCCAACGTGCCACCGCAAGCCTGCTGGGGAATCTTGTGGAAGACACCGTGCATCCACAGATTGACGGTAGGGCGCGCACTCCGCTGCGCGCCGTCCTTCGCGGACGCACCCAGGCACGGCGCCCTCGGAGAGGCCGCCCTACCACCGACAACTCGTGGATGCACCGTGGAAGACAGGATCGCGCGCGACTCGTCGCAACGACACAGGTGTCCCGCCAATGTACCGAAGCAGGGCGCTGCCCCCAGAATCAACGGGGAGAGAGAATGCCAAGGGATGGCGAGCCCGAAAGGATGCCGCGCGGCAGGCTTGCCTCATTCCCAATTGCCCATGAACAGCCGCGAACGCGTCCTTGCGCACCTCGATGGCAGGCCGGTCGATCGCCTGCCCTTCATGCCCATCACCATGCAGTTCGCGGTCGACATCATCGGCGCCCGCTACCTCGATTACGAAACGGACCACCGCGTCCTGGCCGAGGGCCAGATCCGCGTGGCCGAGAAATTCGGGTTCGACTACGTGAACACGATGTCCGACCCGGCCCGCGAGGCTGCCGACTGCGGATCCAAGGTGGAGTACTTCGAGTACCAGCCGGCCGCGATCATCGAGGGAACCCCCCTGCTGGCAGACAAGACCGCCCTCGCCACGTTGCAGATCCCGGACCCGCTGGGTGGCGGTCGCATGCACAACGGGGTGCGCTCGGTCGCGCTGCTCAAGGAGCGGGTCGGGCGGGACCTGGTCGTCGAGGGTTGGATCGAGGGACCCTGCGCGGAAGCCGTGGACCTTCGCGGCATGAACAACCTGATGCTCGATTTCCATGACGACCCGGCGTTCGTGCGGGATCTGTTCGCGTTCTGCGTGGAGATGGAGTTGCGGTTCGCCAAGGTCCAGATCGAGGCCGGCGCCGATGTCATCGGGATCGGGGACGCGGCCGTTTCGCTGGTCGGCCCGCGCATCTACAGGGACTTCATCTGGCCCTACGAGAAGCAGCTCGTCGACGGCGTGCGGGCCATGGGCGCGCATGCGCGGCTGCACATCTGCGGCAACACGCGAGCCTGCCTGTCGGGCATGGGGGAACTGGGCTGCGCCGTGGTCGACCTCGACTGGCTCTCGCCCGTCGCCGACGGCCGCGCGAAGATGGGGCCAGGCCAGGTCATCCTCGGCAACATCGACCCGGTGGCGGTCCTTCGAAACGGAACCCCGGAAACCATCACCGCGGCAATCGCGCAGTGCCACCGCGCGGCGGGGGAACGATTCATCGTCGGGGCGGGGTGCGAGGTCACCCGGGATACCGCACACGACAACCTGCTCGCGCTCCGGGATTACGCACGTAGTCACCGGCCGGGGGATGTGACGTGAGCGGGCGGCAGCTCGAACGGATGTTGATGAACCCAGGAAACGCTCTCTCCAGCACACCATGAAAACCGGATTTGCATTGGCTCGGCTCACCGTCGTGGGCGCCACGTTCCTGGCCGGGGTTGCGACCTTGGCGGAAACCGTGGGTCTCCAGGAACTCGACCTGTCGCTCATGCGCCAAGGCTGGGGCCAGCCGCAACTGAATCGGTCGATGCGCGAAAAGCCCCTGACCATCGCAGGCCGCACCTTCGAGCACGGAGTCGGGACCCACGCCCACAGCTCGCTCTGGGTCGATCTCGCCGGAAAGGGTCGTCATCTTTCCGCGTTCGTCGGCTTCGACGATTCATCGAACGGACCGGGCTCCGTGCAGTTCCGGATCATCGGCGACGGCAAGAAGCTGTTCGAGTCGGGCGTCATGAAGTTGCGCGATGCCGCGGTCCCGGTGGAGGTGGACCTGCAAGGCATCAAGACGCTCCTGCTTGAGGTCCTCGACGGCGGTGACGGGACGTCGTTTGACCATGCGGACTGGGCCGAGGCCCGGTTCGATATGGCGGCAGGCGCCAGGCCGTCGGCCATTCCCCGGCCTGTGCCGAAGGAGGAATTCACAATTCTCACGCCAAGGCCCGGGCCGGAGCCGCGGGTAAACGGCCCGCTCCGTTACGGGTGTCGTCCGGGGCATCCGTTCCTGTACAAGATCCCGACGCAGGGCACGCGCCCCATGGAATTCTCTGCGACAGGACTTCCCGCCTCCCTGACCGTGGATCCGACGACGGGGATTGTCTCCGGGATTGCGCCCGCGCGCGGCGAGTATCAGGTGGAGTTCCGGGCCAAGAACGGCCACGGAACATCGACCCGCCGCTTCTCGATCGTCTCGGGTGACACCCTCGCGCTGACGCCGCCGATGGGTTACAACCATTGGTATGCACACTATGACCGCATCACGGACGCGATGATGCGGCACGCGGCCGACGTGCTTGTCTCCAGCGGCATGGCGGACGTCGGCTATCAATACGTGAACATCGACGACTGCTGGATGAACGCGCCGAAGCATGGCGATCCGAAGCGGGTCGGGCCACTGCGGGACGGGTCGGGGAACCTGATACCCAACCAGCATTTTCCGGACATGAAGGGACTGACGGACTTCATCCATGCCAAGGGGTTGAAGGCAGGGACCTACACGTCACCGGGGCCTTTGACGTGCGGAGGATTCACGGGCGCATGGCAGCACGAGGCCCAGGATGCGAAGCAGTTTGCCGACTGGGGCTTTGATTTTCTCAAGTATGACTGGTGCTCGTACGGGGACATAGCCGCGAAGGACAAGGATCCGGAGTTGGTGAAGTTCAAGAAGCCCTACACATTGATGGGCGATCTCCTCAAGCAATCGTCACGGGACGTGGTCTTCAATCTCTGCCAGTACGGCATGGGCAACGTCTGGGAATGGGGCGAGGCCGTGGGCGGGCATAGCTGGCGAACCGCGGGTGATCTGGGGTTTGAGCTCGATCGCTTCTTCGAGATCGCGATTCGGAATGCCGGGTACCGCGCCTGGTCGAAGCCCGGGGCGTGGAATGATCCTGACTATGTCCAGATTGGGTGGATTGGGAGCGCGAACGGCATGGGACGGCCCAAGCCGTGTGACATGACGCCGGGTGAGCAGTACGCGTTCATGTCGCTCTGGTGCCTGAGCGCCGCCCCCATCTTCTACAGTGGCGACATGGCAACCTTGGATGAGTTCACCCTCGGAATCCTATGCAACCCCGAGGTCATCGACATCGACCAGGACCCCCTGGGCCAGGGAGGGCGCGTCGTCCAGCTGTCGGACACCACCTTCCTCATGGTCAAGGATCTGCAGGATGGTGGAAAGGCCGTCGGGTTGTGCAATCGGGGGCAGTTCCCGGCACGAGTAAGTGTGGCATGGAAGGAGTTGGGAATAAGTGGACAGGCATCCGTACGGGATCTCTGGCGCCGGAGCAGCGTGGGAACCTTCGAGGGTTCCTATGCCGCAGACGTGGGCCGGCACTCCGTCACCTTGGTGAAGGTGGGCGGCTCGGGACGATGAAGGCAGGGCGCGCACTCCGCTGCGCGCCGCCCTTCGCGGACGCACCCAGGCACGGCGCCCGCGGAGAGCCCTCCCTTTCACTGCATGCTGGCGGCCCACCCTCCGCCAAGGCATTGTCGCAGGCACCAGGCATGCCCAACACATACAAGAACTTCATCGGTGGTGACTGGGTCGGGGCTGCGAGCGGACAAACCTTCCAGACCACCAACCCTGCCGACTCCACCGAGGTCGTCGCCGTCTATCCGAGGTCCGGCCGATCCGAAGCACAGCAGGGATTCGCCGCCGCGGGTCAGGCTTTCCCGGGTTGGTCGGCAATGACCCCGGTCGCCCGTGGCCGATTCCTCAGCCACGCGTCCCAAATCCTTGCAGGCCGCAAGGCGGCCCTGGCCCAACTTCTGACGCGCGAAGAAGGCAAGACGCTCGCCGAGGCCACCGGAGAAGTGCAGCGGGCCATCGACATCCTCCGATTCTATGGCGGCATCAGCTACACCCTCGGTGGCCAGACCCTTCCCCATGATCTGCCAGGGAATCTCCTCTACACCCGGCGCGACCCGCTGGGCGTTGTCGCGCTGATCACCCCCTGGAATTTCCCGGTCGCCATCCCCACATGGAAGGCAGCTCCCGCCCTGCTCTGCGGCAATGCCGTCGTGATCAAACCCGCCAGCGCCTCCCCGGCCCTGACCTGTGAACTGGCTCTGGCCCTCGCCGAATCCGGCCTGCCGAAGGGCGTCTTCAACGTGATCGTCGGCGACGGTGCCGCCTTCGGCGAGGAAGTCGTCTCCAACCCCGACGTCGCGGCCGTCAGCTTCACCGGATCCCGGCCCGTCGGCACATCGCTGTACAGGGGTCTCGCGCATCGAATGGTCCGCAACCAAATGGAAATGGGCGGCAAGAATCCCACCATCATCCTCGCGGACGCCGACCTCGACCTCGCGGCCCGGTTGGTGGTTGCGGCGGGATTCGGCCTCACGGGCCAGGCCTGCACCGCGACCAGCCGGGTCATCGTGGAACGAAGCGTCCTTGCCCAATTCACAGACAAACTGCTCGCACGCACGCACGCGATCGTGGTCGGCAACGGCCTCAAGGACGGCGTCACCATGGGCCCCGCGGTGAACCCATCCCAGCTGGATACCAACCTCGAGTACATCCGGGTCGCCCTGTCCGAGGGAGCCACCCTTCTGTCCGGCGGCCATCGCCTCTCCGACGGCGATTTCGCCCGCGGCTGGTTCTTGGAACCTACCGTGCTCGGCGACGTGGCCCCGGGCTCCCGGCTTGCCTGCGAGGAAGTCTTCGGCCCGGTCATCGGACTCATCCCCGTCGACACTTTCGACGAGGCGATCTCCGTGGCCAACGGGGTTGAATTCGGCCTCAGCGCCAGCCTTGTCACCCGCGACTTCGCCAAGGCCATGCGTTACGTCGATCGCATCCAGGCCGGGGTCGTGAAGGTCAACCAGATCAGCACCGGCCTCGCGCTCCAGGCCCCGTTCGGCGGCATGAAGGCCAGCAGCACCGACAGCTTTCGCGAGCAGGGTGTCGCCGCATTCGACTTCTACACCCGGTCCCGAACCGTCTACCTCGATTACTCCGCCTGACGCGACTGGCGCCGCGCTTCTCCTCCCGGATTCCGAAACCCCACCTCGAGCTCGCAAGGCTTGAGGCAGGACGCCTTCGCGGAACACACTGGCCCGTCATGACCCTTGCGGAACTGCGCCTAGCCATCGACCGCTGCGACGAACAGATCGTTCGCCTGCTCAACGAGCGGACCCGGCACGTCCTCCAGATCGGCGAACTGAAGCGCGCCGAGGGCCGTGAAATCTATGCGCCCCAGCGCGAGCGAGCCGTCCTCCAGCGGGTCTGCAAGGCCAACGAAGGCCCGATCACTGACGAGTCGCTCCAGCATATCTACCGGGAAATCATGTCGAGCGCCCTCGCGCTCGAGAAACCGATCGCCATCGCCTATTTCGGACCCGAGGCCACCTTCACCCACCAGGCCGCCATCCGCCGATTCGGCTCCAGCGTCGGCTACACTCCGATGAAGACCATCGGCGACGTCTTCACCGAAGTCTCCAGAAACCGCGCCGACTACGGCGTCGTCCCCGTCGAGAACTCCACCGAGGGCGTCGTGAGCCACACCCTCGACATGTTTGTCGACAGCGAACTGAAGATCGTCGCCCAGATCATCCTCCCGATTCAGCACTGTCTCCTCGGGAAGGTCGCCCAACGCGACGAGGTGAAACGCCTCTACTCCCATCCTCAGGCCCTCGCGCAATGCCGCCAATGGGTCCAGATCCACCTCCCTTCCGCCGAAGTCATCGAGGCCTCCTCCACAACCCGCGCCGCAGAACTCGCCGCCCGCCGTCGAGGCACCGGCGCCATCGCCAGCTCCCTCGCCGCCGCCCGATACGGACTCCGAATCCTCGACTCCGACATCCAGGACAACTCCAGCAACGCCACCCGCTTCCTCGTCCTCGGCCGAGCGTGCGGATCCTCCACGGGACACGACCGCACCAGCTTCATCTTCAGCGTCATCGATGAGGTCGGCTCACTTCATCGTGCCCTCGCGCCCCTCTCGAAGCATCAGGTCAACATGACCCGCATCGAGTCGCGCCCCAGCAAACGCAAGGCCTGGGCCTACTTCTTCTTCGTCGACGTGATGGGCCATTTCGAGGACCCGTCACTCGCCCGGGCCCTCGAGGAACTCGGGCGCCACTGCAGCTTCGTCAAGGTCCTCGGATCCTACCCCGACGCCATCTGAGCGGAGCACGGCCACCCCCTGGATCCCCACGAAAACCCCCGGCTTTCCCAATGCCGGGCAACCGCTACGCTCGCCCCTGTGAAGTTGATTTCCTGGAACGTCAACGGCCTTCGCGCCGTGCTGAAGAAGAACTTCCTCGAGTACCTCGCCCAGGAGGACCCGGACATTCTCTGCCTTCAGGAAACCAAGGCGAGCCCTGACGACGTCGAGCAACTCTGGCCCGCGACATACACCACCCACTGGAACGTCGCCGAGAAGAAGGGCTACAGCGGCACGTGCATCTTCACCAAGACGCGACCTGTCCAGGTCACCCGCGGGATCGGCATCGATGTCCACGACCACGAGGGACGCGTCCTGACCGCAGAGTACAAGGACTTCATCCTGGTCAACGTCTACGTGCCGAACTCGAAGCGCGAGCTCACGCGCCTCGATTACCGGCAAGTATGGGACCGCGATTTCCGCGAGTATCTCCGGCAGTTGGCGCTTCGAAAGCCCGTGGTGGTCTGCGGCGATTTCAACGTGGCCCACAACGAGATCGACCTCGCGAATCCAAAGGCCAACCTGAAAACCCACGGGTTCACCCCGGAGGAGCGCGACGGCTTCTCAGGCCACCTGCAGGCCGGCTTCATCGACACCTACCGCGAGTTCGAAAAGGGCGGCGGCCATTACACCTGGTGGAGCGTGATGACCGGCGCGCGCGCCCGGAACGTCGGGTGGCGGATCGACTACTTCCTCGTCAGCACCGCCCTTCGACCCAGCCTGAAACACGCCTTCATCCAGCCCGAGATCACCGGCTCAGACCACTGCCCGGTGGGCATCGAACTGGCCTGAGCCTCCGATCAGGGTCCAAAATGGACCGTCAGCCCGTGGAATGACTGGCGTGCCGGATTCGGAAACCGTTCACACGGCACCCCCGAAACCGACGCAGTGCCCTCGTCGCTCAACAACTCTGCGGTCGTCGTTCCAGCCTTGTCATCGACCAGGATTCCTTCCGCGGCAAAACCATGGGGAATCCCCTTCCTGATTTCCTCCGGCGAACGATCGTCCCCGTGCCAGACGAACAAACGGTGGCGTCCGCCGCCTTGCGCCGGACCGCCAACGATCAGGTATCGATCACCGACACGCGCGATGTCGCGAATGCCGAGCCCCTCAAGGTCGATCCGCAACGCCGCCCCCAATCGCGCCGGTCGCCCTTCGATGACCTCCCGCGGGTTGAGCAACGGAACGAGCACCGCACGGCCCAGCGGGACCGGGTTGCGGAAACCGATCCACAGGGAGTCCCCGGGACCCGCAGCCAGCCCTTCGATATTGAGCCCGCCGCGGGCCTCGCCCCCAAGCTTCGCCGCCCCCGCAAAATCGAGCTCCACCAACCGCGATTCCTTCGCAAGCGCCTCCAGCAAACCCCGGAACGGTCGCCCGACCGGAACCAACCGCGGAACCCCTTCGCCCGCGCGGATCTCGGTCGCAAAGAAAACCTGCCGGCCGGGATGCGGAGTCCCGTCGCTCTTGCGCGAATGAGAACCGATCCAGAACACCAAATCCCCGAGCCGCGCCGCGCCTTCGATGTCCGCCTCGCGCTGATGTCGGGCACCGAGAAATGAACCGAGCTTGAACTCCGAAACCGGTGCACCCCCCGCCCCACGCCGATACAACCGGATGGTGCTGCCCTCGTCGCTCGCAGCCGCGAAAAAAACCTCATCCACCACCGCCGATGCCGAACCGTCGCAGCATCCCGTGTAGGTCAAAGGTTCCGCGCCCAACGCCCCAAACCCGGCACCGGCCGCGCCCGCCACGACAAGCGCCGCGCAAACCAACGTCATGCATCCAAGATGTGCCATGTCATCCTCGCCCGAGTCGCGGCATGACCTCGGCCGCACCTGTGTACCGATGTGCCTCCGACATTCATGCCCCTGAAACGACCCTGCGGTCCACCCTGACGCTTGGCAAACACCGAGGAGCAGGACCGTCAGGACACTCCAAACCCCAATTTCCACCCTCACTTGAGCGCCGACCGAATCCTGCTACGGTGGCCGGACGTCGCTCGTCCTCCCGGACGGAAACTGGATCGCCACAGGGGCGACCGCACCTCGGGAAATCCGGGCGACATCCATCGACGACACGATCCATATTCCCGCCATGCCACACGAACTCGCACCCCTTCCGTACCCGAAAGAAGCGCTCGAACCGTTCCTCGATGCCGCAACGATGGAGATCCACCACGGACGCCATCACAAGGTCTACGTCGACAACCTCAACAAGGCCATCACGGGCCATGAGGCCCTCGAAAAGATGGCGCTCGAGCACCTGATCGGGGACGTGTCCGCCCTGCCTGAGGCCATCCGTGGTCCCGTGCGCAACCACGGCGGCGGGCATTGGAACCACACCTTCTTCTGGCGCTCGATGGGCGCCAACGCCGGCGGCGCGCCCACCGGCAAGCTGGCCGACGAGATCAACGCCGTGTTCGGCAGCTTCGACGCCTTCAAGGAGAAGTTCGAGCAGGCCGGGTTGACCCGCTTCGGCAGCGGCTGGGCCTGGCTCTATCGCAACGCCGAAGGCACGCTCGCCATCGGCAGCACCGCAAACCAGGACAACCCGCTCATGGGCAAGGCCATCGCCGGGATCCAGGGCAAACCCATCCTCGGCTGCGACGTCTGGGAACACGCCTACTACCTCAAGTACCAGAACAAGCGCGCCGACTACCTCAAGGCCTGGTGGAACGTCGTGAACTGGACCGAGGTCTCCAAGAACGCCTGAGGCGCCAAGCCCCACGCGGATTCCTTCTTTCTTCGCCGAACCCGGGGACACCATTCCCCGGGTTTCTGCTGCCCTGGTTCCCCGACGGAAGGTCATCTTCCCGGGCTTCGCCGGCCCAGGCTCCGGCGATCCACCCTACTGCTTCAAGGTTGGGTTGGTGATATCGTGCTGGACTTTGGAGCGATCGTGAGGGATGCAACTCCATCCATTCGCCACGCTCCACCCCCGGTCCCATGCCGCATCCCAGCCGTGCTCGCGCCGCGCCATCATCCGCGTCACCCCATGCCCACGCGTTTACCCTGATAGAACTCCTCGTGGTGATCGCCATCATCGCGATCCTCGCCAGCATGCTCCTGCCCGCCCTGGGTCGTGCCAAGAAGGAAGCCACCGCCACCCAGTGCCGCAGCAACCTCAAGCAACTCGGCGTCGCCGTGTTCCTGTACGCCGACGACCACGAGGATGCCATGCCCTACGCCTGGTGGTACAACGCCAACAACGATTCCGCGGACGTCAATAACTTCCATTACCTCCTCCAACCCTACCTCCGCAGCGAAGCCTTCAAGTCCGGCACCCGCACCACCAACAGCGACTTCGCCACCTCCATTTATCCCTGCCCCGACCGCCTGAAGGAAAATCACTACCGCACTTATCGGAATTACGGCCCCGGCGTCCCAGGCAACCCCTGGAAGATCAGCTACGCCATGAACCAATGCACCCTGGCCAGCTTCCCGTCTGCCGTCACCAGCCCCAAGACCGAGAAACTAGGGAGTGTCCCAAGCCCCGCCGCCACCCTCGCCGCGGTCGACGTCTCCCTGGAACTCAACCATCCCGCCGTCATCAACCTCGGCGCCGCCAGCGACGGAACCTATGACATCGGGTACCGACACGGCGCACGACATCCCGTCGGCGGCGCCAATATCCTCTTCTTCGACAGTCATGTCGCAACTCACTCACGGCGGCAGACCAACTCCATCATCCTCAACTGGAAACCCACGAAACCATGAGTCACAGACTTAGATTCCGCACAGCGGCCCTGCTCACCGTACTCGGCGCCGCCTCCGCCTCAGGAGACGCCTTCGTCCGCAACCCAAGCTTCGAAAGCAACTACAACGAAACGTGGCCCCACTACGGAGCCGTCGATGATTGGTCCGGCAGCAGCGGCGTCAACGACTCCAGCGGCCCCTTCCACAATGGCGGGACCGCGGTCCCAGACCGCGAACGCGTCGGCTTCAAGCAGGGCGTCGGCGATGTCACCCAGGATATCTCCGGAC
The DNA here is from genome assembly GCA_903844265.1 of uncultured Verrucomicrobiota bacterium. Classification (GTDB taxonomy): domain Bacteria; phylum Verrucomicrobiota; class Verrucomicrobiia; order Limisphaerales; family CAIMTB01; genus CAIMTB01. The sequence goes on from CAIMTB010000532.1 coordinate 19,283, forward strand.
TCACCTCGGGAGAAACCTACTGGCTCCAGTTCTTCTACGACGGCCGTACCGGCGGAGGCGCCTCAGAATCTCTTGTCGTCAAGATCAACGACACCGAGATAGGTCGCGTCGCCGACCTCAAGCCCTCGATCAACAAGAGTTATCACTTCATGAGCGCGCCGTTCACCGCCCCCGGTGATACCGCCACCCTCCGCTTCTCACACGGCGTCGCCGGCGACCGCACCCTCCTCCTCGACGACGTCACCGTGGTCGCACGCTCCACCAACGACATCGTCCTCAGGAACCCAAGCTTTGAAGCCAGCGGCAAACTCCCCGCCGTTGGCGTCCTGACCTCGCTCGGTGGCTGGGCCCAGACCGGGACCGTGGGCGTCGACGATGGCTCGGGTGGTTACGCCAACAACGGAACCATTCCCGACCAGGACCTCGCCGCCTTCATCGAGGGCCCAGGCTCGCTCTCACAGCCCCTCGAGGGACTCGTGATCGGGAACCAGTACGAAATCCGCCTCTCGGTCAACGCCCGCACCGGCAATACACCCAGGCTCCAACTCAAGGTGGGCGATGCCATGATCAAGGATCAACCGGTCACTCCCGGATCCTATCAGGCCATCAGCGCCAAATTCACCGCCACCGCCACGGACACCACGCTCACGATCGCCCAGACCAAGGACGGCTCGGATGCCCTCCTCCTGGATGACGTCCGCCTCCTTGGCGTCGCCAGAAAGCCCCTCCCGCCGATGTCCTTTGGCCCGCTCGCAGCCGAGATCGCCCCCGGCGACGTCGCGAATTACTCGCTGACTGTCCCCGCCGAGGCGCTCGCCTCCGGTCCCGTCGACATCAAGATCGCAAGTTCCAACGCCAAGGCCGCCAGCCTGGTCAACGCCGCCACGGATGGATCCCTCACGCTCCACTTCGTCGCGGGATCCGTGGCCACTGAGCCCGTGACCCTCTCCTTCTCACTCCTGGCGAACAATCGCGGACAATCCGGAATCAACGTGATCGAGGCCGCAAAGATACCTTTCGTATCCACGCCCTCGGTCAACGTGGTCGGTTCCCTGGTCAAGAACGCCTCCTTCGAGAGCAACCCCGCCGGCGCCTCCCCGGGATACGGCGACATCCTCGGCTGGCAGCACACAGGCCAGACCGGACTCAACCGGACCGACAACGCGACCAACCCCGCCAATCCGTTCGGCGACAACGGCCTCGTCCCAGACCGCGAACAGGTTGCCTTCATCCAAGGTCCCGGATCGCTGTCCCAGCAGATCACCGGACTCACTCCCGGCCGAAGTTACTGGCTCCAATTCTATTATAACGCCCGCAATTGCTGCGGTGACCGCAAGGTTGCCTTCACCGCAAAGTTCGACGGCAAGACCCTGCTCGAGGACGCCGACCTGAAGTCCCGCGCTGATTCAGGCGAGACGACGTACTATTTCGCCAGCCTGCCGTTCACCCCCGCCTCGTCGAGCGGACTGCTCATTTTCGCAAGCACAGTCACCGGCGACGCCTCCATGGTCATCGACGCCGTGAGCATCGTGCCGCGCGCCGCCGGCGAAATCGTCATCCGCAACCCGAGCTTCGAAGCCAGCGGATCACCCCCCGGCGTCGGCTATGTGGCCCCCTTGTCCATCGCCGGCTGGGAAGGCAACGGTGCCGGCCGCGGCATCAATGTCGATGGCGAAGGCCCCTTCACAGACAACGGTGACGTTCCCGACCAGGACCGTGCCGCGTTCCTGCAAAACCCCGGGACTTCCGTGAGCCAGACCGTGTCCGGACTCACCCCAGGCCAGAAGTACACGCTGGTCTTCTCGGTCAACGGCCGCAACTGCTGCGGCGGCGCCATCCCCATCGCCAAGGCCTCCATCAACGACGAGGCGCTCTTCGAAGGAGAAACCCCCAAGGTAGGCGGCAGCAATCCCTACTCGGTGAAGTATCTCACCTTCACCGCCGCCTCCACCGAAGCCAGCGTCAAACTTGAACTCGCCGGCCCCGCCGGTAGCGACGTTTCCCTGCTCCTCGACGATGTCCATATCGTCCCCGGCCAGCGCGTACCACCCGTCATCACCTCGTCCCCCACCGACACGTCCGTCAACGGCGGTGACACCATCGACCTGACCGCCGCCGCCACCGGCAGCAATCTCACCTACGAATGGCGCATCAATGGCGTCGCCCTTCGCGACGGCGGCCGCATCTCCGGCGCCAATTCGCCCAAACTCAAAGTCACCGGCGCCAAGGCCACCGATGCCGGCACCTACACCGTCGCAGTCTCCGACGGCCTGGGCGTCATCGGCAGCGAACCCGCGATCGTCGACGTCACCGATACCTCCCCCAGGATCATCATCAACCTGGTCGGCACGAGCCTCAACATCACCTCCGACCCGCAACCGCTCCCCGCCGGCTTCGTGTTCCAGGTGGCCCCATCCGTCCTCGGCCCCTGGGCGGACCAACCCGGCGTCAACACCCCGGTCTCCATCTCCCTCGGCAACGAATCCGCCCGGTTCCTCCGCGCGGTGAAGCCCTGACGCATCCCGGCCCAGCCCGGTCTCCTTCAACCTCCGCAACGCCGCCGCCTGGGTTCATCCCGAGCGGCGGCGTCTGCTTCTTCGTCCGTGGAGCCCTCTCTTTCGGACGGCCGATCCTCGTCCTGGACCATGAAGTGCGGCGCATGGACACGATCTCTTCCGCCTAATGTTGATCCCGCGGCCCGGACCGATTACATCGTTGGGCGGTGAATCCCCGGACGTCATTCGCAGCCCTGTGTGCCCTCGTGCTCGGCGTCGGCTTCTTCCAGGCCCGGTCCGCGAACGGCGCAGCCTCGGCGGCACTTCCGGCGCCTGCTCCGCGCTCGGTGGATTTCGTCACGGACATCCAGCCCATCCTCGCGAGGCGCTGCCTGGAGTGCCACGGGCCACAGAAGCAGAAAAGCGCCTATCGCCTCGACAACCAGCCCATCGCCTTCCGCGGTGGCGACTCCGGCCACGCGGCCATCGTCCCCGGCAACAGCGCCGGGAGCCCGCTGATCCGATCGGTCACGTCCAGCGACCGTGACGAACGCATGCCACCGAAAGGCGACCCGCTCACCGCCGACGAAGTGGGCCTGCTCCGAGCCTGGATCGATCAGGGTGCGACCTGGCCTGAGTCGGCGAGTGCACGGGTCGACGATCCCCGTGACTGGTGGTCACTGCAGCCGTTGCGGCGGCCGACCGTGCCGAAGGTCCTGGGCCTCGAGAATGGCGAGAATCCGATCGATGCGTTTGTGCGGGCGCGGTTGCTTGGGAGCGGCGGCGGCGCTTCCGCGGAGGCGGATCGGCGGACGTTGATCCGTCGTGTCACGTTTGATCTCACCGGCCTGCCTCCCACACCGGAGGAAGTCGCGGCGTTTCTCGCCGACAAGGATCCGCGGGCTTACGAAAGGCTCGTCGACCGACTGCTTTCGTCGCCGCATTATGGCGAGCGCTGGGCGCGGACGTGGCTCGACATCGTGCATTACGGGGACACGCAAGGTTACGACAAGGACAAGCCGCGTCTGAATGCGTGGCCGTATCGTGATTACGTGATCCGCGCGTTCAACGAGGACAAGCGGTATTCCCGCTTTGTGCAGGAGCAGATCGCGGGCGACGTCCTGTTTCCCGACACGGCCGACGGCATCGAGGCGCTCGGTTTCATCTCCGCGGGTCCGTGGGATTTCATCGGACACGAGGAGGTTCCGGAAACCAAGACGGACGGACGGATTGCGCGTCATCTCGACCGCGACGACATGGTGTCGAACACCATCGGCACGTTCGCGAGCCTCACGGTGCATTGCGCGCAGTGCCACGACCACAAGTTCGACCCGATCCGGCAGGAGGATTACTACGCGCTGCAATCGGTGTTCGCGGCCGTGGACCGCACCGAGCGCCGCTACTACCGCGATGAGGAAATGACCCGCGCCCGCTCCGGTCGCGAGGCGGGGATTCGGGCGATCACGCGGCGCGAGCGTGAACTCAATGACGAGGTGAAGCGCATCGGCGGCGACGCGTTGAAGCAGGCTGACGCCAAGATTGCGGGCGCACCATCGGCTGCCGGCGAATTGGACCGGTTGCGCGCGGCGCGGGAGGACCTGATCACCTCGGTCGTTCCCGCAGGGATACGCACGGCGCTCGCCGACACCATCGCGGCCTCGAAATCAGCGAACAAGGCGCTCGACGCCATGCCCAAGCCGCTCGTCGTGTTCGTCGGGAGCGTTCATCACGGGTCCGGGAATTTCCGCGGGACGGGTCCGGACGACGGTCGTCCGCGTCCGATCTTCGTGCTTGCGCGTGGTGACGTGAACAAGCCCGGGGCGAAGGCGGTCCCGGCGGCGTTGCGGTGCGTCAGCGAGGTGCCATCGGCGTTCGGCCTTCCGGACGACGCGCCCGAGGGCCAGCGCCGCGCCGCGCTTGCGGCGTGGTTGACGAATCCTGAAAACCCACTGACCTGGCGCAGCATCGTGAACCGGGTCTGGCAGCAGCGGTTCGGGCGCGGGATCGTCGAGACGCCGAATGATTTCGGCAAGATGGGCGGCCGGCCTTCGCACCGGGACCTGCTCGACTGGCTCGCGCTCGAATTTCGTGATGGAGGGCAATCGTTCAAGACGCTGGACCGCCTCATCGTGTTGAGCGCGACCTACCGGCAGGTCTCGACGCCCGCGGGGAAGAGCGGGATCGAGGATGGGGACAATCGCCTGCTGGGACACATGAACCGCCGGAGGCTCGACGCCGAGGGCGTGCGTGACACGGTGCTCTCGGTGAGCGGCCAATTGGACCGGATGATGTACGGACCCGGGTTCCAGGATTTCGTGGTGGAGAAGCCCGAGCATTCGCCGCACTACCAGTATCACCTGCACGATCCCGAGGACCCCAAGGCGCACCGGCGTTCCGTGTATCGCTTCCTGGTCCGATCGCAACAGGAGCCCTTCATGTCGGCGCTGGATTGCGCGGATCCATCGATGCGCGTCGACCGCCGGAACGAGACGCTCACGCCGCTGCAGGCGCTGGCGATGCTGAACAGCAGCCTGACGGTGGCGATGGCCCGGCATTTCGCGGAGCGCGTCGAACACGAGGCGGGCACGGGTCCCGAGGCCTGCGTGGACCGCGCATTCTCCCTGGCGACCCAACGCGCGCCGACCCCGTCCGAGCGGGCCGAACTGATGGGTTACGCCAGACAACACGGCCTCACCGCGATGTGCCGGTTGCTCATGAACCTCAACGAGTTCGTGTATGTGGACTGACAGCGATTCGCGTCCTTGGATACCTCGGTTAACTTCCGGTCCATTCTTCCCGTCGAATTCCTTCAGGGAGATGGTGTCGGCCTATGAAAATATCCAGTGAACTGACAGGGCGTTCCCGTGCGGGCACCCGGCGTGATTTCCTCTGGCGCATGGGCGGCGGGTTGGGCGGAGTCGCGCTCACCCACCTCCTCGGCTCCGACCGCCTCCTCGCGTCCGACGCCCTCCCGGCGCACCCGGGATTCGTGTTGAGGCCGGATGGCGGGCTGCACCATGCGCCACGTGCGAAGCGCGTCATCCAGTTGTTCATGGCCGGAGGCGCGAGCCACCTCGATCTCTTCGACTACAAGCCCTCCCTGGTGAAGCACCACGGCAAGCCCTCGGACTTCGGCGAACCGGTCGAGGCGTTCCAGGATGGCCTCGGTCCGTGGAAGGCCCCGGTCTGGCCGTTCAAGCCGTACGGGAATTGCGGCAAACTCCTCGCCGAACCCGTCTCCGCGCTCGGGTCCGTCGCCGATGAAATGGCGTTCATCCACAACATGGTGAGCCGGAGCGGGGTCCACAGCGCCGGCACTTTCCAGCAGACCACGGGATATCTCCTCCCGGGCTACCCCGGAGCCGGCTGCTGGGTCAGCTACGGACTCGGCTCGTTGAACGAGAACCTGCCTACATTTGTAGTCCTTCCGGATCATCGCGGGCTGGCATCGAACGGCACGAAGAACTGGGACAGCGCCTTTCTCCCGGCCCAGCACCAGGGGGTGTCCATCTATCCCGGCACGCCCCGGCCCATCGCGCATCTCTATCCGCCCAGGGCCGACTGGCTGACCGAAGGCGCGGAACGTGACGGGCGGGATGTCCTGCAGCACCTGAACCGCGCCCACGCGGCCTCGCGGGAGGGCGACACCCGCCTCGACGCCCGCATCCGCGCCTACGAGCTTGCGGCACGCATGCAACTGGCCGCACCCGACGCCCTGGATTTGTCGGGTGAACCCGCCCACATCCTCAAGTTGTACGGGCTCGACCATGGCCGCTCGTCCTTCGACGCCGAGATCAACCCGCTCGAGGAGACCGATTATTTCGGGAGAAAATGCCTCGTCGCACGGCGCCTGCTCGAGCGCGGCGTCCGTTATGTCCAGGTCTGGTCAGGCAACGACAACGGTTTCCCCCGTCGGAACTGGGATTCGCACGAGGACGTGGAACGGGACCAGGGGCCACTGGCGACCGGCATGGCGCGTGGCGCGGCCGCGCTGATCCAGGATCTCAGGCAGCGCGGCCTTCTCGACGACACGCTGGTGATCTGGAGCACCGAGTTCGGCCGGATGCCGAGCACGCAGGGCGGCAAGGGACGCGATCACAACCCGTTCTGCTTCACCACCTGGATGGCCGGGGGTGGGATCAAGGGAGGAACGACCTACGGACCCAGCGACGAGTGGGGATACAAGCCCGCGGACCGCAAGGCGCCGACGCAGAACTACGACGTCCATGCCACCATGCTGCACCTGCTCGGCGCCGATCACACACGGCTCACCTTCCGACACAACGGCATCGATCGCCGCCTCACCGACGTGCACGGACACGTGATCGAACCGCTTCTGGCGTAGCCGCCAGGCTCACTCCGCCTCCTCGCCAAGCTCGACGTTCCAGTAGGCCAGGTCGATGAAGTGCTTCCACGTGTCGTGCGTGGGCAGGCCAAACTGCACATGCAGGAACGGCCGCCACTTGGGCCGTCGCGGTTTGCGCACAAGCCGCAGATGCGCTTCCTGCGGCGTGCGGTTCCCCTTCCGCGTGTTACAAGGAATACAGGAACAGACAATGTTCTCCCACGTGGTCGGGCCGCCACGGTCGCGAGGGACGACGTGGTCCAGGTTGAGGTCCTTGCGCTCGAACACGCGGCCACAGTACTGGCAGGTGTTCTTGTCGCGCTCGAAGATGTTGTGACGGGTGAACTTGACCTCCTTCGCCGGCAGTTCATCGAACACCAGCAACAGGATCACCCGCGGCACGCGGATCTTGAGGGAGATGGTGTGGATGCTCTCCGGGTGAGGCTCGTCCTCCGAGAGATCACGCCATTCGTGGAAACTGTAGGTGTCGAAGGAACCCTCGCCGTCACCCAGGACCACCTGGGCCTGACCCTGGAAGAGAAGCGTCAGCGCACGCCGCACTGAGCAGACATTGACAGCCTGCCACAGGCGGTTGAGCACCAGCACCTGTTGGTAGAGGTAGCCGCTCATGCCGCGAACCAAACGTTGGGCCCAATCTAGCGGGGTAGGAAAATCCATGTCAACCGACCGGAGTCATTTTGGAAGGATCGTTTCGGCCTTCCTCGACAGGACCCCACCCCAAATCCACGACTTGAGGCTTGGAGACGGGCTCCTGCCGTTTCATCGTGCGCCCCATTCCTCCCCCCCCATGAGCCAGCCCTCCGCTCCCTCCCAATCACTCCATGGCGTCGGCGCCTCCGAACGCCTCATGTCCCTCGATGCCCTGCGCGGATTCGACATGATGTGGATCGTGGGGGCGGACGCGCTGGGGCACGCGATGTCGGAGTTGGACGCAGGACCGGTGGTGAAGGCTTTGTCCACGCAGCTGGACCACGTCGCCTGGGCTGGGTTCAGGTTCTATGACCTGATCTTTCCCTTGTTTGTCTTCATGATCGGGGTCGCGATCACGTTTTCACTGGGGAAACTCGTCGAGCGCCAGGGTCGGGCGGTGGCCGTGCGGAGAGTCCTGCAACGGACGCTGATGCTCTATGTGCTCGGGCTTTTCTATTACGGCGGCATCGCGAAGGGCGTGGATCATATCCGGTGGGTCGGCGTCCTCCAGCGGCTCGGGCTCTGTTACGGCTTCGCGGGGCTCTGCTTCATTTATCTCAGGCCGAAACAAATCGCGGCGGTCGCCGTGACTCTTCTCGTGGGTTACTGGGCGGCTCTCACCTTCATTCCGGTACCCGGCTTCGGGGCCGGTGACTACGCGGAAGGCCACAACCTGACCAACTGGATCGACCTGCACTATCTGCCCGGTCGAAAATGGGATGTGACCCATGACCCGGAGGGATTGCTGAGTGCATTCCCGGCCTTTGTTTCCGCACTCCTCGGCGTGTTCGCGGGCCTGTTGTTGCAGGACCGCCAACGGACCGGGGAACAAAAGGCGGTCCTGCTGGCCACGGCCGGCTGCGTCTCGCTGGTGCTCGGGTTCACGTGGGGAATCCAGTTCCCGATCATCAAGAAATTGTGGACCTCGTCGTTCGTGCTGGTGGCCGGCGGGTGGAGCGCGCTGTTGCTCGCGGCGTTCTACTATGTCATCGACGTCCGCCGGGTCCGGGCCTGGGCGGTCCCCTTCACGTGGATCGGCACCAACGCCCTGACGATCTATCTCATCGGCAACCTGGTGTATGTCGAGGTCGGGGACAAAGGAGCCTCGGCCTTCGAGCAGATCCCACAGAGGCTCGTGGGGGGACCCGTGGCGGCGTTCCTCGACCGCGCCGTGATTCCGCACTTCGGGGATGTGGTGATCGCGATCGTAGGCCTCCTGCTGGCGTTCCTGATCTGTCGATTCCTGCACAAGCGCCAGATCTTCCTGCGGCTGTGACGGGGCTCCGGAGCCGAGGGCGCCGTGCCTGGGTGCGTCCGCGAAGGACGGCGCACAGCGGAGTGCGCGCCCTGCGGGCAATCCGTGGATGCACGACGCCGGGACCGGGTCGCGGCTCAAGGCTTGACGATACCGGCCGGGAAGGAGCTTCGTAGCCAACCCATGAAACGACTCAACCACGGCACGCGCGGCCTTCCCGGGTTCACCCTGATCGAACTCCTCGTCGTGGTGGCCATCATCGCAATCCTGGCGAGCATGCTCCTACCCGCCCTTGCCAAGGCCAAGAACCGGGCCCACGCCATCAAGTGCACCAATAATCTCAAGCAACTCTCCATCATCTCCGTCCTCTACACGGACGACAACGAGGACCGCCTGCCGTCGAACGGCCGCGGTGACGCAACCTCCATCCCCACCTGGGTCGGCGGCAGCTTCGAAAGCGACCTGCCCGACAATACGAACTCGTTCCTCACCACCGACCCCAAGCGGTCGCTCTTCGCCAATTACCTCAAGAGCTACGAGATCTACCGCTGCCCCGCCGACAAGACCCAGGTTCTCATCAGCGGCAAGAAACGCCCGGTCGTCCGAAGCTACGGCCTGAATTCCTTCGTCGGCTGGGAACCCTACCTCGCCGGCACGCCCGATCGCTACCGCGACAATCCCACCCCCGGCTACCGCATCTATCGGAAGTCCACCGACATGTCGCTCCCCGGCCCCTCCACGACGCTCACCTTCATCGAGATCAATTCCGAAAGCATCTGCCGCCCCTTCTTCGGCATCGCGATGGGCAAGAACTTCTTCTACCACGTGCCCGCCAATTACCACGACCGCAACAGTGTCGTCGCCTTTGGCGACAGCCACGTCGACCGCCCCCGCTGGGCCGACTCACGGACCTTCAGGCCCCCCGCCACCCTGGCCTGGCACGATCATAACTACGTCACCGCCAACAACCGCGACATCACCTGGCTCCAGGAACACGCCTCCGCCAAGGAATAACGCAACCCCCACGACCCCCACCAAGATCCCACCATGAACACCCCGACGTCCCAATCCCCCAACCCCGCCACCGTCACCCGCCGGGGCTTCCTCGCATCCACCACGGCCGCCGCCGGCGTCACGCTGATCTCTCCCCGCACGGCCTTCGGCTCCACCTCCAATTCAAAGGTCACCATCGGCCTCGTGGGTTGCGGCGGTCGCGGCCGATGGATCGCCGACCTCTTCTACAAACACGGAGGCTACGAAATCGCAGGCGTCCACGATTACTTCCCGGAAAAGGCCGACGCGGCCGGGAAACAGTTCAATGTTCCCGAGGCCCACCGCTTCACCGGGCTCGACGGCCACAAGCGGCTCCTGGAGCAAAAGCTCGACGCCGTGATGATCATCAGCCCGCCCTATTTCCACCCCACCCAGGCCGCGGACGCCGTCGAGGCCGGGAAACATGTCTACCTCGCGAAACCCATAGCGGTCGACGTCCCGGGCTGCCTCAGCGTCGAGGAATCGGGACGCCGGGCAACCGCCAAGAAACAGTGCTTCCTCGTCGATTTCCAAACCCGCGCCCACCCCGCCTACCAGGAGGTCGTCCGCTGGGTGCACACAGGCAAGATCGGCCGCGTCCTCACCGTCGAATCCAACTACCAGACAAGCACCATGTTCGCCGGCATGGGCGAACAGTTGGCCAAAAACCCCCAGGACCCCGAACTCCGCCTCCGCTGCTGGGCCATCGACCGGATCCTCTCCGGCGACGTCATCACCGAGCAGAACATCCACGCCCAGGATGTCGTCACCTGGATGCTCGACGCCGCCCCCATCCAAGCCGTCGGTACCGGCGGAAACGCACGCGGATTCGGCACGTGCTGGGACCATTTCTCGGTCATCTACACCTTCCCCAACGACGTCATCAATACCTTCAACTCAAAGCAGGTCGGCGCCGCCTACGACGACATCCTCTGCCGCGTCTACGGCACCGAAGGCACCGCCGATACCCATTACTTCGGCGAAGTCTGGGTGAAGTCGAAAAGCGACGGCTTCAACGGCGGCAAACTCGCCAACCTCTACATGGATGGCGCCGTCAACAACATCGCCACGTTCCACAAGAACATGGTCGCCGGCGACTGCTCCAACCCCACCGTCCCCCCCAGCGTCCGCAGCAACCTCACCACCATCCTCGGCCGCTCCGCCGCCTACTCCAATGGCGTCGTCACCTGGGCCGACATGATCAAGAAAGCCGAAAAATTGGAGTTCCCGCTCAAGTCCCTCAAGGCTTGAGACCGCCCGCCCGCCCGCAGCAATCCAAGAGACCGCTCGACTCGCAGCATCCCGGAACATCCACGCCACCACCCTCACCCAACACAAAAAGGCCGACGAATGTGACGCATTCAGAATTCTTTATTTGACACCACGCGCCTTGCTGGTAGTGATTCGTACTACTGATCCGAGGAGATGTCCGAGTTCTGCTGGAGGAGGTCGTGGTGCAGCGCTGGCGTGGACGGATCAAGGTTCAACAGGTCCCGATAACAGCCATGCGTGCCATTGTCGTCAGCCACGAGTGCCGTCGCCCAGTCCGGGCCACACGACGCCTTCACGAGTCTGTTCCAACCTCCCGCCCACCGACAGGGTCCCCCCGGGCCCCGTCCTTCGGCGCCCATCCCCCCCATGAGGAACTCTCGTGAACAGATCGTTGATCCTTCCGGTCCTCCTCGGTCTCCTGGCAGGCAGCGCAGCCCGCGGCCAGGGAATCGCCGCCGGATCTGTCGTCGGAACCGGGTTTGAGATCAGCGAAGGCTACACCCCCGGCGATCTCAACGGTCAGGCCGGGTGGCAGGCCGGCGGCGGTACTGCCGAAATCTGGGCGCAGACGGTCTATTCAGGAACCCTCGCCGCCCGCGTGGCGCCGGGAGGCACCCTCTCCCGGGAAACGCCCGTCGCGACTTCCCGGGTCACCTTCAAGGGCCATCTCCAAGCCAACCCCTCCGCCGCACCAGAACTCCCGCTGACCGGCCAGGCCGCCGCGCTCTATCTCGATCCGGCTTACGGAATCACCGGCTTGGACGGCGACGGCCAGGGAGGTGGCAACTGGGTAGGCAGCGGAAGATCGATTCCGCCCGGGACCTGGTTCGAACTCACCGTGGTCCTGGATTTCGAGCGACGAACCTGGGATTGCGCGGTCGACGGACAGCCCGCCCTGCAGGGGCTCAGGTTCCCATCCGACAGCGTGGCCGCATTCCGGTCCCTTTCTTTTGCGGCAGACACCGGGGATACACTCGTTGACCAACTCACTCTGGACGCCACGGCCGCCCCCAGCCCCGTCGAACCGGATCTTATCTCCTCCGGCTCCATGGGCACGGGATTCGAGCCCGACGAAGGTTATTCCGTCGGGAACATAGACTCACAAAATGGGTGGTCGGTCGACGAAGGTCGGGCGGAGGTCTGGACCCAGACTGTCTTCTCCGGGTCACAGGCGGCACGGATAGCTCCAGGCGGCAGGATGACCCACGGCTTCGCCACAGGCCTGCCCAATGTCACCTTCACTTCCTATGTCCAGGCCAACCCGACCCAGGCCCCGGAGATACCCCTGATACCCCAGGCGGCAATTCTCTACCTTGATCCAGTCAACGGTCTCACTGCCCTGGATGGTGACGGCCAGGGAGGCGGCCGCTGGGTGGGAAGTCAGATCATCATTCCCGCCGGCACCTGGTTCGAACTCACTCTTGAGCTGGATTTCGAGAGCAAGAAATGGGATTGCCTCGTCAACGGGCAACCCGCCCTGTACGGACTCCACTTCCACTCGGACAACGTCGTCACGCTCGGCTTGCTGACGGCTGCGGCCTCCGGTGCCGACACCCTCCTCGACGACGCGCGTGTGAGCGCAACGCTGCCCCCGGCTTCGACCACCACTCCCCCCGGACCCATCGTGGGAACCCCCGTGGGCTTCGGATTCGAACCCGCGGAAGGCTATTTCCCGGGGGACCTCGACACACAGGACGCATGGAGCGTCGATGCGGGCCAGGCCGAGGTCTGGACGACCTTGGTGTACTCAGGCCAGCAGGCGGCGAGAATCGCGGCAGGAGGCCGGATATCTCATGAATTCGCCACGGGACTCCCCATCGTCCACGTCCGCACCTACGTGCAGGCCACTGCTTCGCCGGCTCCTGAGATCCCTTTGCCGGCACAGGCGGCGGTGCTCTATCTCGATGCAAGCAACGGCGTGACCGGACTCGACGGCAACGGGAGCGGCGGCGGCAATTGGGTTGGGAGCGGCGTGACGATACCCGCCGGGCAATGGTTCGAGCTTTCCCTCCGGCTGGATTTCAACCGTAAGACCTGGGACTGCCTGGTCGACGGGCGACCGGCTCTCGTCGGCCTGCATTTCCATTCGGACTCGATCACCGCCTTCGGTTCCCTCACCGCATCGGCGAGTGGCGGGGATACTCTCATCGACGCTGCCTCGATTGCGGTCGAGGACGCAGCGGTCCAGACGGATATCGCCGTGCTCCCATCTCTGGTCGGATTCGAGCCCGGCGAAAATTACTCGCCCGGCGACGTCAATGGTCAGGAGGGCTGGAGTGTGGAGACGGGTGACTCTCAAGTCTGGTCGACGTCCGTCTACTCCGGGGTGCAGGCGGCGAGGATCGGGCCAGGAAGCCGCATGACCCGCGACTTCGCCACGGCGGATTCCATCGTCACCGTCGAGGCCTACCTCCGGGCGAACCCCACGGAACCCCCCGCGCTGCCGGACACGGCCCAGATTGCCGTGCTCTATCTGGACCCCAGGATGGGAATCACCGGGTTGGATGGCGACGGCAACGGTGGCGGCCAATGGGTTGGGAGCGGACTGGCAGCGCCTGCGGACACCTGGTTCCGCACCTCGATCCGCATGGATTTCGTCGCCCGGACTTGGAGTTGCGCCATCAACGGGATCCAGGTGTTGTCCAACCTGCACTTCCACTCCAGCGGGATCCCTGCCTTCACCTCCTTCACGGCGGGGGCATCTCCTTCCGGGCTGACCCTGATCGACCAGATCACGGTCGTTTCCGAGAGTGTTCCCATCACCATCCCGACCCCGCCGCGCCTGTCCATCGCCCTGGCAGGAGCCGACGTGGAAATATCGTGGCCCACGGACGCAACGCTGTTCCGGCTGCAGGTCACCGAGACGCTCGATAATCCCATCTGGGTCGACGTGGCGTCCTCCGGCAACAAGGCCACCGAACACCCGCAGCCCCTGCCCCGATTCTACCGGCTCGTGACCCCATGAGGATGCCTCCGTCACTCCATCGACACACCGCAGCCGCCCAAGGGTATCTTTCCATTCGATAGAACATTCCCGAGCACCTGACACACGAGAACCCGAGACTCAGCCCATGAATTCCCAACCCATGAAAGACCCGACACCTCCGGAAGAATCCCACGGTAACCAGCCCGAAACCCCACCCTCCTCGATGTCCCGCCGCAAGGCCATGTCGAGTGGCATGGGCGGCCTGCTCCTCGGCGCGCTCAGCGCGAAATCCGCCGTCGCCCAGGGCGTCGACACCACGGGCACAGGCGTCGCGACGGCCGGCACGGCGGTGCAACCCCTCCTCCAACTGGGCGGCGTCTGCGAAGGCACCGTCATCATGCTGAAGCAGCCAGACGCCGTGGCCTTCATGGAGAAGATGCTCGCCAAAAGTCCCGCCTTCCAGTCACTGCGCGACAGCTTCGTGAAGACGCAGAACATGGCGTTCATCCTCGCCCGCGCGAAGGTGTTCATGTACGTCGCCCCCACCCTGGACGCCACCGCGGTTCCGACACCCAACATCATGGGCATACTGCCCAGCTTCAAGCCCGTGAACCGGGCCGATGCATTCCACGAAGCCGCAGGCATCGTGGTCCACCACAACGGCGGCGCCATGGCCACCTCGGTCAAGGTGAACCACAACCCGTTCCAGGTCGTCGAGTTCCGATCCCATGAAGTCGACCCGGACGATGTGACCCAGATCCTCGTCAAATCCATCACCGCAGCCGAACTCGAAAAGCTGTCCGTCGAGGAGGCCGCCAAGGTGCTCGGCCCCCCGAAAATATTCGACCGGAACGTGGATGCGAGCTCACCCACGCCAAGCAAGAACGACTCGAGCGCCATGCTTACCATGGCCATGCAGATGATCCTCCGCGATTCCTACGCGCGTCCGCTCTATCCGCAGGAAGGACTCAACTCACTGCTGGCCCAGGCTTCGCTCGGAGCCAAGCTCTCCAGCGTCCACTTCCAGCGCTACTCAACCGCCCTGCGCAGCGGATTCTACTGCAGTTGCACGTGCTGTAATGGCTGTACCACCACCAGCTTCAGCCTCAGCCTCAGCAGCAGGTAGCCGCTCCCGTCATCAGGCATCGCCATCCAGCGGTCAATCATCGACGCTGGGCCGCGTTCGTTACCCTCATGGATCCGCTGAAATACCGACGGCCGGTGTTCGTCAACCCGCCCTTTCGCGATGCTCTCAATGCCACCCTCGCGCGGCACGTCGGCGAGGCCGGGGTTGGCATTGCCGACCGACTGCTCCCGCTCCTCGACGGCACGCACGAGATCGCAGACATCTACGGCCGCCTCGCAGCCGATGGCATCTCGCCCACAATCGTCAGCCAGGCGCTGGATGCACTCGACAGCCTTGGCAGCCTGTCGGACATCGCCTCCGACGATGGACAACAGTCGCTTTCGTCCGAGATATCCCGGTATCGAGATCAGGTCGCCTGCCTCGAGGAATGGCTCAAGGTCCGGCAGGGTTCCGAAGACGCCACGAAGGCCGCCTCGAGCGCCCAAGCCTCACTCGGCACCGCACGAGTCGTGGTCATGGGCCTCGGACGAACGGGCGCAGCCCTGATCGAAGCGCTCAGTCTCGCAGGCATCGGATATCTCTTCGGAATCCGATCGGGGGAAAGCCAGGGCCTCGAGGAACAGGCAGCCGGCAACCTGCCCACGCGCGTGGCATCCCTCAATCCACGGGTGAGCTATGCCGAGATAACCTCGGTCGACGGTGATGACTTGTTCCGGCTCGACGACAAGGGCGCCGCCCCCCTGCTCATCTATTGTCCCGATATCTTCAGCGAAACCGTCTGCCAGGAACTCAATTCCGTCGCCCTG
>CAIMTB010000533.1 GCA_903844265.1 uncultured Verrucomicrobiota bacterium
ACGGGCAGCACGAACTTCGGCGTGCAGTTCCACTACGCCACCGCTGCCGTGACCGCGGTTGCAGCAACCGACTATACCACGACCAGCGGCAACCTGACCATCGCTGCCGGGGCGACGACCGCATCGATCTCGGTTCCGCTGCTCAATCGGGCTCTGGCGCAGGCTGACAGAACCTTCAATGTGACGCTTTCGCTCCTGGTCGACACCGATGCCGGGGGTGCCGCGGCCTTCGGCGCCACAACCGTGGAGACGGTCACCATTACGGACAAGAGCGTCTTCGACTTCGCATTCGCCACGACCAATGTCTGGGAGAATGTGGGGAGCGTGGTGCTGACGGTCGTGCGGACGGGTAAGATCCTGGACGCGGCGACGGTGAATTACGCGACCTCGGTCGCGGGGGGTGCCTCGAGGGCCTTAACCAGCGACTATGGCGTCACCTCGGGTACGCTGACGTTCGCTGCCGGGCAGACCAACAAGACCATCTCGGTGGTCATCACCAACGACGCGGTGGCGGAGGCCGACAAGAACTTTGACGTGATATTGAGTTCGCCGAGCGTCAATGCCGCCCTTGGCGCCACCATCACGACAGGCACTGTGACCATCCTGGACGATGACACGCAGATCGCCTGGGTCTCGTCGGCGGTGAACGCCAACGAGGGTGGCAACGCGACGCTGACCCTGCGGCGCACCGGATCCCTGTCCAGGTCCAATAACATCCCCTATACCATCGTGCCGGGAACCGCCACGGCGGCGGACTACACGGCGGCGAACGGGGTGCTTGTCTTCCCGCTCACCGGCTCGAGTCCGCAGGATGTCACCCTGACCATTCCGATCATCAACGACACTCTCGTGGAGAGCAACGAGACCTTCAGCGTACTCCTCGGGACCCCGACCTCGGGGATGGTCCTATCTGGCACGAACCGAGCCGTGGTGACCATCAGTGCTGAGGAAATCGGTTTTTCGTTCACCAGCGCCACCAACTCCGGTGCTGAGGGAACCTCGGTCACTATGACCGTCCAGCGAGTCGGGAACCTGACGGGAACCGATTCGGTGGACTACACGACGGCCGACGGCGGCGCCCTGGCTGGGAGCGATTACACGACGGTGAGCGCCAACCTTAGCTTCGGCCCTGGGGTGGCCAGTAGGACGTTCACAGTGGCACTGTTGAGCGACCTCGTCGTGGAGACCAACGAGACGTTCACGGTGGTCTTGAGTAACCCGAGTGCAGGAACCGTCCTGTCCTCGCCGACCAACGCGACGATCCGGATCATTGACGCGAATTCGTCTGTCGCCTTCACGACCAACGCGGTCGCAGTGAGCGAAGGGGCGACGAATGCGGTTCTGCAGGTCCTGCGCACGGGCAGTACGAATTTCGCGCTGACCGTGAGCTACAAGACCCTTGATGGCGGGGGCAGCCTCATCCAGCCAGGTGCTGATGCGGTCATCGCCAGCCGCGTAGGCCGTGCGTCTCTCATGAGTTCGCCGGTCGACTCCCGGGCAACTGCGGCGAACCCGACCGATTACCTGACGACCAACGGCGTGGTGACCATCGCCGCGGGAGCCACCAATGCCATCATCCGGGTGCCGGTGGTGAACAACCAGATCATCGACGGAGATCGGTTCTTCGTCGTCGCGCTCTACGATCTGGTCAATGCCGTCAATGGCGCGGCCGTCCTAGGCACGTACAGTACCGTCGACGTCAGCGTGACGGACAACGACAGCATCATCGACTTCGCGACCAACGCGGTCTCGGTCTCCGAATCTGCAGGAAGCACGGTGATCACGCTGCTCCGTTCCGGTGCGGTCGGCTACCCGGCGACGGTTGCCGTGTCGACGACCAATGGCACCGCCCTGGCGGGGAGTGATTACACGGCCCGCAACGCAGTGGTCTCGTTCGCCGCCGGTGAAACGAACAAGACCTTCTCCATAGCGATCATCAACGACACGGCGGTTGAAGGGAGTGAGACCTTCCTGGTCGGCATGGGCGCAACGACTGGCGACGCGTCCATCGGTGTTACGAGCATGGTGACCGTGACTATCGTCGACAATGACGCCCAGGTAGGCGGCGCAGTGGTGGAGACCGGCATCCTCGGTGTCAGCGTCACCGCCCTGGTCTACCATCCGAAGGACGGCATCCGCCTCGAGGTGGACGGCCCGCTCGGCAGCGCCATCATCGTCGAGCGTTCGACGGACTTGGTGAACTGGACCCAGTTTGCCACGGCCGTGCTGGCCGGGGCGCCCTACCAGGTCGTCGACCTGAAGGCGAACCAGAGCGAACA
>CAIMTB010000534.1 GCA_903844265.1 uncultured Verrucomicrobiota bacterium
CGTATGGGCCGCCTCGCACAGACGGACCGCCACGCGCCTACGGACCTCCCCGCCCGTATGGGCCGCCCCGTACCGACGGGCCTCCCCGCCCGTATGGGCCGCCTCGCACAGACGGGCCGCCACGCGCCTACGGACCTCCTCGCCCGTATGGACCGCCCCGCACAGACGGACCGCCACGCGCCTACGGGCCTCCCCGCCCGTATGGACCGCCCCGCACAGACGGACCGCCACGCGCCTACGGGCCTCCCCGCCCGTATGGACCGCCTCGTACCGACGGACCTCCTCGCCCGTATGGGCCGCCCCGCACAGACGGGCCGCCACGCGCCTACGGACCTCCTCGCCCGTATGGGCCGCCCCGTACCGACGGACCACCGCGCGCCTACGGACCTCCCCGCCCGTATGGACCGCCCCGCACAGACGGGCCTCCTCGCCCGCGACAAGGAGCGCGACTGTCCTTTGGACCTCATGACGGGGAGGATCCTCGGAGTTCCCAGCGATCGTCAGGGGCTTGGGAAGCGCCACGAGCGCAGCGCCCTTGGGGTCCGGAAAGGCCTGAGCGTCCGCGACAGTCGGAAGGTCCAGATTCCGGTGTTCCGTTTCGACCCAAGGGACCGCGGCGCGATGCCCCGCCGAGTCCGCCGCCCATTTCGGATGTGTCGCCGAGCACCGTTCCCGAGCCGAGCCCGACTCCCGATCAACCTCCGGTTGTTGAGCCACGGCCTACCGACGAGTCACGTCCAGTCCGGGAGACCCGGGCGATTCGCGAGCCACGGCCACCGCGCGAATACACGCCCCCGAAGCCGGATGTCATCCGTGCCGATGATGATTCCGAGGATGCGTTGCCCACGATCTACCTGAAACCGGGCGAGGCGGATCGCATCCTTGTCGGACACCCTTGGGTTTACGAAAGCAGCGTCCTTCGCCTCACCCGCCAGGCGGCGGATGGCGAGGTGGTCCAGGTGAAGGACCATCGTCGTCGCCTGCTCGGGGTGGGTTTTTACAATTCGAAGTCGAAGATCCGCGTCCGAGTGCTCAGTCCGAATCGCGTCGAAATCGACGAGGCGTTTCTCGAGCAACGGATCGCCGCCGCACTGGCCCATCGTCGCCGGTTCCTTCCCGAGGCCACCTCGTTCCGCGTGGTCAACGCCGAGGGCGACCGCCTCAGCGGGCTCATCGTCGACAAGTACGAGGACGTTCTTGTGGTGCAGATGTCCTCGCTGGGCATGGACTGCCGTAAGCAGGAGATCGTGCGCATCCTCGAGCGATTGCTCGCCCCGCGGGCGATCGTTGAGCGCAACGACATGGGGGCGAGGAAATTCGAGGGACTGGAAGATGCCAACGGCGTGCTCTCAGGTGCGCTGACGGACGCGGAACAGGCGGCGCTGCCGGTCCGACTGAATGGTCTGAAGTTCGAGGTCAACCTGGTGTCGGGCCACAAGACCGGCCTCTATCTCGACCAGCAGCCCAACCACGCTTTTGTGGCTCGGCTTGCGAAGGGCGCCCGAGTGCTCGACGCGTTCAGCTTCATGGGAGGTTTCGCGCTCACCGCCGCGCGGGCCGGCGCGAAATCGGTGGTCGGCATCGACCAAAGCGAGGAGGCGATCACGACGGCACGGCGTCTCGCTGAGGAGAACGGATTTGCGGCGGTCTGCACCTTCGAGACCGCCAACGTCTTCGACTGGCTGAGAGCCCGCACTGGAATTGCGGAAACAGGACCCGAAACCGCTTCCGCGGCACCGGGCGCGGTCGCCACGGATCCAGCCTTCGACCTCATCATCCTGGATCCCCCGTCGTTCACGCGGAACCGGGCCTCGGTTCCGGACGCGCTCCGCGGTTACAAGGAGATCCACCTGCGAGCGCTCAAGTTGCTCGCGCCTGGCGGCATCCTCGCGACCTTCTGCTGCTCGCACCATGTCGACGCCCAGACTTTCGAGGCGGCGATTCTCGAAGCGGCGCGTGACGCCCACCGTTTGCTGCGCCGCGTCGCAGTCTACACCCAGTCACCCGACCACCCGGTCTTCCCGTCGGTGCCCGAGACCGAATACCTCAAGGGATTCGCCTTCGAAGTGGTGGGTGCGTGAGCTGATCCCGGACGCGACGTCTCCCCAGGCTGACAGGGCGCGCACTCCGCTGCGCGCCGGCCTGGGGAGGCTCACCTTCGCGTAGCCCCGACACAGGGCGGTGGGCAAGGGACTGCCCGCCCTACCGTTACGGTTCCTGGGAGGTACCGCGCTTATTTCAGCAACTCGGCCTGCCACGACATCAGCGATGTCGTGGTCCAATCCCCCAGTTCGGCGAGCTCGAGCAACTGGGTCCGACTCGCGACGAACGACGGATCGAGACTGAGTTCGGCAGCACGTTGATCGCGTTTTTCGCGTAAGACCGCCGCTCGTCGGCCGACCGAAAGAGGCAGGCGTTTGTGCTCATGCCGGATCTTTTCAGGCAGCTCATCGGGTGGGATGGTCATCGCCGATTCTATCGCCTGCACGAGCCCCTGGCGTCGGCGCGGTGTCAGATGGCGGGGCAGTTGGTGTGGGACCGTTCCCCATCGCACGGCCGCGGCGGCCAATTCCACCACGCGCTCGTGGTTGAGAATGTGGAAGGTCGGCCGGTTCGCACGAACCGCCTCCTCCTCGCGCCACTTCCACACAGCGCGCAACACCGCCAACCCTTGGCGATCCAGCGCGTGGCTCCCCCGAAGACGCCACACGAGATTCAGATCGGGAGGGGTCAACTGGGTCGCGTCCTTGACGATCCGTTCGCAGACCTCGCGATGCCACTCCAACCGGCCCAACCGGGCGAGCTCGGCGGACAACTGCTCCTGCATCGGCTTCAGGTAACGCGCGTCCGCCTCGGCATACGCGGTCATCCGGGGTGTCAACGGGCGCTGCCCCCAATTGGCCTTCTGCGGCCCCTTCTCCAGCGTCAGCCCAAGGAACTTGTGCACCAGGTCGGTCAGACCGAACCGCCTGCACCCCACCAACCGCGCCGCGCTCATGGTGTCGAAAATAGCCCGGGGCACGAAACGCCAACTCCGATACATCAGCCGCAGGTCGTAATCGCCGCCATGCAGAAGCAATGTGTGGCGGCCGAGAATCACCAGCAGCGGCGAGAGGTCCAGACCGGCCAGCGGATCCACCAGGAGTTCCCCACCCGGGTGGCTCAACTGCATCAGGCACAACTTCTCCGGATAGGCATGAAGACTGTCGGCCTCGGTGTCGATGCCCAGCCACGAGGCATGCTCCAACTCCGTCAATGCCTCCGCCAACCTTTCGGGGGTGTCGATCACGGCCCCCATTCAACCCCGAATCCCCACCCGCCGACAATCCTCGGAAACGCGCCTCCGAATCGCGGGGGAGCCGGCAACGCTGCACCACCCCTCCCGTAGCACACCCGTGGCGTATCAAAGACCTGTCCCTGTATTGGTTCTCCACCTCGCCACGCGAAACGTGCGCCCGGACGGAGCATTCCCCATGTTCACCCCGGCTGTACCTGCATGTCCTCCATGAAGCACCCCTCGCCAGGAGCCCGGTCTCTCGCCCGCCGCTTTCTCGAGACAGCGGACCGATATCCCGAACGCCACGCCCTGCTCCTCGGCGAGACGCGCGTCACATACTCCGACATCGCGAGCCAGACGCGCGCGGTTTCGCATCTGCTCAGATCCCGATTCCACGTCACCCCCGGCGCGCGTGTCGGCATCCTCCTGCACAACCAACCCGGGTTCATCCCCGCCCTGTTCGGAATCCTCCACGCCGGCGCGGTGGCGGTCCCGATCAACACCTTCCTCAAACCGGACGAACTCGCCCACCTCATCCTCGACGCCGGGATCCAATGCATCCTGACCGAAACCGAACTCGAGGAGACGTTGACCCGCGTCTGCGAGCACGGGGTGACGCTCGAATGGTGGAACGTCGGCGAGTTGGAACATATCCACGAGCCCTCCGATGATTCAGTGACGAGCGCTCCAACCCGCGACGAAGGCGACCTCGCCGTCCTGATCTACACGTCGGGGACCACCGGGAAACCGAAGGGCGCGATGCTCACCCACGGCAACCTCCTCCACAACGTCGAGAGCTGCCGCGAGATCCTGGATGTCGTCGAGTTCGACCGCTTCGTCCTGATGCTCCCGATGTTCCACAGCTTCATGCTGACGGTCTGCATCCTCCTCCCGCTCCTCACCGGCGGCTCGATCGTGCTCATCCGCTCCCTGCATCCGGCCAAGGCGATGATCGCCGAAATCATCGCGAACGAGGGCACCGTGCTCCCCGCCATGGCCCAGGTCTTCCGGGCCCTCGCCGCGTTACCCGCCGAAATCCACGTCCCGCTCCGGCTCTGCCTCTGCGGGGCGGGACCACTCCCCGCGGAGATCCTGCGCGTGTTCAACCTCCGTTTCCCGGATATCCCGCTCATCGAAGGCTACGGCCTTAGCGAGGCCAGCCCCGTCGTGTCCGTCAACCCCATCCATGGCTCATCCCTCCCCGGTACCATCGGATTCCCCATCCCCGGCGTCGAAATCAGCATCCACGACGACGACGGCAAACCCCTTCCCGACCTCGTCGACGGCGAGATCTGTGTCCGAGGCGGCAATGTCATGCTGGGCTATTGGAACGCTCCGGAACAATCAAAGGAAGCCCTACGCGACGGCTGGCTGCTCACCGGTGACGTCGGCCATCGCCGACCCGATGGCTACTACGTCATCACCGACCGCAAGAAGGACATGCTCAAGCCGAACGGCATGAACGTATACCCCCGCGAAATCGAGGAGGTGATCCACACCTTCCCGGGTGTTCGCGAGGTCGCCGTGGTCGGCGAACCCGACGAGCGCCGCGGCGAACGACCCGTCGCGTTTGTCGTCCCCGACGAAGGCGTCGTCCTCGATGACCAGACGCTGCTGGCTTTCCTCCGCGAACGCCTCGCCGATTACAAACTCCCCCGCCGCGCCATCCAATTGCCTGCCCTGCCCAAGAACGCCACCGGCAAGATCCTCAAGATGCGCCTCCGCGAAATGCTCGCCTCGGGTTCGGCCTGATCCCGAGGTGGCCCAGGAGGATGGCCGCGGGTCCGCGGCCTGCAGCCTGCCTCAGGCTTTGGCAGTGGCCCTGGCCAGTTCAGCGGCGACCAGTTCCCTGGCCTTCGACTTGACGTCGGCGACCGGCACTTCACCGGCATCGACCTTGGCGAGGACGGCCTTCTGGGCGGCATAATCGCGGTTCGCGACGCTGGCCTTGCCCTGGAGCATGCGCCACGCCTTGCGACGCTCGACACCGAACAGGACCATCTGACGGCTTACCGCGAAGTACTTCATCTTTCCGCCGACCTCGGCCTTGATGCAGGCGCCAAAGTTTGGGGCGTGGCTGCGATGCCCGGCATCAAACACTCGCCGATGGATCACATCGTCCTGGGTGATGAGCAGGAGCTGGTCCTCGAAGCGGATCATCCTTGAGGCTTCCTCTTCCGTGATCGACTTGAGGTGCTTGCGGAAGCGGTCCTCGGTCACCGCCCAATGGGCGACGGTGAACTCGTACTCCTCGCCGTTCGAGGCGTACTTGGTGCGCCACCAATCTCGATCGATGTTCGGATTGCCCTTGAGATCAAA
>CAIMTB010000535.1 GCA_903844265.1 uncultured Verrucomicrobiota bacterium
AGTTTATACTTCACCGCTCAATGCCGCGGTGCCTATAACCGCGGCCCACATGGCCAACGGAACCCCAGATGCCCTGAGCGCGACGACGCGGATTTGCGCGGTGTACGGACGACCGGTCCGGCACTCGGCGTCCCCGGCGATGCAGAACGCGGGCATTCGTGCGCTGGGCCTCGACTGGCGCTACGTGGCGTGCGAGGTGCGGCCGGACGATCTCGACGCCGCGTTGCGGGGCGCTGCGGTGATGCGGTTCGTCGGCGTCAACCTGACCGTGCCGCACAAGCTGATCGCGCTCGGGTTGGTGGATCAGTTGGATCAGTCCGCGCTCAAGTGGGGTGCGGTGAACACGATCCGGTTCGAGGGGCGGGTGGGCGATGGTTCGTGGCGGCCGTTGTCGGAGCTCGACACATCGCAGGTCGATGAGGTCAGGAGCCATGGTTTCAACACCGACGCGGATGCCATTGTGCGTTCTCTTCGTGAGGATCTGGGGGCGGGGCTTCGCGGGTGCGGGGCGGTGGTGTTGGGAGCGGGCGGGGCGGGGCGCGTGGCGGGGTTGCGGCTTGCGGCTGAAGGGGTGGGCACGTTGTGGCTGGTGAATCGGACGGAGAGCAAGGCGCACGAGATCGCGGCCGAGATTCCTCGCCTGTTTCCGCGAAGCCCGACCCGCGTCGTGGTCGGCTACCCGGAGCGGTCCGCCTCGGTGGATCTCGTCGTGAACGCGACGTCGGCCGGACTCAACCCGGAGGATCCGCTGCCCTTCGACCCTGCCCGTTTCGATCTGTCCCGGGCCGGGTCGGCCTACGACATGATTTATCGCCCTGCCGAGACGCCTTTCCTCGCGATGGCCAGGGCCGCGGGCGTGCGCACGGCGAATGGGCTGGGGATGCTCCTGTACCAGGGCGCGGCCGCGCTTGAGATCTGGTCGGGACGCGCGGCTCCGGTCGATGCGATGCGTTCGGCGCTCTGGGAACACATGTACGGGAAGCCGGCGTGAATCTGGAACTGACGAATCTTCTGGCGGCGGCGGTGTTCGATGCCCGGACCTGGACCGAGCTGCCGGGCAGTTATTGGATCACGGTCTTCTTCGCGTTCGGCGCGGTGGTTGGCAGCTTCCTGAATGTCTGCATCCACCGCATGCCGCGCGGTGAAAGCCTGGTGCATCCGCCGTCGCACTGCCCGCACTGCGACCGTCGGATCCGCTGGCGCGACAACATTCCCATTCTCGCCTGGCTGTTGCTGCGTGGGCGCTGCTCGAACGCGGAGTGCCGGGCCCCCATTTCGCCGAGGTACATCGTGGTGGAGGCCATGACGGGCCTTTGTTTTGCGGCGTTGTGGATCCAGCACGGGGCGGAGGGGCCGCTGGCGGTGGTGGGATGGTGCCTGTTCATGGCGGCGTTGATCGTGGCGACCTTCATTGATCTCGAGCATCTGATCATCCCTGACGAGATCACGATGGGCGGCGCGGTGGGTGGGGTGATCCTTGCGGTCGTCGCCCCGCGCATGCACGGGTCGGAGTATGTCTGGCCGGCGCTGAAGACCTCGGTGATCGGGGCGGGACTCGGGGCGGGCATTGTGTTCGGCATGCTTGAGTTGGGGAAGCTGTTGTTCGGCCGGCAGAAACTGGATCTTCCCCCGGACAGCCATCTGGTGTTCACCGAGACGGACCTGCATCTGCCGGACGTGGTTCTACCCTACGAGGATGTGTTCTACCGCGCCTCGGACACGCTGCGGTTTCATGCGGCGCGATTGGAACTTGTGGACCGTTGTTATCGCGATGTGCCGGTGCAACTCCGGTTGCGGGCGAATCTGCTGAGGATTGGCGACGAGGAAATCGAGGCGGGCACCGTGCTTTGGATGGACGCCGTGACGGACCAGGTGAGCGTGCCCCGCGAGGCGATGGGATTTGGGGACGTGAAGTTCATGGCCACCATCGGGGCTTTCACCGGCTGGCAGGGCGTGCTGTTCACGCTGCTGGGGAGTTCCCTGGTGGGCCTTGCGGTGAACGTGGTGTTGATCCTGGTCGGACGGAGGCAGTGGTCGGCCCGGATCCCGTTCGGCCCCTACCTGGCAGCGGCCGCGGCGGGCTGGATTCTCGGCGGGAAGGAATGGTTCCTGGCCTGGTTCGGTCCGGCGATGGGGATGCGGGGCTAGAAGGTGAAGGGGCGGTGGCGTCCCTCGAACCCGGTGAATCCTGGCGCCCCCCAGGATTTGTCCTGCACCCGGCACGGGTTTTTGCTTTGCGGGGGCGTTGAATGCGGGTTGTTTATCCGGATCCTATGCAGCGTGTGTGGCATCTCCTCGCCGTGGTGGTCGTCCTCGCCTCGGCCTCGATCGCATCCGCGGCAGCGCCCAACTTCGAACTGCGCGATGGCGACCGCGTCGTGTTTCTTGGCGACACGATCTTCGAACGCGAGGGCGTGTACGGTCGTCTCGAGTCCCATCTCACCGCAGCGTTTCCCGATCGCGGGGTGACCTTCCGGAATCTGTCGTGGTCGGGGGACACCCCGATGGGGCGATCGCGCGCGAGCTTCGACTGGAACAAGCCTGAGGCTGACTGGCTCAGGCGGGTGAAGGAACAGCTGGCGATCGTGAAGCCCACCGTGGCGTTCCTCAGCTACGGCCAGACCGCGTGTCTCGAGGGCGGCGACGCGGGGTTGCCGAAGTTCGAGGCGGACCTCGGCAGGCTGATGGATGCGGTGGAGGAAGTGAGCGGGGACAAGGTGCGCTTCGTCATCCTGGGTCCGCTGCCCGTGCCGACGCCGAAGGGCCTGCCGGATCGGACGCCCGTGTATGAGCAGTGCGATGTGCGGCTGGCGAGACTGGCCGTGGCGAGGCTTGCGACGTTCGTGAGCCTGCGGTTGACGGAGGGATTGCCGTGGGAGGGCCCGGCGGGTGGCCGCGAATCGGGTGGCGTCGTGCCGGACGAGAGGGGCTTCGACAAGTTGGGCGCGCATCTCGTGCAGCGGTTGACCGGCGGGCTGTCGGTCGCTGGCGGCGTGTCCATGGATGTCCTCGGGTCCGCCGTGCGCGAGAAGAACGACCAGTTCTTCCACCGCTGGCGTCCGGAGAACTGGACCTATCTCTTCGGGTTCCGCAAGCACGAGCAGGGTCAGAACGCGGTCGAGATCCCGAAGTTTGACCCGATCGTCGAGGAATGGGACCAGCGCATCGCCAAGCTTCGCGACCTGCGGAATCAGGATCCTGCGACGGTGTCGCAGGTGCGTTCGGTGCTTGAGGCCCGACGTGCGAGGGCGGGGAAGCCGCTCGCGGAGGGACGCGTTCCGTCGAGCCCGCAACCGGTTCCGACCTTCACCGTGGCGGACGGCTTCGAGGTGACGCTCTGGGCCGAGAACCCGATGCTCTTCAAGCCGATCCAGATCAATTGGGATCCGCAGGGCCGGTTGTGGGTCGCGAGCTCGCGCGTCTATCCGCAGATACGGCCGGGGCAGGAAGCCGAGGACGTTGTGGTGGTTCTTGAGGACACCCATGGGGGCGGGAGGGCCGACAAGGCGACGGTGTTTGCGGATGGATTGCTGATCCCGACCAGCGTGGTGCCGGACGGGAAGGGCGGGTGCTACGTCGGGGCGAGCCATCAACTGCTGCATTTCGAGGACGTGGACGGTGACCTGCGGGCGGACAAGCGCTCGGTCACGCTGGGCAGTTTTGGAACCGAGGACACGCACCACAACCTGCACACCCTGAGGTGGGGGTACGACGGTCACCTCTACATGAATCAGTCGATCTACACCCATACGCACATCGAGACTCCCTTCGGTGTGCGGCGGTTGAATTCGGCTGGGATCTGGCGCTTTGATCCCGACACCTGGCGGCTTGAGGTTTTCACCCGTGGTGGCTGCAACCCGTGGGGTCATCATTGGGACCAGTTCGGCAACCATTTCTTCACCGATGGTGCGGGGTTCAAGGGCGTCTACCACGCGATGGAAGGCGCGACATACTTCACCTACTCCGACATGCGGCGGGAGGCGGAGAGCATCAGCCCGGGGAACTATCCCAAGTTCTCCAGTCTGGAGGTCGTGCACAGCCCGGCGTTCCCTGCGGACTGGCAGGGGCAGGTGATCACCTGCGATTTCCGGGCGCACCGCGTGGTGAGGTTTGGCCTGAAGGACGTGGGCTCGTCATTCGAGACCTTCGAACTGCCGGACCTCGCGCGCTCGACCAACGTGACCTTTCGTCCCATCGATCTGCGTTTCGGGCCGGATGGTGCGTTGTACATCGCGGACTGGAGCAACCCGATCATCCAGCACGGGGAGGTGGATTTCCGTGACCCGCGGCGCGACAAGGAGCACGGGCGGATCTGGCGTGTGGCGGCGAAGGGCACCCCTCCTTTTTCGCCGGGCCGCGATCTGACGAGGTTGGGCACCGTTGAACTCCTCGGGTTGACGCTTTCGAGGAACTGCTGGGAGCAGGAGCAATCGCGGCTCGTATTGCGCAACCGTGGTGCGGACGCGGTCCTGGGCGAGTCGTTGAAGTGGCTTGCGGAGCAGAAGGATCCGAGGGCGAAGCTGGAGGTCCTGTGGCTTCATGAGGCCTTCGGCAAGCGCGCGCCGGGGATCGTGGGTGAACTCGCGGTGTCGACGGATGAACGCCTCCGCACCGCGGCGGCGCGTGAGTTGGCGCGGTAGACGCGCACTCCGCTGGGCGCCGTCGGGTGCCGACGATCGCGCGGCGGGCAAGGGACTGCCCGCCCTACCTCCTGGCTGTGGTGAAACCACAGGATGCGCTGGCCGCGATCTTTGTTGAGTGCGTTCTTCCGGTTCCATCCAGGCTCCGGCTCGGGCACACTCCACGGCCCGTGACGTCGGACCCGCGCATCATCGAGCTGAAGGAGTTGCTGCCCCGCTGCATGCTGCAGGACTGGGTGCGGTTGGGCGGGCGTCTCGTGCGGATCCTCCGGGATCGGCATCACGAGGTGCGGCACGATGCGCTGATTGACAGGTTGCTGGAGCGCGCGCGGCGATCGGCGGAGCTGCGGCATTGGCGCACCGGCCACGTCCCTGCGGTGAGTTATCCCCCGGAGCTTCCGATCAGCGCGCGCAAGGACGACATCGTGGCTGCCATCCGTGCGAATCAGGTCGTGGTGATCGCGGGCGAGACGGGTTCCGGGAAGACCACGCAGATTCCGAAGATGTGCCTTGAGGCGGGATTGGGCGTGGAGGCGAAGATTGGCTGCACCCAGCCGCGGCGGGTGGCGGCGCTGTCGATTTCGCGGCGGGTGGCGGAGGAACTTGGGGTGGACTGGGGGCGTGAGGTTGGGAGCAAGATCCGCTTCGACGACCGTTCGAGCGGGGAGACGTTCATCAAGTTCGTCACGGATGGCATGCTGCTCGCGGAGCTTCAGGGCGATCCCGATCTTTCCGAGTACAACGCGATCATCGTCGACGAGGCGCACGAGCGGAGCCTGAACATCGATTTCATCCTGGGGCATCTGAAGGGGTTGCTTGCGCGGCGGCAGGACCTCAAGTTGTTGATCACCTCGGCGACCATCGACACGGCGGCGTTCTCCCGCGCCTTCAACGATGCACCCGTGATTGAAGTGTCGGGGCGCTTGTTTCCCGTCGATGTCGTGTATGCGCCGCTCGACGCGGAATCCGAGGAACGTGGAGACCTCACCTATATCGATGCGGCGGTACGGGCCGCCGAGCAGTCGCTGATGCAACCGGGGTCGGGCGACATCCTGATCTTCATGCCGGGCGAGCGGGACATCCGCGAGACATCGGACCAGCTGGAGGGCCGGTTCGGTCGGGAAATCGATGTCATTCCCTTGTTTGGTCGCCTGAGTTCGGGGGAGCAGCAGCGCGTATTCGCGGCGTCGAACCGCACCAAGGTCGTCGTGGCGACGAACATCGCCGAGACTTCCCTGACCATTCCCGGGATCCGCTACGTGATCGATTCGGGTCTCGCGCGCATCAGCCGGTACAATCCGCGGACGCGGACGCGCCGGTTGCCGGTGGAGCCCGTTTCGCAGAGCAGCGCGCGGCAACGCCAGGGTCGCGCGGGTCGTGTGCGCGACGGGGTATGCATCCGGCTCTTTTCAGAGCAGGATTTTCTGGAACGTCCGGCCGAGACGCAACCCGAGATCCAGCGGGCGAACCTCGCGGAGGTGATCCTTCGGATGAAGGCCTTCCATCTGGGTGACATCGAGACCTTTCCGTTTCTGAACCCCCCGACTCCCGCGGCGATCCGTGCGGGTTACACGCTGCTGCACGAGTTGGGCGCGTTGGACGAGAAGCGTGAGCTCACGCCGTTGGGGCAGGATCTGGCGCGGTTGCCGATCGACCCGACCCTGGGCCGGATGCTGCTGCAATCGCAGCGTGAGCATGCGACGCGCGAGCTGCTGATCATCGCCGCGGGCCTGAGCATCCAGGATCCCCGCGACCGGCCGCTCGACCAGAAGGAGGCGGCGGCCGCGGCGCATCGGCGGTTCGTGGATCCGACGTCGGATTTTCTCACCTTGCTGAACCTCTGGAACGCGGTGCACGACGAATGGGAGTCGCTTCGCACGCAGAACCACCGTCGCAAGTTCTGCCGCGCGCACTTCCTTTCGTACACGCGGATGATCGAGTGGCAGGATCTCTACGCCCAGTTGCACGAGGCTCTCGGGGAACTCGTCTCGGTGCATTTGAACGAGAGCAACGCCGACTACGGAGCGATCCATCGCTCGATCCTCGCGGGGTTGCTGGGCCATGTCGCGCAACGCAAGGAGCGCAACCTGTATCGCGCGTCCGGGAACCGTGAACTCCAGGTGTTCCCGGGCTCCGCATTGCACGCCCGGGGCGAACCGCCGCGCAGGGGGCAGGCTCCCCCCGCCAAGGGTCGGCCCGCGCCGGCACCGAGGGCGCCGTCACAGCCCGAGTGGCTGGTCGCCGGCGAGATCGTGGAGACCTCGCAGCTCTTCGCCCGCACGCTGGCCGGCATCGATCCCCAGTGGATCGTCGATCTCGCGCCGCACCTCGTGAAGGTCACCCATCGCGGTCCCCATTGGAGCCGCGCGGCGGCCCGCGTGATGGTCGAGGAGATCGTGCTGCTCCAGGGGATGGAACTTGTCCGGCGCAAGGTCGCCTACGGGAACCTCGAGCCGCGCGATGCCACCGCCATCTTCATAAGGTCCGCGCTGGTCGAGGAAGACCTGCTGCCGGGGCTCAAGCCTGGCGATGACGACGACGACGCGGCGGTTCGCGACGATCGCGATCCGCGCGCCGCGGCACTGGCCTCGGCGCGCCGTGTTCGCGCCCCGATTCCAGCCCAGTACCGCTTTCTCGAGCACAACCGCCGCACGCGACAGAAGCTTGAGGACTGGCAGACGCGGATGCGGAGGCACGACCTGGGAGACATCGAGGAGGCGCTGTTCACGTTCTACGCCGGGAAGCTGCAGAACGTTTCGTCGATCGACGAACTGAATCGCTTCCTCCGTGACGGCGCCGGGCCCGATTCGCTCTGTGTTGACGAGGCGGAACTGACGGGGGGGCGGGACCTGACGGTGGACGCGGAGGCGTTTCCGGAATCGATCCACGTGGGAGGGCAGCCTGTGCCCATCACCTACGCCTATGCGCCGGGCGAGGAATGGGACGGTGTCACCCTGCGCCTTCCGCTGGAGGTGGCGCGGAATGTGTCGTCGGCGGCGATCGATTGGGCGGTGCCGAGCCTGCGCAGCGAGAGGGTGATGGAGTTGCTCGGGTCGCTGCCGAAGACGCATCGGCGGGTCCTGCAACCGTTTGCGCCAAAGGTGATCGAGATAGTCCGGGACCTTGTGCCCCAGGGGCCGACGCTGTTGCACGATCTCAGCCGGTTCGTCCGGGAGCGCTACGGTGCGGCGGTGGCGGTGGGGGATTGGAAGCCTGACCAGGTGCCGGCGCATCTGCGTCCGCGGGTCGAGGTTCTGGGTGGAAACCAGAAGCCGGTCGCCGTGGGGCGGGATCTGGAGTCGGTGCGCAGCGCCTTGGAGCAGGTGAAGTCCAAGCCCGCCGAGGATCCCGCGGCGTGGTGTCGTGCGGCGCAGCAATGGGAGCGACCGGCATTGACGCAGTGGTCTTTTGGCGACCTGCCGGAGCAGGTGGCGGTGGGCGAGGCGCATGGGTTGCCGATGTCGGCGTGGGTTGGGTTGAAGGTGGAGGATGCCACGGTGAGTGTGCGGTTGTTTCGGACTGCGGAGGCGGCGCGGGCATCGAGCCTCGAGGGCGTTCAAAAGCTGGTGGAATTGTCGTTGGGCAAGGACATCGCCTGGCTCGAGCGGGATCTCCGGGGGATGCAACGCTACGCGCAGGCGTACGCTTCGCTCGGGACCGTTCAGGACCTCCAGGATTCCGCCTTTCGACATCTGAAGCGGTATCTTCTTCCCGACCAACCGTTTCCGGCACTGAAGGAATCGCTGTTTCACGAGGCGGTGGCGCGGGCGCGGGTGCGGTTGCCAGGTTTGTGCCAGCAGTTGATCGACCGTGTCGGGGTTGTGCTGCAGATGCGCGAGCAGGTCCGACAGAAGGTGGGTGCCGTTCCTTCGCCGGCGTCGAAGGTATCCGCGCCGCTGAAGCCGGCTGCCGTGGCCCGGCCCGCGGCACTGAAGGATTTCTCCCAGCTCGGGACCTTCGCGGTCATGGCCCACGCGGCGCCTTCGGCTTCGGCTGCGGTCGCGCCGAGGAGCGGGGCGCGGTCGCTGGCCGAGGAGTTGGCGTCACTGGTTCCCGCCGGGTTCCTCGACAAGGTCGCGCACGAGCGGTTGCCGCATCTGACCCGTTACCTGAAGGCGCTGCAGGTAAGGTCGGAGAGGGCGGCCTTGAGCCCCGCGAAGGACCGCGAGCGTGTCGCGCTTCTGTCGCCCTATCTCTCGGCGCTCGAGAAGGTGGGGGAGGCAAAGTCCCTTTCGGCGCCTGCGCGGATTGCCGCCGAGGAATTCCGCTGGCTGGTCGAGGAATACAAGGTCTCGCTCTTCGCGCAGGAACTCGGGACGTCGGTGCCGGTGTCGCCGAAGCGGTTGGATGCGGTGTGGGAGCGGGTCCGTCTCGAATGCGGCTGATGGGATAGTCTTGCGGGTTTTTGTTGGCTTTTGCGTTGCACGGGGCGGATGGCCCCGTAGCGTGCTGGCGCGTCCCCAACTTCCATCCCTCACGTATTATGTGGTTTGGCGTCGATTATCATCCTGAGCATTGGGTCTATCCCTACGACGGGACAGTCGAGCAACCCGAGGCACGCTGGCATCGTGACGTGGAATTGATGCTGAGGGCTGGCGTGAACGTCGTGCGCATGGGCGAATTCTGCTGGGGCCTGTACCAGCCTGAGGAGCGTCGTTACGAGTTCGAGTGGATGCGCCGGGTCATGGACCTGATGAGTGTGGCGGGGATCAAGGTGATCCTCGGGACGCCCACGGCGGCGCCGCCGCTCTGGTTGGCGGAGAAGCATCCCGAGATCCTGCCGTTGGACGAGAGGGGGTTGCGGCTTCATCCGGGGACGCGGCATGCCTATTGTCTGAATAGCGATCTCTACTGGACCTACAGCCGGAGCATACTGACGAAGCTGGCGGAGGCGCTGGGTGGGCACAGTGCGCTGGTGGGTTGGCAGGCGGACAATGGGATTGGGGGGCACGGGACGGAGTTTTCCTTCAACGAGGAGACGCGGCACGACTGGCATCTTTGGCTGAAGGCGAAGTACCAGACTGTGGAGCGGTTGAATGACCTGATGGGGCTGCGGTTCTGGAGCCAGACCGTTTCGGATTTCAGCCAGGTGCCGATGCCGATGGTGGCGCCGACGGTGCACAATCCGGCGTTGATGCTGGATTGGATGCGTTTCTCGAGCGACTCGTGCGTGGCGTTCATCCGGATGCAGTGCGAGCTGCTGCACGAGTTGACGCCGGGGAAGCCGGTGACCACGAACCTGCGGTCATTGTCGCGGCACTTCGATCATTTCGACATGGCGGCGAACCTCGATTTCGTATCGCTGGACAGCTTCGCGACGGTGAAATCGCAGTTTGCCGAGCATGCCTGCGAGTTCGACATGATCCGGTCGCTGAAGAAGGCCGGGGTTGACGCGCCCGGGGGTGGGAGCGGGTTTTGGGTGATCGAGCAGAAGGCGGGGCCGGTGAACTGGTTGGAGGTGAACTCCGTGCTGAGGCCCGGGGTGGTTCGGCTGTTCACGTACCAGGCCATTTCGCGGGGTGCCGATGGCATCTGTTATTTCTTCTGGCGTCAGCCGCGCATTGGTTCGGAGAAGTTCTACGGGGGCGTGTTGTCCCACGATGGTCGGGGTGACAATCGTGTTTATCGGGAGATCAGCCAGGTGGGAGAGGAGTTGCGCCTGCTCGGGCCGGCCCTGGAGGGCACGACGGTGAAGCCGGAGGTGGCCATTTTGTTCAGTCACGAGAACGAGTGGACGCAGAAATTGCCGCAGCAGCCGACGAAGCTGTTCAACCAGCGGGACCATTACCTGATGTTCTACAAGGCCCTGCATGACCGGAACATGGGGGTCGATTTCGCGCGGCCCTCGGAGGATCTCTCCCGTTACAAGCTTGTCATAGCGCCGTCGCTGCATCTGCTGGCCGCCGGGGAGACGGACCTCCTGAAGCTGTACGTCCAGAATGGCGGCACGCTGCTGGCCACGTGCAACACCGGGTTGGTGGACGAGTTCCACATGGCGCCGTCGACCGGTTTTCCGCTTTTCATGACCGACCTTTTCGGCATGGAGGTCGTCGAGTTCGACCCGCTGCCGGCGGACGCGGACAACCACATGAATTCCAAGGGCGACTTCCACATCAGCCATCTCCACCCGGTGCGGGTGTGGGCCGATGTGATCGAGCCGCGCGAGTGCCAGATCCTGGCGACCTACGCCAAGGATTTCTATGCGGGCAGGCCTGTGATGACCCTGAACAACTTCGGTCTCGGGAGGGCGATCTACCTGGGGACGATGAGCCATCAATCGTTCTATGTTGATCTGATCGATTGGATCCGGGGGTTGTGCGGGATCCATCCCTTGCTGAAGGCGCCGGCCGGGGTCGAGGTTGGGCTTCGTGAAAAGGACGGAACCCGGATTTATTTCCTGCTGAACCATGCGCCCACGCCGATCCGGGTGAATCTGCTGAAACCGATGCACGATTTCTTGACCGGATCCACGATCTCGGGAGCCTATGACCTGCCGCCGCACGGCGTGCTGATACTGGATGAACACTCCGCAGCCAGGGCCCCGTCAGCCCCCACCCATACCGAGCCGGACGTCTGATCAGAACCGGGCGTGGTTCATTGCCCGCCGTCAGGCCCTGGGTGAATGGCGGCGCGTGGACCTTGGGCCGCTTGAGAAGGCCTGGGCCGACAAGTACAGGAGTTCCGGCGATGTCGTGGCGCGGGTCCTCGGCGGCCTGAAGCTGGACCGCCGCCAGGCGGAGACGGAGATCGTCAAGGTCTGGAACCGGCTCCTGGACCCGAACATTGCGGCGCACGCCCAGCCTGCGGGCATTCGCAATGGGACGCTGTTCGTGGATGTGGACAACAGCGCGTGGCTTTCGGAGATCGTGCGATACCGTCAGCGGGAGATCCTTCAGCGTTTGCAGGCCAGCTTCGGGAGCCAGGTGATCCAGAAGATCTCCTTCCGCATCGGCTGAGAATCCGCCGGGGTCACGATCCCAGGAGAATGTCGAGCAGCCGGCGTTCGCGCTTGGTGGGGCGGCCCGTTCCCGGTTCGCGCCGCGGGCCGATCGCCTCGGCGCGTTCGCGGGCTCGGGCGAGTTCCTCCGGGGGCGTGAGGTCCTCGAGAAATTCAGGCACCCGCGCCGCGCCCACGCGGTCTTCGATCAGGCCGGTGACGCGGACGGTCCGGGTGAGGTCCTCGCGACGAACGGACAGCGTCTCTCCGATGCGGATCTCGCGGGCGGGTTTGGCGGGGTGTTCGTTGAGCCGGACGTGTCCGGCGCGGCAAGCCTCCGCCGCGAGGGCGCGCGTCTTGTAGAGACGCACCGCCCACAGCCATTTATCGATTCGTACCGCGTCGCTCATCCAGGGTTCTGTCACCGTGCGACTGCACGGTAGAACCGATGGGACGAGCCTGCCACATCGCCGTCGATGATGAAAACCGCCGTCGCACCGGCGGTGACATTCTGGAGGAACGTCCAGGTCTTGAGGTCGTCGGAACGTTCCACCGCGTAGACCGTCCCGCCCGTGCCTTCAAGGGACAGGCGGAACCCCGTGGTGAGGGGCGGGGCTGAGAGGATGTGGAGCTTCGCCGAAGTCACGACGTCGGACACTTCCGAGACGCCGAGTCGGAGGAAGCGGAACGGCCGGTCGGTGACAGGCGACAGGTCGGTGACCCAGATGAGATCGGACTGCAGACCGGGCTGGGCGACGTCGATGATGCTGGGGATCTCGGACCAGTGCGTGAGGTCGTCGGATGCCTCGAGAAAGACGCGCAGTCCGCGGGCAGCGTGGGATCGGCTGAGTTCGAATCCGGCGAAGTGCTTGCCGCCGGTGGTGATCTCGACGGGGAGCGGGATCCCCGCGGTGCTGGGAGTTCCGGGGTCGGTGCCGACGAGGAACTCGATGAGGTTGGGCAGGCCGTCCTTGTCCGGGTCGTCCTGGGGTCTCCGGGATGCTGCGGGCAGGTTGTGTGCGGAGGTCCAGCTGGCGAAGGGGTTGGAGATCAGGACCGTGACCTTGGTGACCCGGCTGAGTGTGGAGCCGATGGCGTTGCGGACGCGGACCTGGTAGAGGCCGGAATCAGCGGCGTTGGCCTGTGCGAACGCGATCGAGGCGCTGGTGGCACCTGGCAGCGGGGATCCGTCCTTGAGCCATTGGTAATCGAGCGTGCCAGTCCCGGAAGCGACGACCTTGAGCTCGCCGCTGGCACCTTCGCCGAGGGCGAGGTCGGCGGGTTCGGCGCTGATGGTAGGCGGGCGGACGTCGTCGGACTGGTTGCCGAAGAGCGTGCCGATGGAGGCCCCTGCGGCGAGGCTGACGCTGGTGCTGGCCGGGGTGGTGCTGTGGAATCCGGTGGGCGGTGTCTGCTCGATCGTGATGGCGCCCGGGGCGACGTTCGTGAAGACGAAGGTTCCATCGCCTCGACTTGCGGTCTGGAGCGTCGCGGACCCAGCCCGCTGGAGGGTGATGCGGACGCTGCCGAGCCCGGATTCTGCGCCATCGAGCGAGGCATTGCCGTTTTCGTCGTTGAAGACGCGACCTGAGACCGTGCCCCCGGCGCGGGTCGCAAAGCTTGCGGTTGCCGCGCTTCCGGAGGAGAGCGTCACGGTCATGGTGGGGTTGGGTGTGAAGTAGCCGGCCAGCGCGAGTTGTGTGACGCGGTAGGAGCCAACTGGCAGGTCGGAGACCTGGTACAGGCCGTTGCCTGCCGTCGTGGTGGATTTCACGAGCACACCGGTATCTGCGCGTCGCACCTCAAGGATGGCGCCGCCCAGCCCGGGTTCGCCGGTGGAAGGTGAGCCACTGCCGTCGAGGTCGTCGAACACCATGCCCGAGAGTTGGCCGACCACGTTGTTGGCGAAGCTGGCCGATGCGGCGCCGCCCTCGACGATCTGGACCGACTTGGTCACAAAGTCAGGCGGGGTGGGGGTTCCGAGCAATGAGGGTCGTGGCGGGACGCCGTTGACCGTGAGCACGGTGTAGGCATCGGGGATGGCCTGGCGAACGAGGTAGGCGCCTGCGGGGACATCGGCAAAGACGTAGAGGCCGCTGCCGTCGGTGGCGGTTCCGGCGACGAGACTTTCGTCGGCGGCGGCGAGCAGCAGCAGTTGGACGCCGCCGATGCCGGGTTCGCCCGGGTCGGGACGGCCGTTGCCGTTGGTATCCTCGAAGACCATGCCGGAGATCGTCTGGACGGGTCGGCCGGCGAAGCTGACGGTTGCCGATCCGCCGCTCGGAAGATTGGCAGCGCGGACGTTGGGTTTGCTGCTGACGAATCCGGGCGGGTCGAACTCTTCGACCGTGTAGATTCCTGGGGCCAGCGAGGTGAAGCTGTAGCTTCCATCGCTGGCGGTCGTGGTGGCGAAGGAGCCGCCGGGACCGGAGAGGTGGATCGTTGCTCCGGGAATGCCGGGTTCGCCGGGTTCGCGGATGTCGTTGCCGTTGGCGTCTGCGAAGACGGAGCCGGCGATGCTTCCGGTGGGTTGCACGAGGAAGTTGACCGTGGCGGATCCGCCGCTCGTGACGAGCACGCGCTGGGAGGTGCTGGATGTGGAGCTGTAGCCGGGCGGGTCGGTTTCCTCGACGAAGTAGCTGCCGGGTTCGACTCCGCTGAAGCGGTAGGCGCCGTCGGTCCCGGTCGTGCCTGTCGCGTATTGTGTTCCGTTGGCGGCGCGGAGGAGGCGGATGCGGACTCCTGAGAGCGACGGTTCGCCGGAGTCCAGGTTCCCATTGCGGTTGATGTCGACGAACACGTTGCCGCTGACGACGCCCGCGGGTTGGTCGCCGAAGTAGACTTCCGCGACATCGCCGGGGGCGAGGTTGGCAGTGCGACGGTTCAGGGTGGTGCTTGTGAATCCAGTCGGATCGCCCACGGCACCCGACGCACCGAGTTCCTCGACGGTGTAGGAACCGGGTTGGAGCCCGTCGAATCGATAACTGCCATCGGGCGTCGTGGAGGTGGTCGTGGTTTCCGCGGGTGCGGAACCGGTCAATCGGACGATGACGTTCGCCAGGCCGCGTTCCCTGACATCCCGCAGGCCGTCGCCATCGAGGTCCTCGAAGACAACGCCGACGATTGAACCGGTCTGTTGGTCTCCGAAGTCGACGTTGGCCAGGGTGGTCTGAGCCACGGTGACGGAGCGGAAGGTCGCGGTGGTGTTGGTGAAACCGGCGGGCACCTCCTGGAGCAGGAAGTAGTTGCCGGCGCTGACATTCGCGAAGGCGTACGCCCCGTCCGGACCCGATTGGGCGTTCTGCAGTTCGGTGACGCCGTCGCTGGCGAAGAGCAGCACGCCGACGTCGGGGATCCCCAGTTCGTCGCTGCCGCGGAGTTGGTCGTTGTTGGCGTCATTGAAGACGAACCCGCTGACGCCGGCGGGGGCGATGATGCGGAGCAACGCCGAGGCGCGGCCGGTGTAATCCGGCTCGTCGACCACGGCGGTCACGGTGTACAGGCCGACGCCGGAAGGAAGGCCCGGGCCGGGCTCGTAACTGATGTTCACCTGCAGCCCGGTGGGATTGACGCTGACCCGGGCCATCTTCGGGTTGCCGTCGTAGAGCTGCTCGAGTTGACCGAAGGTGATCGTTGCCGTGCCTTTCGCGACCACGAGTGTCTGTTCCACGTCGGGTGCGGGCTCGAACACCGGGCTGCCGGATTG
Organism: uncultured Verrucomicrobiota bacterium; assembly: GCA_903844265.1. Classification (GTDB taxonomy): domain Bacteria; phylum Verrucomicrobiota; class Verrucomicrobiia; order Limisphaerales; family CAIMTB01; genus CAIMTB01. The sequence goes on from CAIMTB010000535.1 coordinate 15,284, forward strand.
CGAGGCGCGGATCCGGATGTCGCCCGCGCCGGATGGGGTGACGATGTTGCCTGCGATCGTGGCGGGACCCGACACGAGGGTGAAGCTCACCGGCAGGCCGCTGCTGGCGAACGCCGCGAGTGCCACGCGTCCCGCGCCGAGGCGGGTCGGGGCCGGCGCCGAGAAGGTGATGATCTGCGTGCGCAGGAGCACGGCCGCCTCGACCGTCTGGCTGTCGACGTGGCCTGCAACATTGCTGACGCGAACCCAGAACGGGGTGGTCGCCGCAAGCGGGCCGGTGTTGAACTTCGCAGCATTGCCACCCATCGGCGCGGTGACGTCACCCGTCAGTCCCTGGAACCACTGGTAATGGAGCGGTGACTGTCCCGAGGCGATGACTTCGATCATCGCGGATTCGCCCACCGCCACCGGCGACGGCGTGACAAGGCGCACGATCGCCGGGGGTTCAATCAGGAGCAGTTGCACCGGTGTCGTGATCACTTCCCCGAGGACGTTGTGGATGCGAACCGAGTAGAGGCCGGTGTCGGCGGACTGGACCGCGCTGAATTCGAGCTTCGTCGACGTCGCCCCCGCGATGTCGAGGCCGTTGCGGATCCACTGGAACTGGGGCGAAGGAAGCCCCTCCGCGGCGACCACGAATTCGACCCGTGTGCCGAGGATGGCGGTGACGGGTTCAGGCGCGGTCACCAGGCTTGGAGCACGTCCGTAATCCAGATGGAACGAGGCAAGGCCGAGGAGGAATGCCGGGAGGGTCGGCGGGGAACCGACGTTTCCGGTGGTGATCCTGAGAACGGGCGAGACGCCAATCTTGCCGTTGCTGGCCGCCGCAAGGTCGAAGGTGGCACCCGCCGCAAGTTCCCAGGCGCGGATCTGCACGAACGCGACTCCGCCTGGGGGCACGGTGGGGATCGAACGTTCCTCGCCGGGGAAATAGCCGGCGCGCAGTCCGGTGCCGAAAGCGACGGGAGATCCCACCGGCCCAAGAGTCAGAGCCGTCGGGCCGGCGAAAAACTGGGCGATGAAGCGGTCCCCCTCGAGCGGAGTCTTTCCGTCGAGGTCGTAGACCGGGGCATCGATCACACCTGTGATCCGGTTGACGAAGTTCACCGTGCCGCCTGTGGGTCGGAACGTGGCGCCGACCGATTTCGAGGCATCCATCAGCAGCCTGGCCGGATTTGCAGTGCCGGTGAGGTCACCGGTCCATCCACTGAACTCATAGCCAGGGTCGGCCAGGGCCGACATCGAGACCGTGGAGCCGGGGTCGAACAGGGATTGTGCGGGCAGGGGGATCATCTGGCCGCCATGGGCGGTGGCGAAAGTGAGAACGAACTGGGCGGTGACCTTCGCCGCGTCCTGGGTCGCGACCCCGCCGCGGCCGCTCACCGTCACCGAGTAGGTGCCGACCCTGGCGCTTGCGACATCGAGGGTCGCGCGGGTTTCGCCGGTGACCGGCGTGGAGTTGAACAGCCACTGGTAGGTCAACGGCGGCGTGCCGGTCGCGACCACTTCGAAGTGAAGGGCGCGTCCCTCCACCGGGATGCCTGTCGTGGTGATCTTCGTGATGACGGTTGGGGCGAGCAGGACAAGGTTGGCGGGATCGCTGAGGATGGAACCGAGGCTGTTGGAGACCTGGACTCGATAGGCGCCGGCGTCGGAGGTGCGGACCGGCCGTATTTCGAGCACGGCGGCATTGGCCCCGCTGATGGGGGTGCCGTCATGGGTCCAGGCGTAGCTGAGCGGCGCGAGGCCGCTTGCGATGACTTCGAAACGTGCGAGTCCGTCGAGGGCGACCTCGATCGACCTGGGCTGGGTTCCGATGGTGGGGGGAGCTCCGACCTGCAGGTTGAAGGGGCGGAGACCCGTGAGGAGGGCGGGCAGGGTGGGGGGCGTGCCTGAGTTGCCGGTGACGACGGCGAACACGCCGCCGCTGCCGGCATGACCGCTCGCCAGCACGGCAGCCTCGTACGTCGCGCCATCGGCGAGCCGCCAGGCGCGCATCTGCACCTGGGCCGTCGCTCCCGGGGCGACCGTCGGGATGACCCGGTCCTGGGCTGTGATGTAGCCGGCGCCGGCGCCGTCACGGAACGGGATGGGCTTGCCGATGGGTTGCAGCGTCGAGGCGGTGGGACCCGCATAGAGCTGGGCCGCGAAACGACTGTCGAGGAGCGTCACGTTGTCCACGTCACGCACCGCGGCGTCGATCACGCCTGTAATCTTGTTGGCGAAGCTGACCACGCCTGCGGTGGGTCGGAACTGGGGCGTGATCGTCAGGTTGGCGTTCATCAGCACCGTGGCGGGATTGGCCGTGCCGGTGAGGTCGCCGGACCACGAGGCGAACACGTAGCCGGCGTCTGCTCTGGCGTCGAGGCGGACGGACGCGCCTGGGTCGAAGGAACTCTGGTTCGGGGTGGCTTCGGCGTGGCCGCCGTCGGTGGCGGCGAGGGTGAGGGTGTAACGGAGCAGGCTCAGCGTGGCGCTGGAACTGTCGACGAAGCCGAGCCGGTTCGAGACGCGGACCGAGTAGGCGGCAACGTCGATGGCGCCCACGTTGGCGATCTGAAGGACGGGGGAAGTGGCCCCGGGAATATCGGTGGTGCCCTTGCGCCACTGGAAAGTCGGCGTGGGCATCCCTGCGGCGACAACCTCGAAGCGGGCGGTGGCGCCGGCAGCGAGGGTGACTGCAGCAGGTTGGCGGCTGATCGAGGGTGCGCTCTCGGATTGGAGCTTGAACGACTGCAAGCCCACGGGATTGGCGGGCAGCGTCGGGGGTGATCCGGGCGGTGCGAAGTTGCCGGTCACCACGGCGAGGATCGGGCTGGTGCCGACGGGTCTCCCGGCGGTGAGCGCCGCTTCATACGTCAGGCCGTCCGTGGATTTCCAGGCGCGAACCTGGATCTGGGCGAGCGCGCCCGCAGCCACGGTGGGAATCGAGCGCTCGTCGCCCACGAAATATCCAACTCCAACGCCGTCGCGGAACGGTATCGGGGCACCGACCGGGAGGAGTCGGTCGGCGGTCGCGCCGGCATAGAGCTGCGCGACATACGCGCCGTCCAGCCGGGTCACTCCGTCGGTGTTGAACACCGGGGCATCGATGAGGCCCGTGATCCGGTTGACGAAGTTGACCGTGCCGCCCGTGGGACGGAAGACCGCCGTGACGGTCTTGTCCGAGTTCATGATCACCTGGATGGGATTGAAGGAGCCCGAGACGTCGTCCGACCAGAGGCTGAACTCGTAGCCGAGGTTGGCGGCCGCGTCGAGGGACACGATCGTGCCGGAGGTGTAGGACGGTTGGCTGGGCGAGGCGGTGAGGGTGCCGCCTGAGGATTGAGTCAGCGTGAGGATGAACTCGGCGGTCAGCGTCGCGGCGGTCCGTGACACGCTTCCACCGGGGCCGGTCACCTGGATCGAATAGGTGCCCGCCTGGGCGATTGGAATCTCAAGGACCGCGTTGGTTCCGCGATCGACGGCCGTGCCATTGAAGAGCCAGGCGTAGGCGAGCGGGGGCGTGCCGGTCGCGACCACTTCGAGGCGCAGCGCCTTCCCGTAGTGCGGTGGGTTGGGGGTGGTGAGGATGCTTGCGATCGCGGGAAGCGTCGCGACGGTGAGCCGGGCGGGGATGCTGTCGACGAAACCGTGGCTGTTGGAAACGTGGACCGAGTATTGTCCGACGTTCACGGTCGCCACGTTCCTGATCTCATAGGATGCCGAGGTGGCGCCGGCGATGTCCTTGCCATCCTTGCGCCACTGGTATTGGAGGGGCGTCGAGCCTGAGGCGGCCACCTGGAACCTGGCGGTGCCGCCGAGGGCCACGAGGACCTCACCCGGTTGCGTGATGATCCTCGGCGCGGCTCCGACCTGGAGGCTGAACGGCTTGAGTCCGATCAGGGATGCGGGAAGGGAGGGGGGTGAACCGAAATTGCCGGTGACGAGCGTGAGCGGTTCGCTTGCGCCGGCGCGGCCACCGCCGCTGACCGCGGCTTCGTAGGTGGCGCCGTCCGCCAGTCGCCAGGCACGCACCTGAACCACGGCTCCGCCGCCGGCGCTGACATTCGGGACCGAACGTTCGTCCCCCGGGAAATATCCGATGCCATCTCCCGAGCGGAAGGCGATCGGGGTTCCGACCGCCGCCAAGGTGTCGAGGGTGGGACCCGCGTACAGGGCGGCGACGAAGTTCGCGTCCAGCCGGGTCACTCCGTCGATGTCAAATACCGGGGCATCGACGAGGCCGGTGATGCGGTTGGCGAAGTAGACGGTGCCGCCGGTGGGGCGGAAGACGGCTTCCACCAACTTGTGGCCGTTCATCACCAGAGTGGCTGGGTTGTCGGTCCCGGTGAGGTCGCCGGACCACCCTGAAAATGCGAAGCCCGGATCGGCGGTTGCCCGCAGGGTGATCGTGACGCCGGAGGCGTAGGAGGTTTGCGACGGCGTGGCGGTGGCGGTGCCGCCGGAGGGCGGAGTGAGGGTGAGGATGTACTGGGCGATCACCGTGGCAACATCGCGCCTCGCTGTTCCGCCCGGGCCGGTGACCTTGACGCTGAAGACCCCGGCTTCGGCTGAGGACCGGTCGAGGAACGCGAGGGTCGCGCCGGCGAGGTCGGCGCTGTTCAGCTGCCATTGATAAGTGATGGGGCCGGCTCCCGTGACGGCGACTTCCATGTGGAGGGCGCGGCCGACGAGCGGCGGGTTGGGCGAGACCGTGACGCCGGTGATGGTGGGAAGCGGGGCGATGACCAGCGGGGCGGTGCTGCTGGTGATCCTGCCGTAGGCATTGGTGATGAGTACCGAGTAGGAAGCCGCGTCCCCTGCGGTCACGCTGTTGATCTGATAGGTGGCGGACGTCGCGCCCGGGACCGTGGCCGTTCCCTTATACCATTGATAACCTAGAGGGGGGGAGCCTGCGGCCACCACGGTGAACCTGGCTGTGCCTCCGAGGCCCGTGGTCACACTGAGTGGCTGGGTGGTGATGGAAGGTGGAGTGCTAAGTCTCAGGCTGAAGGATTGCAGCCCGATGAGATTCACGGGTGGCACGAGTCCGCCGCCGGTGAGGAGGGAGAATGTGGGGCTGCTGCCCGTCGCTCCTCCGGCCGTCAGTGCTGCAGCGTACGTACTTCCCCTGGCTGCGTCCCATGCGCGTACCTGAAGGTAGGCTCTTCCCTGGGGAGCCACGGTGGTTATCGTGCGGGTGGAATCGTTCGATGGGTCGACGTAGCCGACGCCGGCCCCGGTACGGAAGGCGAGTGGGGCTCCAATAGGCTCGAGGGCGGCCTCGGACGGGCCGGCGAATATCTGCGCGAGATAGGCGGTGCCCGAGAGGCGGGTCACCCCGTCGGTATTGAAGATGGGCGCGTCCAGAGTCCCGGTCACTCTGTTGACGAAACTCACCGTTCCCTGAGCCTGTGCGTTAAGAACGCCGAAACAAATACCCAGAACCACGAGGAAGGATTTCATCAAGCGTATCTCCTTGGCATTGGCGGTGGGTCCGCTCGCCAGCCGCTGCGTCAACACGCGGCCCAGCACGCACCCTGACTGTCAGGGATAACTTACGCCGGGTAGGGCGTCACTGGAAAATCCTAGCCATTCCCTGCATTTTATCGGTCATGGCATGGGGATTCGGTGTAGGGGATTGAGCTGAGGTGAACTGAGTGGGAAGGAGTGGGCCGGGCCCCGGGCCCGCCGCCGCAAGGGTGCCGTCGGGTGATCCGCGCATCCACAGATTGCAGGGCGCTCACTCCGCTGCGCGCCGTCCTTCGCGGACGCACCCAGGCAGGGCGCCCACGGAGAGGCCGCCCACCGACAATTCGGAAATGCCCTGCACGCTCCGCCGCGCCGTCGGGTGACACGATCGCGCGGCGGGCAAGGGACTGCCCGCCCTACCCCCTGACTGTGGTGAAACTACCGGATGCGCCGTGGGGTGTGGGAGGGGGAACTGGACGTTGAAATCGGGTGGGTTCGAACCTAGGGTTTGGACGGATGCTCTACGACCGTGACTACATGCGTGACGGCGATCGATCGAGATGGCGATCGCCGGTCGTGGCGTTGCTGGTGGTGCTGTCGGTGGTCTTTCTTGCGGAGTGCTTTCTCCAGGGTGTCTGGCATGCGTCCCTGGGGTCCTACCTCGGGCTGAGCTACCGGGGCGTGGCCCGCCACGAATACTGGCGGATCTTCACCTACTCGTTCCTGCACAGTGCGCCGTTGCCGTTCCACCTGCTGTTCAACGGTCTCGCGCTTTGGTTTTTCGGCCGCTCGATCGTGGAGGGGTTGGGTGTGGTGAAGTTCTGGCAGATCTACCTTGGGGCGGGCCTCGTGGGCGCTGTGTTCGAGTTGGCGAACCAGGCGTGGAATGGGAACTATGCAGCCTCCTGGACGGTCGGGGCTTCGGCGTGTGTCCTCGGGTTGGTGGCCGTGTTCTGCGTCCTTGCGCCTTCCGAGGAGATGACCTTCTTCCTCTATTTCTTCCCGGTCCGGATGAAGGCCATGACCCTGTTCTGGATTTTGCTGGGGTTCAGCGTCTTCGGGACGATCTTCCCGAACGGCGGCGTGGCGCACGCGGCGCATCTCGGCGGGTTGCTGGCAGGCGTGGCCTACGTGCGGTTGTTTCTCCATGGAACCGCGCGGGAGTGGTTGCAACAGTGTTCGCAACGGTGGCTGCCGCGGAAGCAGCCGCGTCCCGTGAGTGTCCCCGTCGCGGCCGTGGGCG
>CAIMTB010000536.1 GCA_903844265.1 uncultured Verrucomicrobiota bacterium
GTCAAAGCCGTATCCCCAGACCCATCCCGTCGCTCATCGCCAGCAGGGCCTCGGCATTGCCCCGGGCATCATCGACGGGATGGTGGGTGTGCCGGGTCTTTCTGAGGTGCTTGAAGTTCTGCGAGGTGTCGCGGACCAGGCCCTTGTAGAGGCTGCCGAGGTTGGTGGAGGAAAATCCAAATGGGTTGCTGCCTGTGAAGTGGTGAAAGTACCAGTTGATGAACTGCCAGTCGAAGCCGTTGTTGTCGGAAATGAACATGGGTCGGCCACCTGCAACCGTCCCGAGCCATGCGGCAAATGACCGCATGACGCCTTCGGGTTCAGGGAATGCCATGACCTGCTCGCGGGTAAAGCCGCTGACAGCCAACGCCTCCGGTACCCACCTTTCCGAGATCGGGCAAAGCTCCCCGTAGAACGATCGTTCGAGCCCCGGCTCGACCACCACAGCGCCGAAGCTGATCATCGAGTAATCCCCAGGGATCGGTCCGTCAGCCTCGATATCGACCATGATCCAGCTCATTGACGTTCAAGGTGAGGTTGGCCCGGGAATGCCGGCTCCGGGTTGGCAAGGCTGTCAATCTCCCGTCCGAGGTTCACTTTGGCTTGTTTGCCAAACTGATCCTCCAGCTCAGCCAGCACGAAAATGGCCGGCCTGCGGAGGAATCCCTCAAGCACGCGGATCCTTGCCGCAGCATACTGCAGGAATGGCACCCAGGCGTATTCCTGCCGGACGGCTCGGGAGTAGGCGTCGTACTCGTTCGGCTCACGACCGAGGATACTCAGGTCGATGTCGCAGAGGAGGGCAGCATCACGGGTCGGCGGTGTGGAATCGTGTTTGGTGGCACGGATCAGCTCCGCCACCTCCGGGCCCAGTGTCGTGGTCGACAGGAACTCGGCCGCAGTGACAGCACTGCGCTCCTCGTTGTCAGCGGCCCGCGTATCGTAAACGATGTCGTGGAACCAGATTGCAAACTCGACGGCCACCGGGTCCGCGGCAAGGCGGGCATGCTCGTCGAAGCGCAGCAGGCAATCCCCGATGTGATTCAAATTGTGGTAGGCCCGGCCCGGATCCCCATAAGCACTCGAAAGCGCATCCCACCCGGCCCGGCCGCCGAGCCCGGCTTTCTCACAGAGGGCGAACCATCGGTCTTTGGGCATTGGGGTCGTTGTGGGAGCTGCGGTTGGAAAGAAATCCTTGGGCAATGATTGCCACAGAGTCCCCGGTGCTGGCAAGCAACTCGTGATTACTCCTTTTGGTCTCACTTCTATCCCGCCATCGAGCGTCCCGGCACTGCTAGGCTCATGCTCAGCCACCCCGGAAATGGTGTAAAAAGAGCCTCTTTCGACCATAATATCTTGAACGGGGTATCAAGCTCCTAACCAAACCGTCCATCAGAACATCCCCGCCAATCACCCGCCACATCCAGCCCGAGTCATCCCCCGAGGTGCCTGGCTGGACACGTGTGTTTCCACAACAACCTCGATAAACATCATTCAACACCATGCCACGAAACCTCTATTCTCCCCGCTTATCCGACGACGTGGTCCGCTTGCTTTACCGCGAGGGTCAACGCCGTCGGATTCCAATGACCCGACTTGCAGATGACCTGCTCCGGCAGTCGCTGGAACAGACCACCCCGGACACTCCGGTCCTTCATCTATGTGAGGATGAGCCCGGGGTGATTCCAAACCGCCAGGCTGGTGCCGCATAAGCACCATCCACAATCCCATTCACCGAAGCACCCGAGGCCAGGCAACACGCCGGACTTTGTTGTTTCGGCTCAGGAACGCATAAGAATCCCAACCCCAGCCAAAGCCCGTCTGGTCCCCGTGATCGTGGCGGGCTTTTTCATTTTCCCCGTTTTCCCCCATCTCCCCGCATCCGTCTTCACCGACGGCTCGCAGGAACCCACCTTGGCAATCGCCATGGCAGGCTCCTGCGTGGGGGTCGCCGTGCTGGTTGCCTTTCTAAAACAAACTGAAAGGAACACATAACGATGAGCCCCATGATTGGAAATATGCTATTGAAACAAGTTATGCCACGTCTGCGCAGCGTGGTGCGGACGATTCCAAAGATCGGCTGCGAAGATGACGAGGAGATCATACAAGATGCCACACTGGTACCTAAGTCTTCAACCATCGGTGATAATCACCCCTCATTAGCCGGAATATCCAGAAAAC
>CAIMTB010000537.1 GCA_903844265.1 uncultured Verrucomicrobiota bacterium
ACGAGTGCCAGCCGGAGACGGCGGAGAACCTGGCGATCATGCGACGCCTTGATGAACTGAACCTCAAGCACCCGGTGTACGGAAGCCGTCGGTTGCTCAGACTGCTGGAGAACGAGGGAGTGGCGGTGAACCGTAAACGGGGGGGGGGGGGGTAGTTTGGGGTCAAACATTGACAGTCGACATTTGGATCTAAGTGACCCAAGGACGCTGCTGCTGCCGAGATGGTGGTGATCCACAGCCGTTGGCGCCCGGCGGTGGGACCTGCAATGGCCAATGTTTGACCCCATGCCCCCCAGCCAGTGTGGCCATGGGGTCACGGCTTGGGGTGGGCGAACAGCCAGTCGATGAGCATGCCCCGGAACCGATCGGAACCCGTCGCGACGTGGCCGCCGCCGTTGACAGTCCACAATTCGACCGATCCACCGGGTGGGCACCGGGTGAAACGGAGCACGGTTGTGTCAACGCCCGGGAAGTCGGATTCCACATCCAGCGACAGGCCCGCCTCCATGACGGGGTCCTGGCAGCCATTGAGTTGTGCCCAGTTCTGGACGGTCCGGATGGCGCCGGGTATTTCTGCGATGACTGGAAGACCGAAGCGCATGAATCCGTCTGCGTAGCCGTCCTCACTGCCGTCATTCTGCAGCACGCTGACAGGTTCAGAGGGGTGACAATCGTCCGGCGAGTAGTAGGTGCGGCCGGAGATAGGGGCGATTGCGGCGATGAGATCGGCGTGGTCGCAACCGAGCCGATGCGACATGGCGCCGCCGCTGGAGGGCCCGGTCGAGAAGATGCGCTTCGGATCCACGCGAAAGAGGCTCATGATCTCTTCGATCACCCCGCGGAGATACGTCGAGTCATCGACGCTCGAGCCATAGAAATCCAGGAAGTCAGGGCCCATCCAAGCGCCTCCGACTCCGTTGGGATAACAGACCAGAAATCCTTTTTCATCCGCCACCGGATTGAGATCCATGTAGGCCGTCCTAACCGCATTTCCGTCAAACCCATGCGCGTGGAGCATGAGCACCAGCGGCAGGGGCGTCCGGCCGTCGTAACCCTTGGGCACGTAGACCTCCGCGGACCTCTGGCTTTTGAGCCGGAAGAAGCCGGCGGTCATCGACGGAGTAAACACATACGCGTTGCCTGCGCCCGCCACGACGGACCATGGGCCGGTTGCCTGCTCGGCACGCTGCAGCGTCCCTTCCCCAGTCCAACCCAACTTGACCGTCTCCTCCTCCCGGAACCACGTGAACGACGCGTGGGTCCCCGGCGTCAGAGGATAGAACATCCCGGCGTGGAAGATGCGGACCGTCGCGGAGGGAATGCTGGGACTGCTTTCGTCCGAAGTCTGGGTCAGGGTCACTGAAAAATCGGTCTTCCCGACTGCCTTCGGATTTCGAAGGAGAGGGACCGCAATCTCCTGCAGGGTCTGATGGGGTGTGAATTCAAGCGTGCCTGTCGAGGCGATGTAATCCAGGCCTGCCTGGGCCGATCCGTCCGTGGTTCGGTACGCTACTATCAGCGTTCCTAGCGGCTCTCCCTCGCCGCGCTCGACGACGAGGCGTGCGATGTCCGCAGTGGCCGGGACGGCGAACTGGGCCCTCGTGAACCCGACCTTCGTGGAAGACTTCACGAGGGTGACCGAGGCCGAATACGGGGTCACCAGGGTCATGTCTCCGGTCGGCTGACTCAGTTGAATCCTGAAGTTCCGGGAGACCTCCTGGAGGGCATCCCAAAGGATGGGTATGTCCACCCGCTTGTCCCGCTCTCCCGCAGCGAAATGGACCGTGTTGGTGACTCCGAGATAGTCGAGGCCCGAAGTCGCCGTGGCATCCGATGTGGCGAGGGTGACCGTGCCGGGCAACTCACTTCTTGCGCGGGCCAGGTGGACGGGCAGGGAGGCGGCGTGCTCGCGTACGCTGTAGGCTATACTGTCCAGGTGGACCCGTGCTCCGGCCCCCGAGATCGTCACGGTCGTGGCGCTGGGCTGACTCACAACGCCGTCCCCGGTCGGGTTGCTCAGAGTTACCAGGAAGGTCTGGGAGGGGAGTGGGTTGTTCCCGCTTCGGAGGGGTACGGGGATGGATTTCAGCACCTCCCCGGGCGCAAAGGTGAGTGTGCCGGCGGTGGCGATATAGCGTTGCCCAACTTTTGCGGTTCCGTCGGAGGTGGCGTAGTCCACGCTGACGACATTGTCGCCGTCGTTGCCTCGGGCGACCTTGATCACCGCCAGGCCGGCATCGGCGTTCACGGAGATGGACGGGGCATAGACGTGCAGGCCCTTGTCATTGTCGAGGAGGGTCACCTTCAGGTTGGTGCGTGACCCGAGTTGGGCGCCGCCTTGTGGGGCACTGAGGGAGACATTGAATGTCTTGTAGGTCTCCACGCGACCGTCATCCACGATGGGAACCAGGACCGTTCGCCGGGTCTCACCCGGTGCGAAGGTGAGGTTCGTGGCGACGGTGAGGTAGTCGAGGTCGGGGACGGCGCTCCCGGGCACCGTGGCAAGGTCGACGCTGACCGCGGTATCGAGGTCGTTGGTGCGCGTGACAGCGACTTCCATGCGACCACATCCCTCGCTCACGGTGCACTTCGCGAAGGGGAACTCGATGAGAGCGGCGGCGTGGCCGGTGGAGGCCGAGAGAAGCGTGGCGAGAAGGCTGGCGGCTAAGTGCTGGGTTTTCATGACTGGAGTGGCTCCCAAGAGCGGAGTGGGACTCAACTGGGATCTACAACGGTTCCGGCGGGGCGTTTCGATGGTGACCGCGTGAGTCATTGTTCCTTGAGCCGGAAGTAGCGATTCCCAGGTGACCCACCGAGAGTGACTCGATGATGCAAGTTGGTCAGATCGAGGGTCGGGGTTGCGGGTAGGTCGGACCAGGTTCCGGAACCCAGGGTGGCGGCTTGTTGGAGGACGAACCGGGTCGAAGGGACGAGCCAGGAGAGGGCAAGGTCCTTGCCGGAGAGACTGACATCCAGTCGGGGCGAAGGTGGCGCGGGGGGCACGGGAGCGGGCGATTGGAGGAAGCAAATCGATCGGCCATTGAGATTTCGTTCGTTGGCAAACAGGGCGATGCGCTGCCCATCGGCCGAGCAAGCCACCCGGTACCAGGGCCCGGCCGGAGTGCTGGTGCGCGTCCAATTCGCCCCTGAATCCGTTGATAGATAGACGGAGTGGGATCCCAAGGAGTACCCACCGGCGCTGATTGCGACCAGCCGGGTACCATCGGCGGATGCGGCAAGTGAGGTCCAGTTCCATGGGAGCACGAAGTGGCCGCCCGGTGGCCAGGTCGTCCCAGAGTCATGGGAGACATAGAATCTGCCGCCGTCTTTTTGGTAAGGAGACACGGTCCCTACACCCACCCAGCGCGTCCCGTCGGAGGAAACTGCCGCGCCCTGCCAGTGGAGATCCGGCGCCTTGACCGGACTCCAAGGACCCGAATAGGGAAGCGTGACAAGGTCGCTATAGCCCGCCGCGACGACACGGTAACCGTCGGCTGACGAGGTGACGGCGTGCCAGGACTCGGCCCCCTCTGTGTCGGGCGTCCACGTCCCCCCGGAGTCGTCGGAGGTGTAGATCAATCCGTCCCCGCCCGCACAGGAGTTGCACCCTTCCGAGGTCGTGGCCTTCATGCGGGTGCCGTCGGCGGAGCACGTGACCGCAGTCCAGTTGTTTGCGAAATTGGGGATCGGCCTCCATGTCGTCCCGGCATCGAGTGATCGATACATCCCACCGTCGCCGAATTCCCCGGCGTCCTCGTAGTAGGTCCCGGCCACCGCCACGAGGGTGGTGGCATCGGCGGAACAGGAGACGGCGGTCCAGAAGTTCGTCGGGGCGGAGGCCTGGGCCCAGTTCGTTCCTGAGTCGACGGATCGAACAATCACCCCCTGGCCATGAGGGGGATCGTCCTCGGACCAGATCCTCCAGGTGGGCGC
>CAIMTB010000538.1 GCA_903844265.1 uncultured Verrucomicrobiota bacterium
CAACGCCCTGCTCTGCCTGCGCGCGCAAGGCTCGTCCCTCCAAAGCTGCTTCCCAGCCTCCACAACCCCAAGGGCGATTTGCAGGAACTGCTCCAGGCCGAATCCGCGGATGCCCCCGCGTACCATCTGGTCTCTGTCAGCGGCCCCGACCATGACCGGATCTTTGAATGCTCGGTGATCTATCAGCAGGCCGAACTGGGCCGCGGCACTGGCAAGACCAAGAAGGCCGCGGAATCGGAGGCCGCCCGCGAAGCCTTGCTGGAGCTTCGAAAACAGCGTGCCGCCCAGACACCCGTTGATCCCGACGTCGAACCCTGATCCTTTGATGGAGTCCCAGGACCAAAGCTTTTTCGTCCGCTTCCTCCAGCGGATGGCGCATCTCGTCCTGAACCATTCCCGCTGGTTCTTCTGGCCCCAGGTGGCGCTCGCCGCGCTCTGCGTGGGTTATACCCTCGCCCGCCTTCAGTTCTCCACCAGCCGCAACGACCTCGTCAGCGCCAAGCTGCATTATCACAGCATCTTCCTCGAGATGCGGAAGGAATTCCCCGCCGGCGATGACATCGTCGCCATCGTGGAAAGTGAGTCTTCCGAGAAGAACCGGCAGTTCGTGGAACGTCTCGGCGCCCGGATCAAGGCTGAGACCAACCTCTTCACCGACGTCTTTTTCCGGGGGGACCTCGCCATGCTCGGGCCCAAAGCCCTTCTGTTCCTCGACGAACCCACCCTCGGCGAGCTCCAATCCAAGCTCCTCGAATACCGCCCGTTCCTCTCCAAGGTCACCTCCACGACCAACCTCAATTCCCTGTTCCACCTCATCAACCGCCAGTTCCGCGCGGCCGGTCGATCCACCAACGCCAATCCCCAGGCAGAATCTCTCATCGGCGCCCTGCCCGCCCTCGAGCGGATCGTCTCCCAAGCCCGCGATTCGCTCCGCCGCCCAGGCATTCCGCCCTCGCCAGGAGTCAATGCCCTGTTCGGGGGCGGGCCAGAGGCCGAACGACAGGTCTACCTCACCTTTGCCGAAGGCCGCATCTACCTTCTCTCCCTCCGCCCCTCAGATGCCGAAGACGCCGCACCCGCCATCGAGCGACTGCGCCATCTCCTCGCCGAAACCAAGCTCGAAGTGCCCGGGGTCAACGCCGATATCACCGGCGGTTCCGTCCTCGAAGTCGACGAAATGAACCAGTCCCAGTGGGACTCCACCGTCGCCACGCTCCTTTCGCTGGTCCTCGTCGCGCTGATCTTCGTCTACGGCTACAACGAGACCGGCCGCCCGATGAAGGCCATGTTCTGCCTGCTCATCGGCCTGTGTTACAGCATGGGCTACACGACGGCCACCGTGGGCAGGCTCAACATCCTCACCATCACCTTCGCCCCCATGCTCGTCGGCATGGCCATCGATTTCGGCGTCCACCTCATCACCCGCTACGAGGAGGAACTCCGTCTCGGCCTCAACCAGCAGCTCGCCATGCGCAAAGCCATGGTCAACACCGGCCAGGGCATCTACACCGGCGCCTTCACCACAGCCGGCGCGTTCTTTGCCATGAGCTTCACCGACTTCGCCGGCGTCCGCGAAATGGGCATCATCACCGGCGGCGGCCTCCTGGTCTGCCTCATCCCCATGATGACCATGCTCCCGGTCATGCTCCTGAAGGGCCGCCAGAACCACCTGGACCGCGGGCGCGGCGATGGTTCGCCGTCATCGCGCGAACGATTCGAATCGTTCATTCTGGCCCACCCCGGCGCTGTCACGGTCAGCGGCCTGCTCCTCAGTGCCCTCGCCCTTACCCAGTTCCCCCGCGTCTACTTCGACTACGACCTCCGCAACATGCAGAGCGCCGGCCTGCCAGCCGTGGTCTATGAGAAGAAGCTCATGGACTCGACGCCGCGCTCGGTCCTGTTCGGCGCCATCGTCGCATCCAACGCCCAGGAAGCCGTCCAACTCCAGCGACGACTGACCAACCTCACCACCGTCGCCGAGGTCGACTCCATCGCACCGCTTCTCGTCGCCGATCCAAGCGCACGGCTCAAGACCATCGGTCAGGTGAAGGACAACCTTGCCGGCCTCACGTTTCCGGACCCGGCCACCTCCAATCCACGACTTGCAGAACTCGACCAGACCCTGATGTTTCTCCAGTCGTACCTCGGCCAGGCAGCTACCACCGTGCAGGCTGAGACGACCGAGACAAATCTGCTCGCCCAACTCCGCTCCCTCCGCGCCGCCATCGGCGGCCTACGCGCGCAGATGACCTCCGGCGATCGAGGCCAGAACTCCGAAAAACTCGGCGTCTACGAGCGTGCCTTCTACAGCGACCTCCGATCCACTTTCGAGACTCTCCAGCACCAGGACAACTCGGCCGCACTCCAGATCGCCGACCTTCCGTCCCCCATCAGAAACCGCTTCATTGGCCAGACCGGAAAGTTCCTCCTTCAGGTCTACCCAAAGATCGATGTCTGGATCCGCACCAATCAGGCCGCCTTCGTCAAGGATCTGCGCACCATCGTTCCAGACGCCACCGGCGAACCCGTCCAACTCCTCGAGTACACGACCCTGCTGAAGGACAGCTATCAGGAGGCTGCCTACTACGCCCTCGGCGCCATGGTCCTCCTGGTCTATTTCCAGTTTCGCTCGGTCAAGGCAGTCATCCTTGCCCATGTCCCCGTCGTTCTCGCCGTGGTGTGGCTCGTAGGACTCATGGGCTGGTACGGCGTTCCCTTCAACCCAGCCAACATCATGACCCTGCCGCTCGTCGTCGGGATCGGCGTCACCTACGGCGTCCACATCCTGACCCGGTTCGCAGAGGAACAAAACCCCGCCATCCTGGCAAAAAGCACCGGAAAAGCGGTCCTCGTCTCCGGCCTCACCACCGTCGCCGGCTTCGGCAGCCTCATCGTCGCCAAGCACCAGGGGATCGTCAGCCTCGGGTTTGTCATGTCCATCGGCGTCTCAGCCTCCATCCTCTCAGGCCTCATCTCCCTTCCAGCCATTCTCGTCCTGATGCGTAAGACCTCCCATCGGACATGAAAAAAGCCCAGCGACGCTAATGCACGAGCGTCGCTGAGCCGGGAGGAACCGAGGCGCTAGCCTCAGTAAAAACCCTGTATTCCAAGCACCCCACCGCGTCAAATTCTTTAACAGATAACGCCTGAATCACCCACACTCACCCACACGAGCTCATGGAGCTTAGTTATCGTTAACGCCATTGAATTCTCTTGATGTTACCCTCCGCCAACGTCTTGAGGTTCTCACCCATCAGAACCTCCGACGCTCCCTCTCCGAGCTTTCCGCCCACACCGCACCTCGTACGGTCTCCACGATCGACTCGGCGACGCTGCTGAACTTCTCGTCGAACGATTATCTCGGCCTCTCACGCCATCCCGCAGTCCAGGATGCATCCGTCGCTGCCGTCAAGGAATGGGGCTCCGGCTCCACCGCCTCCCGCCTGGTCTGCGGATCCCTGGGGATTCATCACCACCTCGAGCGTGACCTCGCCACGTTCAAGGGTTGCCCCGCCTCCCTTCTCTTTTCCACCGGCTACATGGCCGCTCTCGGGACCATTCCAGCCCTGGTCGGCCCCGGGGATTGCGTGATCGTCGATCGCCTCGCTCACGCCTGCCTCGTCGACGCCGCGCGCTTCAGCGGAGCCACGCTGCGCGCATTCCATCACAACGACGTCCAGGACCTGTCGCGCAAGCTGGATTGGGCCGGACGCCAGGCATCCGCCCCTTCCCACCGCATTCTGGTGGTCACTGAAAGCGTCTTTTCCATGGACGGCGATCGCGCGCCACTGCTCGAGATCGTCGAAGCCAAGGAGCGCGCAGGGGCATGGCTGATGGTCGACGAAGCCCACGCCACCGGCGTGATCGGGCCCGGCGGGCGCGGACTGCTCAACGCCCTGGAGCTTGAGGACCGTGTCGAGGTGGCGATGGGAACCCTCGGAAAAGGGCTCGGATCCGCCGGTGGATTCATCGCGGGATCCACGACGCTTCACGATTACCTCATCAACCGTGCCCGAACCTTCATTTTTTCAACAGCACCTGCGCCCGCGGCCACAGCAGCCGCCCTCGCCGCCCTTCACATCGTGCATTCCCCCGAGGGAGACAGGCTGCGCGCCGCTCTTTCCGGCAACCTCACCCATTTCCACTCCGGCCTGCTTCAACTCGGCTGGACCCTCCCCGCCCCGTCCTCCGCGATCATTCCTCTGATCGTCGGCCCCGAAGATCGCGCCCTCCAGGTCTCCGCCGCGCTCCGCGACCAAGGTCTGCTGGTCCCAGCCATCCGCCACCCCACCGTCGGCCGCGGCCGCGCCCGCCTTCGCGTCACCCTGAGCGCAACCCACACCCGCCAGGATGTCGACTCCCTGTTGATCGGACTCCAACGCGCATTTGAGATGACCGGACTCCCGCCTGGGTCCATGCCCTGACTCCATGCATCCCCTCGCACGACTCGACAGGAAGTACGTCTGGCATCCGTTCACGCAGATGCGCGACTGGATGAAGGTCGAACCCCGCGTGATCGTCCGCGGACGCGGCGCGATCCTCACCGACGCCCATGGAAACAGGTACATCGACGCCAATTCCTCGATCTGGACGAATCTCCACGGACACCAGAACCCGACGATCAACCGGGCCATCCGCCAACAGCTCACGCGCATCTCGCACAGCTCCGCGTTGGGACTCGCCAACGAGCCCGCCTCCCTGCTCGCCTCGGAGCTGATCCTCAGCGCCCGCCTCCCTCGCCGCTCCCAACCCCGCCTCACCAAAGTCTTCTTCTCCGACGACGGCTCCACAGCCCTCGAGGTCGCCCTCAAACTGGCGTGGGAATTTTCACGCCGATGCCGCGGCCTCTCATCTCCCCGCTTCCTTTCCATGCAGGGCGCCTACCATGGCGACACTGTCGGAGCGGTGTCGCTCGGTCACATCGATCTGTTCCATTCAGCCTTCGGCGATCTCCTGTTCAAGACCGACGCCGTGATGGCGCCCTTCTGTTACCGCTGCCCCTTCAACCGCGCCCGACCCGAGCGCGCCGATGCCCGCCTCTACCGGCGCTGTGACTGGGAGTGCGTGAGCCATGTCGAGGCCGCCTTCGACAAAGCCAGGAAGAGCCGACGACCCTATGCCGCCATGGTGGTCGAACCGCGCATCCAGGGCGCCGCGGGCATGATCCCCCAACCCGCCAGCTGGCTGCGACGCGTCAGCGAGATCGCCCGCGCCCATGATGCTCTCCTGATCGCCGACGAGGTCATGACCGCCTTCGGTAGAACCGGCGCGGGTCGCACCCACTCCCCCTTCTGGTTTGCCTCCCACCACGAAGGCGTCCAGCCCGATTTCCTGTGCGTCGCGAAGGGCCTGTCCGGAGGCTACCTGCCGCTCGCAGCCACCCTGACCACCCAGCCGGTTTTCGACGCTTTTCTCGGCGAATACCCCGATTTCAAAACCTTCTTCCATGGACACAGCTTCACCGGGAACCAATTGGGATCCGCCGCCGCGCTCGCCAACCTATCGCTGTTGCGGGATCCGGAGGGTGTCCGCCAGCGCGTCTCGCTCGAGCAGGAACTGACCCACGAACTCTCCCGCCTCTGGGCCATCCCGGCGGTCGGCGACATCCGCCAGGTCGGCCTCGTGGCCGGCGTCGAACTCGTCCGCGATTGGACCTCGCGAGAACCTTTCCCCCTCTCGGAACAGGTTGGCTTCCGCGTTTGCGATCACATGGCCCGTCACGGGGTCCTCACCCGCCCCGTCGGAAATGTCATCGTCCTGATGCCCCCCTACTGCACCACCGCCCGGCAGGTTCGCCGAATCGTCGATAGCCTCGCCGAAGCCATTCTCGAGACCCTCTGACCCCGGTCTCGGGGTCTCGGGAGCGTGGCTCAGGATTCTGAGGCTCGATTCCCTGCTTCCAATCGGGGTGCGCCATTGAAAGCTGCGCGTTCCGAGCTCAACTTGCGCCGCTCGTATGTTCGTCCACCCCAAGCTGTACGATGTCATCGTCGTCGGAGCCGGCCACGCAGGAGTCGAGGCTGCCCTCGCGTCTGCACGCATGGGATGCCACACCCTCCTCCTCACACTTCAATGTGATGCCATCGGCCAGATGTCGTGCAATCCCGCCATCGGCGGCCTGGCCAAGGGACATCTGGTCCGCGAAATCGATGCCCTGGGTGGCGAGATGGGGCGGACCACCGACCTGACCGGCCTGCAGTTCCGGATGCTCAACACCAAGAAAGGTCCCAGCGTCTGGGCGCCCCGCGCCCAGTGCGACAAAAAGGCGTACCAGTTTCGCATGAAGTGGGTCTGCGAGCGGGAACCCCTCCTCGACATCCGCCAGGCCCAGACCACAGCCCTGCTCCACCAGGACGGCCGCGTCCATGGAGTCGGGACCACCCTGGATGTCGATTTTCACGGCACCTGTGTGGTCCTCACCACCGGGACCTTCCTCCGCGGGTTGATGCATATCGGGTCCAATCAGCAGCGGGGCGGCCGGGCAGGGGAACCCGCCGCCATGAACCTCAGCGACTCCCTCCGAGACGTTGGACTTGAACTGAACCGCTTCAAGACCGGCACCCCACCCCGCCTCCTCAAGCGATCCATCCACTTCAGCCGGACGGAGGCCCAGACGGGCGATACCCCGCCGCCATCCTTCAGCTTCTGGCGGGATGAATTGTTCCACGTGGAACAATGGGATGGCTCCCCAGATCCAAGCACCCCGGGTCTCCCCCCGTGCGAGCACGATCGCTTCTTTCCCATTCGCACGTATCCGGGAGGCCCCCCGACAGGTCCTCAGGCCGTTCCCCCCGATCAACCCCCCCCGTTTCCGCCCGGCTCGATCCTCGCCCAAATTGGCTGCCAACTGCCTTGCTACCTCACGCACACGACAGCCCGGACCGCCGAGATCGTGCGCGCCAACCTCCATCGATCACCGATGTATTCGGGAGTGATCGAGGGGATCGGCCCCCGGTACTGCCCGTCCATCGAGGACAAGATCGTCCGCTTTGCTGACAAGGAGCGGCATCAGGTGTTCCTCGAGCCCGAGGGGATCAGCACCGACGAGATCTATGTCAACGGGTTGTCCACCAGCCTTCCGTACGAGGTTCAGAATGAACTCGTCCGATCAATCATCGGGTGTGAGGACGCCGAAATCCTCCGACCCGCCTACGCCGTCGAATATGACATGGCGCCACCCACCCAACTGCGACTGAGCCTGGAGACGTTGTGCTGCCAGAACCTGTTTCTCGCCGGGCAGATCAACGGGACCTCGGGGTACGAGGAGGCAGCGGCCCAGGGGCTGATGGCCGGGATCAACGCAGCGCGTCGGGTCAAGGATCTCGAACCCCTGATCTTGCGTCGCGATCAGGCGTACATCGGCGTGCTGATCGATGATCTGGTCACCAAAGGCACGCTCGAGCCCTATCGCATGTTCACAAGCCGGGCGGAGTTCCGACTTCTCCTGCGCCAGGACAACGCGGACCTCCGACTCAGCCCCGTGGGTCACGCCGTGGGCCTCCTGTCCAAGTCACGCTTCGAGCGCGTGAAAAACCATCAAACCGCCGTCGATGCCGAGATTGCCAGGCTCCACCGCACGCGATCCGGAACAACGTCGCTCGCCCAGATGCTGCGTCGGCCCGAGGTCTCCTATCAGACGCTGCCCGGGGCAGACGCCTCACTCCCGCCGGATGTTGCCAATCAGGTGGAAATCGCCCTGAAATACGAAGGATACATCGCCCGGGAGCAGACGGAGGCGGCCCGATTCCAGACCCTCGATCAGAAGCCCATCCCCCTCGATTTTCGATATGACGAGGTCCCCAACCTCAGGAACGAAGCCCGTCAGAAGTTGTCGAGTGTCAGGCCAGAAACCGTGGGCCAAGCCGGCAGGATCTCCGGGGTCAGCCCGAGTGATGTCTCCATCCTGCTCATCTGGCTGAAAAAGAACGGGAACCGGCAGCGCGATGCCTGAGCGGCCCCGCGTTCACTTGGCCTCGGGCGTGACGGCGAACGAAACCTTCTGGATCCCTGCCCGCCTCACGAGGTCGAGGACAGCCAGCACCGCGCCATGGGGAGTATCCCGGTCTCCGGTCACGTAGATGGGGACATTCGTTCCTCCACCATGAAATCGGTTGGAAAGAACGATACCCAGGTTCATCAGGGTCGTGTTCGACTCGCCGATGAAGAGATCCCCGTTCTTCTTCAGCGCAATATTGAAGACGTTCGGCTTGATGTCCTTGTCACCCGTGGCGGCCGCGGGGGCATCCACCTTCACGGCGTTCAACTTGGACATGTTCAGGCTGACCATCATGAACGACGCCAGGAGGAAGAACATCACGTCGATCAGCGGGATGATCTCGATCCGTGAATGTTTCCTCGGGAGAGGGGAGCCAAATCTCATGAAACGCCTTATTTCTTCAACGGCTGGGAGAGGTTGAAGGAAACCTTCTGGATCCCGGCCCGGCGGCAGGTGTCGAGGACGGCTATGACCTGACCGTGCGTGGCCTCGGGGCTCCCCTTGATGTACGCCGGAATGTTCGTGTTCGCCGCGTGCCGGTTGGTCAGGTAGCTGTACAAGTCAGGCAGGCTCTTGTGCTGCTTGTCGTTGCCAACCACGACGAGGGCGTCTCCGACCTTGTCCACCTCCAGATTGATCATCTCGGGCTTCTTCCCAGGAGCCGCTGCAGTGGGTGTCGGCAGATCCATCTTGAGCGCCTCCACCCGGATCATGGTCAGGCTGACCATCATGAACGAGGCCAGCAGAAAGAACATGATGTCGATCAACGGGATGATCTCAAAGCGCGCCTTCTTGCGGTGGACCGGCGAAGCGATTCTCATGCAGTGGCAACAGAAATTGTCAGGATCGCAGGTTGGATCCGATCCCCGCCAACCTCCTCACGGCACCCGCGTCTCGCGTCGGAACTCCGTGGTGTCGAAGCCCTTCTGACGGGCGGAATGCACCATGACCTCAATGTTTGTCGCGGCGGTCTCGAGCTCGAACTGCAGGCGGGACAGCTTGGCCGTGAAGAGATTGAACGGAATGAGGGAGACGATGGCGATCCCAAGTCCCGCGCACGTCGCGATGAGGGCCTCACCAATCCCGCCCGACACCTTCTGGACTGCCAACTCCGCATCGCCCAACCCGGTGAAGGAGGCGAAAATGCCGGTCACGGTTCCCAGCAATCCCAGCAGGGGCGCCAGCGTCACCAGGGTGTCCATCACCGTGAGGAAGCGCCCCGCGCGCTGCAATTCCACCCCGGCCGCGACCTGCAGCGCTCCCTGCAAGGACGAGTGAACATGGTTCATCCCATGATAGATCATCCGGATCACGGGATCATCCGAGTCCTTGGACAGCTGCGCCGCTGTCCGAAAGTCTCCGTTGTCCAGGGCAGCCAGAAGCTTCTCCAAGCGCTCCGGATCCCGCTTCATCGCCTCGCGCCACCACCAGAACGACCGCTCCCCGACGACGGCGACGGAGACCAACGCGGCGATCAGGATCGGCCACATGATGGGGCCGCCCTTGAGGAACAGTTCAACGAGCGTGTAGGCAAACATGATGGGAAGGAGTGGAGATCGAAACGGAGATAGGTTTCGGGGGTTCTCGGAGCTAGGGGGAAAAGGTGATTTGGATCCGGTAATTGCCGCCTTCACCCACCACGGCCCGCCACTCCTTGCGGATGAAGTCGCAGACGTGGCGATCCAGGGCAGGGGATCCGGAGCTCTTGCCGACCTCGACCTTGCTCGGAAAGCCGTTCGTTCCGACGCTGATCAGGGCTTCCACCGTCCCGCCGATGC
The DNA here is from genome assembly GCA_903844265.1 of uncultured Verrucomicrobiota bacterium. Lineage (GTDB taxonomy): Bacteria > Verrucomicrobiota > Verrucomicrobiia > Limisphaerales > CAIMTB01 > CAIMTB01. The sequence continues at coordinate 9,775 of CAIMTB010000538.1, forward strand.
GATTGCGCTGGAATTCATCCGGGTAGTTGGGCGGGGGCTGTTTTCGGAACTCCTTGCCGCCGAAGCGGATATTACGGAACTCCGGCCTCGGCACGTTGTCCGGTGGGGGAGCCTTGGGAATCACAGCTGGCGGAGGCGGC
>CAIMTB010000539.1 GCA_903844265.1 uncultured Verrucomicrobiota bacterium
CCCAAGGCTACCCGAAAGTGAGCCTCACAAGGCCGGCGCGCAGCGGAGTGCGCGCCCTACCAACTGCACCGGTTCAGGGCGCCAATGCGTGTCCACACTTTGGAAAAGGCGGCTACCCCTGGCCATGGGATTCCCCCGGCGAATTCTTCGTGCCCTTCGTGCCCTTCGTGGTGATCCTTCCCGGCCTACCGCGGACTGAACCACCTCCCCCCCGCCCGCCCCCCCTCGCATGGACGCCCCCAACGACACCCAGCGCATCCCACCCCATTCCGCCGGCGACCACCTCACGCTGACGATCAACAACATCGCGTACGGCGGTGATGGGGTCGGGCGCGTCAACGACTTCGTCATCTTCGTCCCGTTCACCGCCCCTGGCGAAGAAGTCGAAGTCGAACTCACCGAGGTGAAGAAAAACTACGCGCGCGGCCGGTTGATGCGCGTCCTCCAACCCTCGCCCGAGCGGGTCCAGCCCGAGTGCAAACACTTCGGCGAGTGCGGCGGCTGCCAGTACCAGCACCTCACCTACGACGCCCAACTCCGCCTCAAGCACCGGCAGATCTCCGACATCCTCCAACGCCTCGGCGGCTTCTCCGACGTTCCCGTCGATCCCGTCGTGGGCAGCCCCGCGCCGTACGGCTATCGCAACCGCATCATGGTCCGAAGCCAGTGGGACAAACGCATCCCAGGCCTCGTCATCGGCTTCATCCGCGCCGACAACCGATGGGTCGTGGATGTCGACCACTGTCCCATCGCCGAACCCGCCCTCAATGAACAGTTGCTCGAGGTGCGCCGGCAACCCCCGCCCAAGGGCGGCATCAAGATGTCGCTGCGCCTCGCTCCCGAGGGTTGGGATGTCCCCCGCGATTCGTTCTTCCAAAATAATTTCCACATCCTCCCCAGCCTCATCGAAACGGTCCGTGCCCGCCTCACCGACGCCGGCGCCCGCTTCCTCATCGACGCCTACTGCGGCGTCGGCTTCTTCGCCATCGAATGCGCCAGCGCGGTCGAACGCTTCACCGGCGTCGAGATCGACAAGCTCGCGATCCGCTCCGCAAACCGGAACATGGAACTCCGCGGCGCGAGCAACGGCGATTTCATCGTCGGCCCGGCCGAGGAATGGATGCCCGCGCTGCTCCAGCGTTTTCCCGCGGACCGCACCACCGTGATCACCGATCCGCCGCGCGTCGGCTGTGCGCCGTCCTTCATCCAGGCCCTGCTCGCGACGCGACCCGCCCAGATCATCTACGTCTCCTGCCACCCGGCCACCCTCACGCGCGATCTCAAGGCCCTCTGCGCCGATGGCGCCTACCGCCTCGTCCGGATCACACCCCTCGACCTGTTCCCCCAAACCCAACACGTCGAGTGCGTCGCCGACCTGCGGCGGACCTGAAATCCATGCCTGATCCAGTCGCCATTCCCCCCGAACTCGTGGAGCGCCTTCGTTCGGCGAAGTCCGTCGCCGTGCTCACCGGTGCCGGCATCTCCGCCGAAAGCGGCGTACCCACTTTCCGCGACGCACTCACCGGTCACTGGGCCCGCTTCAATCCCGAGGAACTCGCCACGCCCGAGGCGTTCCGAAAAAACCCGCGCCAGGTGTGGTCCTGGTACGCCGATCGCCGCGCCAGCCTGGAAGGCGTCGAGCCGAACCCCGGTCATTTCGCGCTCGCCGAAATCGAATCGCGCATCCCCCGATTCACGCTGGCGACGCAAAACGTCGACGGACTCCACCAACGCGCCGGGAATCGGAACGTCCTCGAACTGCACGGAAACATCACACGGACGAAATGTTCGACCGAAGGCCGCATCGTCCCGGCCTGGCCCGTCAGCGATGAAATCCCGCCCCGCTGCCCGCACTGTCGCGCGTTCCTGCGTCCGGACATCGTGTGGTTTGGCGAGGAACTGCCCTGGGACAAGCTCGCCGCCGCCCGCGATGCCGCGCTCGGGTGCGACCTGTTCCTCGCGGTGGGCACTTCCGCCGTGGTGCTCCCGGCCGCCGGGTTGGTCGACGAGGCGCTCAGCGCGAAGGCGTGCGTGGTCGAGATCAACCCCAACCCGACGCCCTACACCGGGCGCGTGTCCTTCGCGTTCGCCCAACCCTCGGGCGTGTTCCTCCCCGCACTCGTCCGGGCGGCGTTCCCCTGAAGGACCCCCTCGAACGGACAGGGGCGAAACGACCGCATCCGCGGCGCAGACACCCCGGTGCGATTTGCGCTCAACCTATCGACGCGCCCATCGCAGCTTCGCCGGCGTGGACCGCGGATTCGCGCGCCGCTCCTCCGGTCCCGGCCGGATCACCTCGACGGCGATCGCGGAGTAGACCCCTTCGCGCAATCCCGATTCAAACGCCCGCTTCACACGTCGATCTTCGCCCGAGTGGAACGTCAGCACCGCCACGCGACCGCCTGCATTCAGGCACGCGGGCAGATGTCGCAACCACGTTTCCAGCGCTGAAAACTCATCGTTCACCGCGATCCGCAGAGCCTGGAAGACCCGACGCACCGACACTTCCACCTCCTCAGGCCGGGCACGCGGCAGCGCGGCCCTGACCGCCGTCGCCAGTTCCCGGGTCGTCGAGAATTTCTTCCCCGCCAACAGGGGCGCGAGGACAGCCGCGTGCGGTTCGTCCGAATTCCAGACCAGAAGCGAGGACAAGGCATCGACGCGGACCCGCTCGAGGAATGCCGACACCGGCTGTCCACGCTCCGGGTTCATCCGCATGTCCAGCGGCCCGTCGAACTTCACCGAAAACCCGCGAGTGGGATCATCGATCTGCATCGACGACACGCCGAGATCCGACAGCACCACGTCCGCACCGCTCACACCCACCCTCGCCAGCACCTGCGGCAGACCCGCGAAATTGCAACGTTCCACCGAGAACACGTCCGCGCCAAATCCGAGCGCCCGCAACCGCTCCTCCGTCTTCGGCAACTGGATCGGATCCGTGTCGATCCCCACCAGACGCCCACCCGGCAGCAGTCGGGGCAGCAGGGACTCCGCATGACCGCCGTAACCCAGGGTGCAATCCAGCGCCACCTCGCCCGGTCGCGGTTCGAGCACCCCGAGAATCTCAGCCACCAGGATGGGCCGATGCGTTCCTGCCGGCGTCTTGCCCGAGGCGATGACCTTCGCCACGGTCTCGCCAAAAAGGACCGGGTCGCGCTCCTTGTATTTCTCGTCGAACCCGCGCGGGTACTTCCCGGCATAGCGCGGTCGCCGGCGATGAACTGTTGGCGCCTCCGCCGATGAAGGTTCGGGGTTGGTGTTTTCGGTCATGGCTCCTTCGTCAAACTGGCTCGGCGATCAGGTCGTAATCCGTGTGCCCCACGATCTTCACCTGCGCGAATTGTCCTGCCGGCAGATCTCCCCTGACGTACACGCGCCCATCGATGTCCGGGGCGTCCGCCGCGCCGCGGGCGACCTGGAACCGGCGGCCTGTCGTGCCCTTCACGGGACCCGCCTCGTCACGCAGAAGGCCGTGTTCCCACGAGGAAACGTTCGCCTGGCGGAGCTGTTGTTCCTTCGCCGATCCCTCGACCAACACGCGCAGGGTGCGACCCACGAAAGACGCCGAAATTTCCCGCGCAACCGCGTGCTGCGTGGCCATCGCCAGGTCCCGCCGCTTCTGCCGCGTCTTCAACGACACCTGCTTCTCCATCCGCCCAGCCACGGTCCCGTCCTCCTTCGAGTACGCAAACACCCCGAGCCGCTCGAAGCGCACCTCGCGCATGAAATCCAGCAGCGCCTCGAAATGCGCCGGCGTCTCCCCAGGGAATCCCACGATGAACGTCGTCCGCAGCGCGATCCCGGGAATCCCAGCCCGGATCCGCACGATGAGATCGCGGATGTACCCCCCCGTCGTCTCGCGGCGCATCCGTGCCAGCATGTCGTCGTGGATGTGCTGGAGCGGCATGTCGACGTACCGCACCACCTTGCGGCACTCCGCAATGGTCGCGATCAACTCGTCCGTCCAGTGCGCCGGGTGCGTGTACAGGAGGCGCACCCAGAAATCGCCGGGCAGGGCATTCAGCTCGCGCAAGAGGCTCGAGAGCGTCGTCGCCCCCGCCGGCAGCGCGCGCGACGCCGCCGAGAACTTCTCCGGCGAGGCAATGGCACGGCTCTGGCCCGTCCTCAGGTCCAGACCGTAGTAGGTCGAGTCCTGCGAAATCAGGTTCAATTCCTTCACGCCATCCGCAATGAGCCGGCGCGCTTCCTCGACCACGTCCGATTGGATGCGGCTCCGGTGACTGCCGCGCATCCGGGGGATGATGCAGAAGCTGCAGGGATGATTGCAGCCCTCGGCAATCTTCACGTAGGCAAGATGACCGGGCGTGAGCCGGAATCGCGGGGTGTCCCAACGCGGCACATAGTTCGGCCTCACGGTCACCTGCACCGCGGACTCCACCGCCTTCGCAGGCGTCACGACCTTCCGCGTCTTCCCAAATTCCGCGGTCCCACGCAGCGACGCCGACGGCGGGTCATCGCCCTCGGTCGGATTCGCCCCCTCAAGTTGTCCCAAGGCCGCCTTCAGCTCGCCCGGCCGACGCGCCCGCTTCGCGTCAACTGGCTCTGACTGGGCTGGCCCCCGCCCGGCCCGACGCGCCACGGCGTCCTCGACGATCTTCGCCACGCCCTCGACCTGGTCGATCCCCATGAACGCGTCGACCTCGGGCATCAGCTTGGTCAGGTCCTCACGGAACCTCTGGGGCAGGCAGCCCGAGACGATCACCGCCTGGTCGGGTCGCGCCTGGTCCCTCCATTTCGAGGATTCGAGGATGGTGTCGACGCTCTCCTCCTGGGCGGCGTCGATGAAGGAGCAGGTGTTGACGATCAGCGCATCGGCCAGGGCCGGGTCGTTGACGATCTCGACGCCGCTCTGCATCAGGGAGCCGAGCATGATTTCTGCGTCGACCAGGTTCTTGGCGCAACCCAGTGAGATCAATCCCACCCGTCGCCGCGGGGCCGCGCCCGTTGTCGTCTTCTTCGCCTTCACAGGCGGCGAAGTCTAGCGAGGTTCGAGCAAAACCCCAAACCCTTCGTGAACCGCATCCTTGCCTGCCACGAAGGCCGTTCCTAGTTTCGCCGGCGTGCCCGAAGAGAACCTCCTGATCGTCGGCGACAGCGAGCGCAATGCCGACATGCTGTATGCCGTGCGGTCCTTCGTGCCGGATCCGTTCATCTGGTTCACCTGCGGCGGACGTCCCCACATCGTGTTGAACGATCCCGAATTCACGAGAGTCCGGGCGGAAGCGCGGCATTGCCGGGCTCTGTCCTACTCCCAATTTGAACGTCGCCTCGCCCGGGAAGAGGGCAATGAGTCTCCAAGCCTGGGCGACGTCCTCCAAAGCATCCTCAAAGGCCACCGCGTGAAGCGGGTCACGGTCGCCGAAGGTTTCCCGCTCGGACTCGCCAAGGCGCTTCGACGAGGCGGCATCAAGGTGAAACTGCGCGAAGGCCCCTTCTTCCCCGCCCGGGCGCTCAAGTCGGCGGATGAGGTGAAGAAGATCAGCGCCGCGCTCGTGATGGCGGAGGTTGGCCTTGCGGAGGCCATCCAGGCCCTCAAACGCTCGAAATCGACCAAGGGCAAAAAGTTGCACCTGAACCACGCCCCGCTTACCTCGGAAAAGCTCCGCGGCATCATCGACACCGCAATCCTCCAGGCCGGGGGTCATGCGCTCCATACCATCGTCGCGGGCGGCCGCCAGGGCAGTGACCCGCACGCCCGCGGACACGGCCCCCTCCTCGCCGAGCAGCCCATTGTCATCGACATCTTCCCGCGGTCCCAGCGGACCGGGTACTTCGGCGACATCACCCGCACGGTGGTGCGCGGTCGCGCGAGCGAGTACCTGCGCTCCATGTACGCCGCCGTGGCGCAGGCCCAGGCAACCGCACTGCAATTGCTCGGACACGGCCGTGCCGCGGTCGATGTCCATCTCGCGACCGACGCGGTGTTCCGTGGACGCGGGTTCAAGACCAGCCGGCGCCGGGGACATCTCGCCGGGTTCATCCACGGCACCGGCCACGGAATCGGCCTCGAAATCCACGAAGGGCCACGCCTCAACGCCCGTTCGACGGATCAACTCAGCGCCGGACATGTGGTCACCATTGAACCCGGCCTCTATTATCCCGAGATTGGCGGCGTCCGACTGGAGGATGTCGCACTCGTCACGCGCGGAACCCCGCGCAACCTGACCGAGTTCGAAAAACAATTCGAAATCTAAGAGCCCGCGACGACCCGCAGTGTCCGACGATCAACACCCACCCGCGACCGGGACCGGAGGACTCGAGACCTCCCCGCCGACCGCTGATCCGCGCCCCGACGCCGAGTTCGTCAGGGCCGTGATCTCCGGCCAGACCGAGGCTTTCGAGGAACTGATCCGCCGACATCAACCCCGCGTCTTCGCCACCGCACGCCGCTACGCACGCCGCGACAGCGAGGTCGAGGACATCGTCCAGGAAGTCTTCCTGAAGGCGTTCGAACGCCTGCCCGGCTTCCGCTTCGAAGCCCCGTTCGAACACTGGCTCATGCGCGTCGCCGTCCGGACCTGCTACGATTTCCTCCGCGCCCACCAACGGACCCGTGAATCATCCTTCAGCGACCTCAGCCACGAGGAATCCGACTGGCTCGAGCACTTCCGGATCGACCCCGACGAAGCCGACGAGAGGGCAGACGCCGCCCGCAGCCTGGTGAAAAAGCTCATGGATTCGCTCGCGCCCGAATTTCGACTGGTGATCCAGCTCCTGGAGATCGAGGAACGTTCCATCAAGGAGATCCACGACCTGACCGGTTGGTCGATCCCCCTCATCAAGGTCCGCGCCTTCCGCGCCCGCGCCGCGATGCGCAAGGCCCTCGGCCGCCTCAAGCAGGGAAAGTATTTGTAACCGTCCCGCCAAACCGCATCGTCTGTCGAAGCCAGTGGAGCGATGAAACCCGAACCTCTCCGACAAAAACTGATCGCCGCGGCCCGCATGGCCGAGCCGCCTTCGGATCGCGTCCCCTTCGCCTTCGAGAAGCGTGTGATGGCAAGGCTCGCCGCCCGAGAATTCAATGATTTCTGGGCGTCCCTCGGTGCCCTCCTGTGGCGCGCGGTGATCCCCTGCTTCGCCCTCACCATCATCGTCGGCGCCAGTTCCATCGCGTTCAGTTCACGTCCCGAAGACCTCGGCGCCCAGCTCGACGCCGTGCTCCTCGCCGATCTGGACACCAGCACGGAATCCCCTTGAACCGCTGGAAAGCCATCCTCGCCGCAACGCTCATCTTCGCCACCGGCGTGGCCTCCGGCTTCTTCGTCGCCCGCGCATCCCACTCCGCCGCCATCCGCCCCCGCGAGGGCGGAGGCCCTCCCTCCTCCAACGAAGGCCGCCCCGATTTCATCGGCCGCCTCAAACGCGACCTCGCACTCACCGACGAACAGGCCAAACACGTCGACGCCATCCTCCAGGACGGCCGCGTACGAAACCGCCTGATCTGGGAAACCGTCCAGCCCCAGATGCGCGAGGAAAACAAGAGGGTCCGCGAACTCATCGAGACCGAACTCAGCCCGGAGCAACGCACGAAATACGGGGAGATCATGAAACAACACTCCCGTGATCGCGAACGACGCGGCCCCGGCCCCGAGGGAGGCTGGCGCCGGAACAACCGGGGCCCAGGAGACACCAACGCTCCCGAGTCCGTCCCCGCACCCACCGCACCCACCGCAGCGCCCACGCCTGCAAAAACAGGCGGATGAAGTGGATCTCTGGCGCGCGCCGCCACCGCCACCGCAGCTATCGCGTGGCGGAGGTGAGATCGAGGAACTCCAGCCGATGCGTCGCCTCCGGGTGACGAGCCGATGGCCCGGCCACGAGCAACGCGTTTCCGGCATCCACACCCTTCTCCGCCAACCAGCCCCGCGAAAACGCCGCCCAGCTCTCCGGCTCCTCCAGAATCTCGACAGGCCGTACCCCGTAGGAAAACGCCAGGCCCTGGCAAATTCCACGATCCGCACTGAAAGCCGTGATCCACGGCCCCGGCTTGAAGCGCGAAATGGCGCGCGCCGTCGTCCCCGTCCGCGTCGGCACCAGAATCGCCGCGCATTCCATCGCCCCCAACGCATGCTCGACGACGGACGCCACGGACTCCGAAAGGCTGGTCCCACGACGTGACGTCCCGGCCGCACCCCCCAATCCCTTCAACGTCACCCCGGGCCGCCGCGGCTCCGTCACAGCAGCAATCCGGGCCAGCATACCCACCGCTTCCTCGGGGAACCGGCCAATCGCAGTCTCGGCCGAGAGCATCACCGCGTCCGTGCCGTCCAGGATGGCATTGGCGACATCGGTCGCCTCGGCCCGTGTCGGGAGACGGCTCGACACCATCGACTCGAGCATCTGGGTGGCCGTGATGACGGGCTTGCCGGCCGCGTTGGCACCCGCGATCAGGCGCTTCTGCGTCATCGCGATCTCCTCGATCGGCACCTCCACGCCCAGGTCGCCACGGGCCACCATCACCCCATCCGCCGCCCGCAGGATCTCCTCGAAATGCTTCAACGCTCCGGCGCGCTCAATCTTCGCGATCACAAACGGCCGCCCGCCCATCTCCCGCGCCGCAGTCCGCACCGCCTCCACGTCCGCCGCCGTCTCCACGAACGACTGACTGACCGCATCCACGCCCTCGCGCAGGGCGAAGGCGAGACAGGCCCGGTCGTGCGCCGTGAACGCGCTGATCCCAAGGTCCACACCGGGCACGTTCAATCCCTTGCGCGACCGCAACTCGCCACCCACCTCGACGGTGCAGACAACGTCCGCCGACAGGCACCGTTCAACCCTCAATTGCACCAATCCGTCGTTCAAAAACAGGCGGTCTCCGCCCTTCACCACCCGCGGCAACGGCTCGAAACTCATCGACATCCGCCGCGCGTCCCCGACGACGTCATCCGTGGTCAAAACCAACTCGTCGCCCGCCTGGACCTGGATCGGATCCGGATGGATCCGCCCCAGCCGCATCTTCGGCCCCGGCAGGTCCGCCAGGATGGCCACGCGCCTCCCCGTCGACCGTTCCGCCGCGCGCACCTTCGCAATCGAAGCGGCGTGCCCCGTGAAGTCGCCATGCGAGAAGTTGAGCCTGACGACGTTGACCCCCGCCAGGACCAGGCGCTCGATCATCGACAGCGAATCGGAGGCCGGGCCGAGGGTGGCCACGATCTTGGTGCGATGGGTCGGCTGCGAACAATTCGGCATGTGGGGATTCAGTTGAAATGCTCCGGCTGCCCGGTCGAGGCCAGCACCGAACGCCAGGCGAGGCTCCCGGGATCCAACGATTTCCGCCGCGTCGCCAGCAACTCGATCGGAACATGGATGAACACATCATGCAGCATGCCCACCACGAGACCCGTCTTCCCCGCCATCGCCGCGTGAACCGCGTGCCGTGCCAGGAGATCACAGAGGACCGCATCCTCGGCGTCCGCAGGAACCGAACGAACACTGTAGCTCGGATCGAAGTACCGGAGTGTCATCGGGATCCCCTCCGCCTTGAAGTAGGCTGCAATCCTCTCCCGCAGGTACTGGCCGATGTCCTGCAGCTTGGCATTGCCCGAAGCGTCAAGTTCCGCCTTCCCGTCCGTGGCCAGGAGTTCCTGGCCCGCGCCCTCCGCCACCACGATCACGGCATGCGCCCTCCGCAAGACCCGGCGCTTCAAATAGGCGAGGACACCCGTCTCACCCTCCAGCCGGAACGGGACCTCGGGAATCAGGCAGAGATTGACGTCCTGGCTGGCGACGGTCGCACCAGCCGCGAGAAACCCCGCCTGCCGCCCCATCAGCTTCACGATGCTGATCCCGTTCTCAACGCTGTGGGCCTCGGTGTGCGCGCAGTCCAACACCTTCGCGGCTTCCTCCACCGCGGTGTAATAGCCGAACGTCCGGGACACGAACGCGACGTCGTTGTCGATGGTCTTGGGAATCCCGACCACCGCCAGCGGATGCCCACGACGCTGAGCCTCGCAAAGCAGCGCGTGACCACCCCGCTGCGTGCCGTCCCCGCCGACCGTGAAAAGGATGTTCACGCCCAACCGCACCAGGTTGTCGACGGCAGCCACCACGTCCACCGGCCCCCGCGAAGTGCCCAGGATGGTCCCCCCCTCACGATGAATGTCGTCGACCACTTCCAGCGAAAGGTTCACCGGCTGCGGCCCGCGCGACGGATCAAGCCCGGCATACCCGTTCCGGAACCCCAACACCTCCGTCACCCCATAACCATGGAACAACTCGAGGAAAATCGACCGGATCACGTTGTTCAAACCCGGACATAACCCCCCACAAGTGACGATGCCCGCCCGCGTGGATCGTGGGTCGAAAAAAAGCCGCGCCCGCGGCCCCGCCAATTCAAACTCCAACCGTCCCACCCCTCCGCCCGCCTCAGGATCCCGCACGATCACCTCGGGCACCCGCGCCGAGTCGCTGACGGCATATGCGTTGGGCGAGGAAAACCGCGGCTCCCCAAGGCTGGTGATGTTCATGACATCAGAATTTCCACCCATCACGGACCGGACGCTGCACCCAGGCGTTGAGTTCCTGAAGGTTGGTGACCCGCATGCCCGGGCCGTCCCACATCACTTTCCTGCCCTTGCCCGCCTTCATCGCCAGGTTCCCCAGGATCGCGAACTCCGTCAGGCGCGTGCCGTAGTCAAAGGGCACGGCCGTCTCGGTCTTGCCCGCACGAACGGCATCCAGGAAATCCGCGAAGATGTTCTTCGGCCTCGGCAGGGTCTTCGCCGGCGCCGGGGTTTCGGCCATCTTCTCGTAGGGAACGATGTGCATCTTGTCCCCGTACGTTCCGGTGAAGATGACGCCCTTCTCACCGACGTACAGCGAACCGCTGTCGCCGGCATCCAGGCCTTCGTCCGGATATTTCTTCCTCAACTCGAGGAGCAACGGAGGCAGGTTGCGGTCGTCGCCCTTCACGGAGCGCAACGAACCCGCGGCCGTCCCGGTCGTCGTCTCGTTCAGGCCCTCGTACCAATAGACCTTCAGGGCCGGCATCTCCCCGCGCGCAGGCATGTCCCATCGGACCCGGCTGCCCAGGGGATAACGCTCGTCGCTTCCACCACGCAACTGCTCCGCCTCGATGCTCACCGGATGCTCGCACTTGAGCGCCCAGAAGACGCCGTCAAGGACGTGGCATCCCATGTTGCCGATGGAACCGTTGCCGAAATCGTACCAGCCATGCCACTCGTGAGGATGAATGTCGTCGTGGAAATCACGATAGGGCGCCGGGCCAATCCACTCGTCCCAGTGCAGACCGGCCGGGACCGCCAGCTTCGGCGGACGCGGTCCCTCGCCTCCATTGGCCCGATTGGTCCAGCTGTGGGTCTCGGTGACCTTCCCGATGACGCCGGACTCGATGTATTCGCAGAGCCGGCGGTAACCCTCCTCGCAGTGGCCCTGGTTCCCCATCTGGGTGGCGACCTTCGTCTTCGCCGCCATGGCCCGCATGGCGCGAGCCTCTCCGATGTCATGGCACACCGGCTTTTCGCAATAGACGTTCTTCCCCAACTGCATGGCGATCATCGCCGGCAATGCGTGATGATGGTTGGGCGCCGCAATGAACACCGCGTCCATGTCCTTCCCAACCTTGTCGAACATCCTCCGGTAATCCGTGAAGACCTGCAGGCTCTCCACGCTGCCGCCATTGCTCTGGTGCCACTTCCTCGCAGTCGCGTGCCGACCCTCGTCAACGTCCACGATCGCCACGAGATGCTCGGCCTTCGCTGCCGGCAGGTGCGCCGAGAGCCCACGACCGCCGCAGCCGATCTGCACGCAGCGCACCTTGTCCCCGGCGTTGGCAGCCGTCAGGATGTTGAACGGGGCCGCAGCTAGCGCGCCAACCGCCAGCGCAGAGGTCTTCGCAAAGGAACGACGGGACAGGGAATTCTTCATCGCAGCATATGGGGGTTGAACAAACCCGTGATAGGCCACGACCCGCCCCGCGACCAGTCCAAAGAACGGATTCAGACATCCCCGCCGCCACCCCCAAAATCACCGCCGCCAAAGTCGCCACCCCCAAAATCACCGCCCCCGCCCGAATCCGTGTCGCCCAGGCTGGTCCCGCTGTCCACATCACCCCCCGAGCTGGCGAAATCACCACCGACATCCGACGTGGTGTCCCCCGCCGATGAGGCCCAACTGTCGCCCGAGGACGAGTGGCCACCGAAAAAACGATCGTAGAGCCAGCTGCCCGCCATCGCTCCACCGATCCCCGCCAGAAGGCTGGAGAACATACCCCCGCCACCGCCACCCATCATCCCGCCACCCGACGGAACACCACCACCGCCCATCCCGCCACGCATCAGGCGCATGATCAGACTGAACACCACGATGCCCCCAATGATCAGCGCGCCGAAGAGAAGAATGGCCCCCAACCCCGGAGAAGAGGAACGGCCCGGAACCGCTTCGCGAGCAGCGGTCGACGCCAGCCCCTGCCGATTCATCGACCCTGAAGTTTCCCGGCTGCCCAAATGGGTGCGCATGGTCCGCTCCACAAACGCAATGCCCGCCCGCAGTCCGTCGTCGTATTTCTCATCCCGAAAATTCGTCTGGAGCAGCTTGACCAGCTGGTCGCGGTCAGCAGCCAGGAACGCCCGGCTGCGCGTCGCCTGACCGACTCCCACCTGGATGTGCATGCGATGCGGAGGCTGCTCCTTCATGATCAGCACATAAATGCCGTCAAGCCGGGCTTCCTGCGCACGCTCGCGCACGAAGTCCGTGAAGAAGACCTCACGATTCCGGTTGTAATCCGCCTTCCGATTCTCAGGCACGCCGGCAAAAGTCTCCACCAGCAGATCCTTTCGGAACTCCCGCTGGATGTTTCGAACAGCTTCATCCGCCTGCTTGATCGCGCCGGCCGAGAACAAACCCGCGGTGTCCCGGACCTCGGGCCCCACCGCATGGGCGGCCAGGACACCCAGAAGGCAAAACGCAGCCAGCCAGGCCACCGTGCTCGCGCGACTCATGAGTCCTGTTTTCATGCTCCAGATTGTTCTCCAGTTCCGTACGTTTGGCCAATTCAAACACGGGCCAGCTTCCCGCCGCCGTGCATCCACAGATCGACGGGCAGGCAGTCCCTTGCCCGCCGCCCTGCAGGGGCTACCTGATGGTGAGCCTTACAAGGCCGGTGCGCAGCGGAGTGCGCGCCCTGCCCCCGACCGGCTCATCCGCCAGATTCACCCCAGGTAGTTTCTCTCAGATGACACTTCCGGCCGTGATGCCCCCCCCACTTGCCGACGAGGCCCCTGCGCAGGCCCGGGAACCGTCAGCGACCCGCAGGGACGGCAACAACCGGCACCTCACAAAACGTGAGTGCAGCGAGACCGTTCGCGCCCTTGAGCAGCGTGTCCTGGCTCCACTTGGTTTCCTTCAGATAGGTGATCGTCCGCGCCTTGGAGGCGGCCTTCAACTGAAGCGTCAGGACGTTCCCGGAGACAGTCCCCGAGGCGACCTTGTCCTTCTCACCATCCAGGTAGAACTGGCCGGCCAGCGCATCCGCCCAAAGCACGGGCTGATCAAACTCCAGGAGGATCCTGTCATCCGCACCCGCCGACCGGGAGGCGGCCGAAAGGTTGGGTGGCGTGATGGAGACGGCGGGCACCTTGCCATGGAAATCCCGCTCGATGAGCGGCTGGATCAGGCGCGCAAACTCCGACCAGCCGACCAACGGAAAATGACAGCCACCCGGGGGCTGGATCCCGAGCGTCGACAGGATGCTCATGTTGGAATACAGCCGCGGCAGCGTGCGTTGCTTCTCCCGCAACCGGTCGCCCGAGCCATTCCTTCCACCCATGCTGCAGGAGTCCGGCCAGATTTGGTAAATGTAGTAATGCTGGACGTTCGGCATGTCCCTCTTCCAGCCCGCGGCCATTTCCACGAAGAACTGCTGGTAGGTTTCCCAACCGAACCCGCCCGTCGGCCCATCGGCACCCTGATCGCTCTCCCCCTGATGCCAAAGAATCCCCCGGATGCCATGCGTCAGCCTCGCGTGACTCAAGCGCCAGAGCATGCGCCCGTAGAGGGTCGACAGGTCCGTCGGATCGGCGGGGTTGCGCTGATGCTGGTCGATGCGCGTTCCGCCGACGGCGGCGTTCAGGATGAAAACGGGGATCTTCTGGCTCTCCAGCAACCGCCTGGCGAGTTCCATGCCCCACCAGCCCAATTCCGCCTTCTCCCCTTTCTCCGCCTTCCATACCGGGTTGCACCACAGGTTCCCGACCGATTCCTTCGGATCTTCCGGCGGGCGGCCATAGCTGCGGATCCACGGGTTCGTTTCCGGCGGCGATTTCTCGCCCGTATCCGTCGCCAGGGCATTGGACTGGCCGTCGATCAAATAGGCGTCGCCGCAGACGATATTAGTGACCACGTGCAGCACCGTCTCCTGCCCGCCCGTCTTCGTTCCAAAATCAACCTTGTACCTGATCAAACCCGGCCTGAGCTTCACGGAAAACCCATAGGACTTATCCGCCCCAAGCCTGGCAGTCTCCATCCTGTAGGGTTGATCGTCGGCAGACACTTTAAGGAAGACCTCGGCCGCTTCCCCAGCCAGCGTTCCATTGTAATGGAGCGTCCCTTCGTTCCTGACGTCCCGCGCATAGAATTGATTATCCTCCGGCTTTTCATCCCTCGCCGGTGACCGTGCCACCCAGGGGTCGATCCTGGGTTCCGTGACGTCCATGGTCACCGATTGCGCGACCCGCTGCCCCCCGTTGCTGAGGGTCGCCGTGACCGTGAGCTTTCCGCTGCTTTGGGCACGTTCCAGAATGAGCTTTCCTGGCCCGACTGTCTTGATCACCGCAAACGGCGAAACGCTCCATTCCATCTTCAACTCCCCAGCGCCTTTGGCCTGCATGGCCCCTTGATTCGCCACGCGCGGCACCACCTCGATCGGAGTACGCCCATCCCATGCGCCTGGAGCCGCGAGTGTGAACACAGGCTCCTGGATGTCTTCCTTGATCGCGATGGCGATATTCCTTGTCTTCACCTCACCGGGATAGATCGCCCTGCATTGCAGCGTTGCCGTCTTGTCGCCTGCCACCCGGCCAGCCTGGAAGGTGAACGCCAGCCGATCCACCGCCACGACAGTCTCCCGGCCATCGCTTCCCAGGATCCAATAGAGCTTCAGGGCACCATCCGCCCGCGCCGTCAGGGTCGCGCTCCTCCCTTCCAGCACCGTCACCTGAGACTCCGATACCGAGAATTCATTTCCCGGCCGCACCACCGGACCGGTCAAGGTTTGCAGCTCCCTTTGATTCTCATACTCCAACTTCACCCAGTCCGCGGAACGCGCGACCTTGGAGACCCGCACCTCATCGATATCACCCACGAAATCGTAGTCGTGATACCAACCGCCCATGAACAACCGCGCCGGACTCTTGATGGCCAACGGAGCACCCGGCCGCGTCGAGACGCCACTGATTGCGCCGTTGACGTAGATTCTTGAATCCCCCGGTTGATAGGTGTGGACCACATGAACCCATTCGTTCACGGGCATCCGGCCCTCGGTCGAGACATTCGCCCCCGAGAAATAGCAATCCATCTGCACGTGGGGCGGACTTTGAAAATGCATCACGACCTTGCCCTGCGCATGTTCGTTGCCCCAGGCGAGCACCCGGCCATTCGGCTTCTCCGCGCGGAACCACATCTCCGAACTGTGTGGACTCGCGCCCACCGGATAGCCTGCGATCTTTTCGCCGCCAAAGATTCCCTGCCTTCCCGCCAGATGCCGCGCCGGCCCGACCCTCCCCACGGACGCCGTCGTGCCCTCATCCGTGGTCTCGATGGTCCCGACCTCGTCCTTCACCGGGCTGCCCATGTGCCAGACGCTGAGATGGCCATTCGACTCGTTGAACACCGCGTGGCCGTCCGACTCGCTGGCTGCGTCGGCCCTTCCCCAATGCACTTTGATCTCCTGCCGTTCGTTGCCCCGGATCGCAGGCATCCGCACCCAGATGCTGGCCTCGCCGTTGGCGGCACTCCAGTCCTCGACTTGATAGGCCAGCGCCAACCCCGTGCCGGTGGAGAAGCGGATGTCCTCCCCGTTGGCCTTGGCCTGACTGAAATCAAACCAGTCTCTGTGCAACCGCACCAGAAGGGGAAAGCCTTCCACCGCAACTCCCGCCGGCAAATCCGCTCCCTCCGGCGTGGTAAGAACGTAGAGGGAACCGGTGTGCGGCCACTCCGGGTATTGCGCACGGGCAGGCGTCACGAGCCACACGGCCAGGGCCAGGACGCTACCGACGCTGCTGGATACGCCTTGCAGGATGATTTTCATGCTATTTCCCCTCCAACCAAGGTGTGACCTTCTCCACCCAACGCGCGGCGTGCTCGCGAAGGCCGGCGCCGCTGAAGTGGACGCCCTTGCCCTCGCTGTCGCGCAGATCGCCCTTGAGGGCATCACTGTCGGGACCTTCCAAAGCGAGGCCCTGCCTCCACAACGCTGCCTGGGCCGCGCGGATGTCTGGCGAGGATTCATCGCCCGGCACGTGATAACTCGCCTGCGCGACGAACCACGGCGCCTCCCATCCGATCTCGCGGCGCGATGCGCGTATGAGCTGCTCGAGGTACTCGCTGTACAGGTTGCCGGGCAGCGTCCGCGTCGTGTCCGCCTGGTTGGCGTCGCTTTCACCCTGGTGCCAAAGCACTGCCCGAAAGCCACGCGGACCCAACTGCTTCATGCGGGCGGTGAACGTCCTGAAGATCGATCCCTTGCTCTCCCAGTTCCCATCGGAGAGCTTTCGCACGTTGCCCGTCAGGGTCGGCGGATTGGGGAACCTTGCGCCCTCTGGCAGCCACTCGCGCACACTGCTGGCACCCACCCCGCAGGCTAGGATGCCGACCGGCACATGAAATCTCTCCACGATGGCATCGCCGAAAGGTGGAATGAAACTGCCGCCGTCACCACTGGCGCCCGGTTGAGGATCGTCTGCCGGCCGCCATCGCCCCCCGTCGAACGCGGCGACAAGACCGGTCCTGGTCTTCTGTTTCTCCTCGCCGTGGTTGGCGGAATTCGACTGACCGGCGACGACGAACACCTCCCCCACGCCCACATGCTCGATCACCGACTCGGCCACCAGGTGCGCCCCCGATAACGCGCGGACTTCCAGCCGATGCCAACCGCCCGCAGACATCTCCCAGTCCGCCTCAAACCTACGCCTCTCCGGACCCACCGGCAGTTGCCGCCACTCCCCGGGCCTGCCAGCCACTATGAGGCGAGCCTCGAGAATCAACGGGCCCTCGGCGAGGCCGGCCAATTCCCCACGGACAACCACGACCGCGTTGTTCTTCGCGCCGCGTTGGATGACCTGATAATCCAACGGTGAAACCAGGGTGATGTTGGGCCCGGCATGGGCCTTCACAAAGGCCACCAATTCCGGGTTCTGGAAGAAGCCCGGCCACATGTTATGCCCTTGGCCGGGCGGGACGATCAATTGCATGGATCCACCCAAGGCCCCGTAGCGCTCCTTAACCAGACCGGAATTAGCCTCCAGCGGGACGACGGCATCCACGTCCCCATGAATGGCGAAGAGCGGGACCCTGTTTGCAGCGAGCCGCGCCAGGCGGTCGATGGGATTGTGTTCCTTGAGGTGCGATTCGAGTTCCTCGGGCTGCATTCCATAGGCTCCCGCGGCCTTCGTCACCCCCGGGTAACTCGCAATACTGCACACCGGATAAATGCCGGCGAAGCCCGCGATTTTGTCCGGATTCTCCGCGGCCCAGGAAAGAGCCATCAACCCGCCACGACTCCGTCCCAATAATACCGGTTTCCCGGAATAACCCCGCGCCTCCGTCATCCCGGCATGAAACAACGTGAACAGTTTACGACCATCGGGACTGCCAAAAGACTCACCCACGTCGATGCCGGCGACGGCAATTCCTGCGCTCAGGAAGCGGTCGAACATCCACTGCTCCTCCCTGCCAGGAAGACCGGGCAAGGTTGGCGCGTACCAGACCCAGGGCTTTGAGGTCCTGAGGGGCAGGTCCGTCGGAAGATCGACGGAGGGTCGCGCCGTGTCGCGATCGTCCGAAGGTCGACCCACCGGCGGCGTCGAGGGACGGACACCCTCCATCAAGGGCCGTTTGACGCGTATGATTCCCTGGGGCGGAATAATAAACGCCGTGTGGCCGTCCACTTGGAAAACCTCACCCGGCAAAGGCAGATCCTTGTGGGCGGGGGGAGACTCTCCTGCAAGGAGGCCCCGCAACGACTGACTGAGCAGGAGGAGACCCCATGTCAACCAATGTAAGTTTACTTTCATGATCCAACCTATAAGCCCGCCGAAAAAGGACCTGTCCATCGCGGCCGGCGACGTAAGGAGGCTCCATTCATTGGCGTTTGGCTCAAGTTTGAGTCTCCTGACGTCGACTGCTACGGTCTTTTTGACGGGCCGCCTATCTGTTCGGAACCTGATTCAACGTGTAATACGCTACATCATGCAGCAGACGCTGCCCGCTGCTGTCGCGTAGGCCCGGAAGGTGCAACTCGTGGATGTGCCCGACGACAAGTTTGTCCACAACGAGACGGACGCTGAGCCCATCGGGGCTGCGCGTCGCGGAAACGATCCGCTGGTCGGCCTGCTCGATCTCGGGTCCACCGTAATTCTCATAATAGTGGTGGGTGAATGTCTCGAGCGTATAACTGCCGATGTCCGAGGCGCTGGAGGCCTCCACCGGCGAGGTGAAACGCAGGTTGAAGCCGTCCGGCGTGACCTTCATCGAATGGACTTCAAACGGGGTCCTGCCTGTCCAATCAAGCCGTTGCAGCGCCTTTTCCGAAAGGCCACGCACCGGCCACCCGCGCTTGCTGCCGCCCACGAAGATCTGGCCCCGCCCCGTGAGCGTGCCGCCGATGAGGCCTGTCGCGAAACCCTGGCGAAACGGATAACACGCACCCTGATAGAGGCCGTCCACCTTCTCCATCTCGGCACGCATCACCAGGCTCAAGGTGTAATCGGCGACAAAGAATTGTCCCGCGAACGGACCAAACCTTCCCGCCGAGACATCCAACATCACGGCGGACGCACTCTGGCCCATCTTCTTGTAGGGAAATGTCACGGACGGCAGCACGAGCTGGGGAATGCGCCGGGCGTCAAGATGACGTCGACCACCGTCGCCGTCGGTCGGCTCCGCGGGGCGCGGCCCCATGCCGGGCGCGTGGTCATACCATCTGTTCCCAATCGGATGCCCCATGAAGCCTCCCGGCCGGAGTTGCTTCAAGGTGTTCGCGCTGGCCCACGGCCCCTGACTCTCGGCATAGAAGACATCGCCCTCGGCATTGAACCCAATCCCGCCCGGACTCCGCAGACCGCTGCACATCACCTCCCAACGCCCATCGGGAAAGTGCCGCAGCGCCCAACCGCGAAAGAGCCGGTCCGACGTATAACTGCCCGTAAGCCCGTGGAGCGTCCAGACGGCACCGTCCTTGTCGAACCCGGAACCGAACGTGAACTCGTGCTCCCCGCCCCAGGCCCACGCGTCGCTCACGGTCTCGAAGCGGTCCGCACGCCCGTCCCCATCGGTGTCGAGGACGCGCGTCACCTCACCCTGTTGCGTGGCGTACAGCACGCCTTCGCGCCAGGCGAGGCCCAGGACCTCGGTGAGCCCCGTCGCGAAGAGTTTCCAGACCGGCGCCGGTGGAGTCGCGTCGGCG
The DNA here is from genome assembly GCA_903844265.1 of uncultured Verrucomicrobiota bacterium. GTDB lineage: Bacteria > Verrucomicrobiota > Verrucomicrobiia > Limisphaerales > CAIMTB01 > CAIMTB01. Next base: position 19,667 of record CAIMTB010000539.1, read on the forward strand.
CCCGTGGCGAAATAGATCTCCCCACGGCGCGTTCCAACGACCAACCGCCCATCCGCCAGCCATAGGATGCTGCCGGCCTCCATCACGCCATCCAGGGGCATCGGCACGTCCACGATGCGGTAATGACCTGCCTCACGCTCGTTGATCGGCACGTCGCCAAGATCGTCGGTGCTGAGGTTCTGCTGCACTTCCAGCGGCGTGACGCCACGCCGGTATCCACCAAAGTCGCTCTTCCTCGGGGCGTACTTACCCACATGCTCCACGTCGGACACGGGCGGTATCTTGTCCTCCAAGCCCATGCACCAATAGCAGGCGTTGACGAACATCCGGCGTACTCCCTCCTCCTTGAAATCATCGCCGTATCCCATCGTGGTGGTGAAGACACGGGCCGCCCTGCCTTCGCTGCCGGTAAACGTTTTGGTCCAGGCAATGGGGACGGGCGGCTTGCCCTCGTCCGGCTTGTCGTCCGGCATAAGTCCCACCAACGGTTGCCCCAGCACCAACGGCCGGCTGTCACCTTCCAACGTCGTGACCTTGTAGGCGTGGGAGAGACCCCAGATGCGCCCGACGCCACGTAGGATCGGGTGATCCTTCATCTCCGGCACAAGAATACCCAGGGTGCTCTGGCTTCGATAACCGCCGTAGTGATCAATCCACGTCTCGCCAAGGACCTGCCGGCCAAAGCCACCCTTGAACTCCGGATGCGGACCACGCCAGGCCCATTCGGAATACTTTTCCTTCTGGAACCGGTCGTAGTCGAAGGCGTGCGTCGCCGTCCGGACGCCAATGATCGGCCGGCCGGAATTCACATAGTCCACGAACTTGGCCATCTGGCCCTCGGGCAGATGCCGAAACCGGGTGAACACCACCATCAGGTCGGCGTCCTTCAGCGCGTCCAGGCCCGGAATGTTGTCATTGACCTTGGGATCTATCTCGCCGGTTTTGGGATCCACCGAGAACAGCACGGTGCAGTGAAAGCCGTGGCGCTGCGCCAGGATCCTCGCCATCGCCGGCATCGATTCCTCCGAGCGATATTCCTCGTCGCCCGTGATGAACACGATGCGCTTGCCCTTGCCGGGACCCGAACCCGCCTTGTAGGTGATCCACTGGTCGTCCCCCGCCTGGCCACCGTAGACAAGCCCAAGGACCACGGCCATGGCGATCATCGCGCGACTCACGAACGCGGACTTACCAGACATACTCCACCTCCAGTCGGGGGTTCTTATCCGTGGAAGAAATGGGAACAAGCAGTTCGCCCCGGCCTGATTCACCACGGACAAAGGCGTCCGCGCCTCCCCGGACACGCAAGGTGAGTGAGTCGTCGAGACGCCAGCTCCCGTCGCCGACAGACATGAGCCTTCCCGTCGCAAGCCGCAGGTGGAGGCCGCCCGGCGGCGAACCGGTGAACTTCACCGTGCGGCGCAACCCGGTCTTCCCGGCGTTGTGGGTTGGCGACAGGAAATCCTCGATGCCCAGATCATGGAACGAATAGAGAAGTACCGGTTGCTTGAGGCCATCCAGCTGGTAGCCACGGAATTTCATGCCGAGCGCCTTGCTCGATTCCACCGGCCAGGGCGTCAGTGCATCCTGAAGCACCGCGAGCGCGGGGCCGTGCGGGAAGATGACGACGTTGGTGCCGAGCGGACGGATGCTGCCCATGCCCTGCACCCCCCAATGGGGACCGGCATTCAGGAAGCGTCCGCGCCAGAGAAGCGCAAACCGCATTTCCTCCGCGTCAAAGGCGGCGTTCAGCTGCCCCGGATAACCCACCGCCACGGCGCGGAAGCCCGCTTCCCATAACTTTCCGCGATACACGACCGCCTCGCCGCCAACGACAAGCTCCAGACTTTGCCGGCTGAGTCCCTCGGGAAATTTCGCGCGCGAACCCTCGGCAAGATAGGTCCACAGCGCGGCGTGCTGGCGGTCCGTGTCGCCGCCCAAAAGCGAGGTCAGCGGGCTGACTCCGTCAGGCCAGAACGACGGCATGCGCGTACCCGGATGAAACCGGGCGGGATCGAGAAGAAACCGGCGAAACCAATCCTCATTCAAGCGCTCGGTCGCTGTCGTGAGGTCGATGATCTGCAGCGCCTGGGCTGGCTGCCGATTGAAGCGATGACACGCGATGCACGAAAGGCCATCCGTGCCGATCATCCTGCGCCCGGCGGCCCGCTGGACATCAGGTGCATCCGGAGCAGGCGGGAGGCTTTGCTCGCGACGGTCCAACGCGACAAACAAACCGGTCAGATGCCGGATGTTATCCGCTCCGAACTGGGGCATCCGGGTATTGGAATAGGAACGTACGCTCGCGCCGGTTGCCAGCACGTTGCCAAGCCACGCTGGCCGGAGCCGGTCGCCGACGCCGTCGAGTCGTGGCGGCAGACGGCCTTCGTCGCCCAGATCCTCGCCGTTCGAGGTGAAGAAGGCATCCCGCTCAGGCGCGACTCCCCCGGCACCGTCCCTGACATGACACGCGGTGCACTGCAGCGACGCCAGAGTGTGGGCCACGCGCTGCCGGGCGGAAGGCGCCGCCAGGTCGGGGCGCTTCAGTGCCGTCAATGCAGCCCTCAATGCGTCGCGTTGCGTCGCGTCGAGAAGATAGTCCGGAGCGTTGGCAGCGGGCTTCTCCGCCAGGCAGCCATTCTCGGCGTGGAGGGCGGCCAGGGAGGGCAAGGGCACCGTCGGAGGTTTGGATTCGTGGCACGTGGCGCAATTCAACTCCTGGTACAGCGCACGTCCCCTCGCAGCCTTCGCGGCATCCACGATGAACGCCGCCGACTCCCCGACCTGATCGCGCGCGCTTCGCATTCGTGCAGCGGGAATGACTTCACGCGCCACACCCGGACCTTCCCATTCCACCTTGAGCGCAGGATCCTTCGACCCGCGCTGCACGTAATCCACGACGATGGGATGCCAGCCAGGATCCAACTGGAGCGAGCCCTCGGCATCCACGCTCTCGCGTTCCCAGCTGTCTTCACCCACCAGCCATTCCCGACGGACCGACAGCCGGCTCGCCCCGGTGGCGCTGAGGCGGAAGGTGTATTCGCCGGGCCGATCGACTTGAAGCCAGCCCGCGAAGCGGAGGGCGTAGCCCCGGTCACGGCCCATGGCCTCGAGTGTGAAATGGGTCGCCGGTCCCGTGCGCGACACCTCCCCGGAATCGAGATCCTCCAGCGAACGGATCCGCCCCCGATACTGCGCCACCTCAAGCGTGGCCGGCACCCTGGTTTCGCGAAGCAGGTAGTGCGCAATGTCGGCCGCCTCGATATCTGTCAGATTCATCCCCGGCATGCGTCCCGACGGACGCGTGGCCAACGGATCTTGCAGGAACAACCGAAGCCCTTCGAACGACCACTTCTCCACCATGCTCGGCAAGGGTGAGGATATCATCCCGCTTGGACTCCTGTTCTGCGGCGCGTGACAGGCCACGCAGCCCACCCGGTGATAGAGGTTCTCCCCTCGCGCCACCGCCGCCCGGTCCGGCAGGACCCGGCGGAATTTTCCAGGCGCCAACGAAAGGAGATGGTGGGTCAAGGCCTCGGACGCAAGCGCCCGCTCCACGTCCGGCATTCCATGCAGGACATCCGGCATCGTGCTGCCAGACATCGTCCCCTGGGGCGAAGCAAGATGGCGCTGCAACCACTCCGGACCCACCCGCGTCCCGACATCCTCCAACCGCGGTGCCAGCTTCGGGGACATCCAGGCCGCCTGGTTCTCCGTCGCCGCATGGCACGCGACACAATTCAACTCACCGATGAGCACGAGGCCATCAACACCTCCCGCATCGGCGCTGCAAAGCCCGACGACGCCAACCAGCAGGAGCAGGAACAAAGGACGCGCATTCATGCGATCTGGACCCCTATCTCCCGGGTACATCCCGCCTCGGCGCGAAGCCGCGCCCCGAACGTTGGACGTTGGCTTTTCGCTTCATTTCGTCACACCCCAGAGCTTCTCAAGCAACTGGTCCATGTCCGGATCGTGCCGCTTCAATTCGTCGCGGGTGAAGGGAAAGAAATCATTGCGCGAGAAAAAGGCCTCGCTCGATTCGGCGAAATATTCCATGGGATTGGTCATGGCGTAGGCGCGCTCCCGGGTGTTGGGACGTCCGTTGCCGAGCGAACGTTCCACCTTGTCATAGGAACCGCCCGCCTTCGCCCGATCGTACGCAGCCTTGATGCCTGCGTTCTCGAAGCCCAGCGGCAGCACCCGGTCATGATAGGAATGCGCGAGTTCGTGCAGGGCGAAATTCGGCATCCGCTTCGTCTCGGCCTCGAAGTTGCGCACATCGGTGAACTCCACCCCGTGGACCATCGCCGGATCACGGCCGTTCTCCCGCAACCATCCCGCGCCAGGATGATACTCGGCGCTCGGCCGCACCCCGGGATACTCAGGCGAGAACCACAGCGTCACCTCGCGCAGCTTCCCCACGGCCGGGGCGGGCACCACGCGGACGATTTCCTGCAACTGCGCCCGCAGGAGCTCGAGCGCCTTCTCCGTCGCCGGCCGGTCCTCGGTGAGCAACCGCTCATTCACCAGCACGCGCCAACCCTCGATCGAGTTCGTCTGATGACCGGCCTGGATCTCGCAGACCGGCCAGAGGAACAGGATCACGAACCACGCGAGGCACAAGGCCGCAGCGGGCAGCCGCAGGAAGCCGGCGCGAGGATGGCAGGTTTTCATCGGTTGAATGGAGCGACCCCGTGGTAGCTCCCCTTCCATGGCAGGACGATAGAAATGTCGCGGATCTTCCCCGGAGATCCAACACAAGACCTGTCCCTCTGCTTGTCTTCAACAAAGGACCTGTCCCCCTGTTTTCATCCCAGGGCAGACTGTGGCCGATCGTTCAAGGATTCGCGCTCCACATCCTAGCGGCGGCCCCCCCGGACGGGTACCCTCAGGTCGATGAAACCCTTAGCAATCCGGGCGATGGCCATGCTCTGCGGCAGTCCTGCCCGGGCCACCAGCACCGTGGGCCTGTTGCTGTGCCTTCTCATGAACACGCAGGCCCATGCCGCCGGCGTGTTCGACATACGGGCCCACGGGGCCATCGGCGATGGGCAGGCATCCGACACCCGGGCCATTCAAGCCGCCATCGATGCCTGCGCGGACGCCGGCGGCGGCCAGGTGTTGTTTCCACCGGGCCGCTATCTTTCCGGCACTCTTCGTCTCCGCAGCCGGATCACGCTCCACCTCGACGCAGGGGCGCGGCTCGTCGGCACGACGAACCTCGCCGAATATGTGCAGCCTTCGCTGCCCGCATTCATGCCCGAGGCCAAGTGGGGCAAGTGGCATCGAGGCCTGGTCATTGGCGAAAATGTGGAGGACATAGCCATCTCGGGACCCGGTACCATCGACGGAAACAAGGTCTTCGACCCGACCGGCGAGGAGCGGATGCGAGGCCCCCACACCGTCGTCCTCGTGGGTTGCCGTCGCTTCATCCTGCGTGATGCGACGGTGGTCGACTCAGCCAACTACGCGGTCTTCTTCCAGGTCTGTGACGACGTCGAGATCCGCAATGTCACGTTCCTGGGCGGCTGGGACGGCGTGCACTGGCGGGGCGCACCGGAACGCTGGTGCCGGAACGTCAACATCATCGGGTGCCGCTTTTTCACCGGCGACGACGCCATTGCCGGCCGGTATTGGGACAACACCGTCATCAAGGACTGCCTCATCAATTCATCGTGCAATGGCATCCGGCTCATCGGTCCGGCAACGCACCTCACCATCGCCAACAACCTCTTCCGCGGTCCCGGAGAACAACCCCACCGGACCTCAGGCGAGAAACGCCGCACCAACATGCTCTCGGGGATCATCCTACAACCCGGCGCGTGGGATGCCACCCGCGGCCCGCTCGATGACGTACTGATGGCCAACAACGTCATGCAACACGTCGCGGCGCCTCTAACCCTCTGGACCAAGCCCGGCAACACCGTGGGCAAGGTCACGGTCAGCGGCCTCGACGCCACCGGCGTCTACCGTTCCGCAATCTCGGTGGAAAGCTGGGCCGATGAACCGATCACCCACGTGGTCCTCCGAAATGTGCACGTGGAGTTCACCGGCGGCGGAAAGGCATGGCCCGCCGATCAAGCCGTGAAAGGCCCTGGCGTGGATGCCCGTCCCCTTCCGGCCTGGGGCCTCTATGCGCGCAACGTGCAATCACTCACCCTCGAGGACGTGCGGCTCAGCCTGGCCACCGACGACCTCCGTCCGGTCGTTCATGCCGAGCAGGTCGGGCACCTGAATCTGGACGGGTTCAACTTCACACGAGTCCCGGGTGTGAACGACCCGATCTTCAGGAAGAACCCATGAAACGGCCGTCGCCGCTTCCCCTCACCCCGGTTCCCGCCACATCCAACGCCCTGGCCGCCGACAGGAAACCTCCCCGACCTAGATCTTCGGAAGCTGCCATGGATCGCGCCGAGGGCGGTCCATCAGCTTGTTCGCGGCTTCATCCCCGAGGAACTCCTCCTTCGCGGGATCCCACTTCAATTTCCGGCCGAGCTTGATGGATAAATTGGCAAGGTGACACACCGTCGAAACCCGGTGACCGATGTCCACCGGAAAATAGGGATCCTTCCGGCTCTTCACGCACTTGAGGAAGTCGTTGTGCTCCCCGTCGGGGTTCGTATAGAGGTGAAGCTCGTCCGGGCCTATCTTGGACTCGAGGATCTTCGGCGAGCTGGCTTCGACGGGGGCGCGCCAACCCGTATTCCCCACCCACCCCTCGGTGCCGATGAACCTGATGCTCGGGTTGCCGGGCTTGCAGGTCATCACCACGCCGTTCCCGTAACGGAAGGTGATGTCGTAGTCCTTGACGGTGTTGTACAGCCCCCCCTCCCAGTGCGTACCCGTGCCCTCGATCTCCACCGGACCGCTGCGCTCGGTATCATTCGCCCACTGCGCGGTGTCGAACAGGTGCGTCCCCCAGTCACAGATGATCCCTCCCGAATAGTCCCAGATCCAACGGAAGTTGAAGTGGACGCGGTCCTTCGTGTACGGCGCGAACGGAGCCGGGCCGAGCCACATTTCCCAGTCCAACCCCTGCGGCACAGGCTGCGGCGTGGGATCCCCGGGGCCGTTCGGCTGCTTCGGCAGGACCACCTCGATGCGCTGGAGCTTTCCGATTCGACCGTTCCGCACCAACTCGGCCATCCGATGGTACTCCACGACCGAGCGATCCTCCGTGCTCGTCTGGAAAACCTTCCTGGTCTTGCGCACCGCTTCGACCAACACCTTGCCCTCGTGGATCGTGAGCGTCGGCTTCTCGCACTGCACGTCCTTGCCCGCCTGCAATGCCATCAAGCTGATGATCGTGTGCCAGTGATCCGGCGTGGAGATCATCACGGTGTCGATGTCCTTCCGCGCGAGGACCTCCCTGAAATCCTTGGTGGTGAAGCAATCCTCGTTCCCGTGGTGCTCGTCAACGGTCTGCTTGGCCCGGAACAACCGGCGCTCGTCCACGTCGCACACGGCGACAATCTGGGCGGCCTTCTGGCGCCGGTAATGCAACAGGTTCCAATTCGTCCCATGGTCGCCCGTGCCAATGAAACCCACCGTGATGCGTTCACTGGGCGGCACCTGCCCGTTCGCCCCACGCACTGAGGACGGCACGATGGTGGGCATCGCCAGCACACCCCCCGCGAACGCAGCGCGTTTGAGGAAGGAACGTCGAGATTGCCGGCTGGAAGCGGGAGAGGATCGCGTCTTCATGGATCGTCGGGTCACTGGGAGAATCGGGAGTGGGTGGCAGGGACTCTGACGCCGACACTCCCTCACGGTCAAACTTTCGCCCCCAAGACCATTGCGCACCCCACCCCGTCACCCAGTATTCCCATACCGCAACTCAGAGAGAGGGGACACGAATGTTCCCGTTGAAGCCAGGCGGTTTGAATCCGGCGGAATCACCCAGGAAAAGGCACATTGCATGAAAGGCATTCTCGGTTGGGCATGGATCATCACCACGGCCAGCGCATGGGCAGCAGCCCCGGAGAGCCAACCCACGGCACCACGCACACCCGCTCCAGCACCCCTCTCCCACTGGACCTTCGACGAACCCTCCGGCCCACGCTGCGACGACGCCAGCGGCCACAACGCACCCGCACAACTCGATTCCCCGGCCACGGACCTCGCCCGGGTCCGCGGCATTCACGGCCAGGCCCTGAGCCTGCACGGCTCACATGCCCTTCGCACCCGGATCAGCGGGCCCGCTGGCGAGTGGCCCGCCATCGGATTCTCAGCCTGGATCCGTCCGAATGACCTCTCGGGATTCCGCGAAATCTTCCGTCAGGAAGGCCCGCACCGGCTCCTTTTCTCGTTCCAGGAGGGCGGCACGATTCTCTCGCTCGGCCTCGACATCGGCGGCTACGTCGAGTGCGACGCTCCCATTCCGCGAACCGCGGTTCTCGACGGTCATTGGCATCATTGCGCCGCGAGCTTCGACGGCGAATGGATGCGCGTTTATCTCGATGGCCGCGAAATGGGCTCGCTGCGTCGCCCCGGCAAGATCGCCGTCTCCCCGGAAGCGCCGGCCTACATCGGTTCCAGCGGCGGAACGAGCGAGCACTTCCAAGGTCTCCTCGATGACCTCCGCATACACGCCGAGGCGCTTCGCCCGGACCAGGTGGTCGCCCTGCATCGAGCAGGCGCCGAGGCCCTCCTGCAGTTCGCTCGGGAGATGGAACAGCAGGTCGTTCCCTTCTATCCGGCCGGGAAATCCTTCGCAGAAACAATCGCCGGCGCGCGGCAACTCATCGCCCAGCGCGGCTCAGGTCAGGACACAGATCTCGCGGGCGCCGTCCAGGCGAGGTTGAAGACCGCGTTCCCCACCGAGTGCGCTGACTTCGCAAACTGGACCGGCCTCCAAGCGTCCGAATTCCTGTCACACCGCGACCGCGACATCGATGCCCGCATCGCGGGTCGCCTGATGGAATTGGCCGTGGAATACAAACCCCTGACCGCGCACCAGTGGAAAACCCAGCCTCCCGACGCCCTCCAGCAGTGGAAGGACCTCGAGCCTCTGCAGCAGCGCCATGAGCAGCTCGTGGCCCGCGGCGATGCTGCGCGATTTTCACCGGATTGGGTCGAACTGACCATGGCCACCGGCCCGCGCATCCAGTTCCGTCCCTCCGTCCACGAGGCTGTCGCCCCATACCAGCGACCCTCCACGCCCGACACCCGCAGCCTCTCCGCGACCGAGGCCCGCGAAATGCTCAACCTCGATTGGCTTCACCAGGCCGACCAGAAACCCACTCCAGACCGCATCCGCCAGGAAATCCGGTGGACCCGCGAACTCATGGAACGTCTTCGCGCCGGCGGCGGGAAGACTCCGGACTTCAGCCAGGAGTTGGGCACCTTGGAATCCCTCAAGCGCCAGGCGGCGGCACTCACGACCTCCGACCGCGATCTCTATCTCAAGATCCGCGAACTGAAGCGAAAGGTCATGTTCAGCAACCCCGCGGTGGACTTCACCCGGGTTTTGCTGGTCGACATGCCGTTCCCCCAGGGATCGGAGTGGCCGCACGAAACACGGCATCGGCTGGGTTACATGGCCGTGCCCGGCGCCCGACTCCTGACTCTTGACGGACTTCGGCCCGACGGCGAACTCCACCAACTCATGCCGCAGGCCCCGCTGCACGGTTCGTTCTGGCGACCCGAGATCTCCTGGGACGGCCGGAAAGCCCTGTTCTGCTTCAAGCCGCACAACGAGAAAGCGTTCCACCTCTACGAGATCAACCTCGACGGCACCGGGCTCGTCCAACTCACCGACGGCCCCTTCGACGACCTGGACCCGGTCTACCTGCCCGACGGCCAGCACATCGTCTTCAGCACCACGCGCGCCAACACCTATGTCCGCTGCATGCCCCCGACGAGCTCGTTCGTACTCGCCCGATGCCAGAATGACGGGAGCGGAATCTACCTGATATCAGGCAACAACGAACCCGACTATCTCCCGTCCGTCATGCACGACGGACGCCTCGTCTACACACGCTGGGAATACACCGACAAGCCACTCTGGCGCGCGCAGAAACTCTGGACCGTGAACCCCGACGGCACCCAGGTGCTCATGTACTGGGGCAACCAGAGCGTGTGGCCCGATGTCATGAAGGACGCCCGCGCCATCCCCGGCAGCCGACGCGTCATGTTCACCGGCAGCGCCCATCACAACTGGTTCTCCGGCTCCGTCGGCATCGTCGATCCCGTCCAGGGCCTCAACTTCCCCTGGGGCCTGACAAAGGTGACTGCCGACGTCGAATGGCCCGAATGCGGCAACGGCCCGGTGGACCCCGCCGAATCGGAGCAGTACCACGCCAGTGGTCGCTACGCCGCATACTACTCGCCCTATCCACTCAGCGAACGCGACTTCATCGTGTCGGCGAATCGGGGAGGAAAATTCGTTCTCTACCTCATGGACGTGGATGGCAACCGGGAACTCATCTACGAAGGCACCCACCAGGCCCTGCACGCCATCCCCATCCGGTCTCGGGCAAAACCGCCCGTCATCCAGGACCGGGTGACCTGGCCAACCCTCGCCGACCGCGATCGCCCCGCGGAAGGAGTCATCTTCAGCAGCAGCGTCTACCAGGGCGCCCCGCCGGAGTTGGAAGGCAAGGCCAAGTTCCTGCGCGTGTTCACCATTGATGCCAAGACCTACACTTACTGGTACAAACGTCCCTATATCTCCACGGGTCCCGTGGTATCGGCCGTCCAGTCCGAAGGCGTGAAACGCCTCCTCGGAACGGTGCCCATCGAGGAGGATGGCTCGGTGGCCTTCCGCGCGCCGGCCATGTTGCCCCTGCATTTCCAACTGCTCGACGAACACCAGCGCGCCCTGCAGACCATGCGCAGCTTCGTCAGCGTCATGCCCGGCGAACGCCGCGGCTGCCTCGGCTGCCATGAATCCAGCAGCCGCGCCTCCGGAACCCAGGGCGCGGCCATCGCCCTGACCCGCCCGCCCCGCGAAATCACGCCGCCCCCGTGGCCGGATCTTACGGTAAGTTATCCGCGCTATGTCCGACCCGTCCTCGACCGCTACTGCGCCAAATGCCACGAAGGCACAGCCGAAGGACGCAAGGCCCTCGATCTCACCGAGCGCCCAAGCTCGCCCGTGTTCCCCGAACCCTACCTGACACTCATCGGACGCCCCACCTGGGGAGCGCCCTATCGAGCCCCGGATCCCGTCCCGCCCGGCTTCGGCATCGCCGGCATGATGATGATCGAGGCCTATGGCACGGTCGATCCCAAGGCCTATGTCACCCCGCCGCCAATGACTTCCCTCTCTTACCGCAGCAAACTCATCGAGTTGGTCACCAGCGGCAAACATTACGACGTGAAGGTCGATGAAATCAGCCGCCTCCGCCTGATCGCCTGGGTGGATGCCATGTGCCCGTTCCTCGGCGACGAGGAAATCAGGGAAATTCCCGACCCGGTGTTCCAGGGCGTGGACTGGCTCGCGGTCCGACCCAGGGTCAAGACCGCTCCGCACATCATTCGCCCGGGTCCGTTGGATACCATGTAGCCGCTGCAACACTCCCGCCACAGGGATCCGGCACAGGACGAGCCTGTCGGCAATGCGACAGGCTCCTACGGCAACTGCAGGATTCGGTAGAGCCGGAACGCCCCGGCCGGCGGCGCCACCTTCCCGTCATCGACAAACACGAACGCCCCCGTCAACGACGTCGTCACCCCACCCACCGGGGTCCACGTGGAAAGCGGGCCGTCCGAATAGAACACCTGATAACGCGCACTCGCCGCCCCGGTCCACGTGATGCGCGGTCCCTGGGCTGACATGAGGATCGAATCGATCCGAGGCGCCGACAGTACGGCGCCGCTCACCCGGCGCACCTGCAGATAGCGCCAGGACGAACTCATCGACTGGCAATAACTCAGTTCCGTCGTGGTCGCCTTCAGGATCGGACTGATGACCGTCCAGATCGGATCCGCAATCCGCTCCTTGGCCTGGACGAAATACTCGGCTCCAAGCAGCGCATCCCAGGCCACACACAACTGGAAGGAACCATCCACCGTCAGACGCAGCGTCGGCACGGGCGTGCTGGCCGGCGCGTCAGGCGGCACGGTGACGCCCTCGATGACCTGGAAACTCGTGAACTGAGTCGAGCTCCCGAGACAGAAGGTCAGCGGCGACCCCGTCCCAGACAACACCTCCGACACCACGGTCCAATTCAGGTCGAGGGCGTTGCGCTTCCCCTCCACGAGATACTTGAGCCCGCCCCGTGTCGGGAACGTGATGCAAACGCCGTCCGTCCCGGGCACCACAAGCACCTTGTCCTTGGGCAACACGGTGGGAGCGGAAACGGACTTCTCACCCATGTCCACCCGGAAGAACCGGTAGCCCCAGGCGATCGGGTAACAGACCTCGGTGTTCGTCGAGGTGGCGGTGATACTCGGCGTCAACACCGTCCACTCCTTGTCGGTGAACAGCTTCCTCGCCTCGACGTAGTAATTCGTCCCCACCATGGAGGCCCATCCCACACAGACGTCCGACCCCTCGAACCGCAGCACCGGCACCGGAATCACCACCGGAACCAGCGGAGAGTCGCCGGTCATCACCAGGAAATAACGCCAGGGCCCGATCGGATCCAGACACCACGTCGTCGAGGTGCCCGTCGCCGTGAGGGTCGGTGAAATGGGTGTCCACGTGCCCGACAGGACGTCCGTGCGGGCCACGACATAATAGTTGGTCCCGGGTAGGGACACCCAGGTCAGACAGACGCCCGTGCCGCTTGGATTGATGTCCGGAACCTGCCCGTCCGGCGGGGGTGTGACCCCGAATTCCGTCGCGGTGATCTCGTACCCGATCGGCCTCGTCTCCCTGTTGGTGACGGAGAGATACCAGATACCCGGGCTCACCGGAACCGGGGTGGAATTGGTGGAGATATGGATGACTTCATCGACGGCTCCTGCGTTGGTGCCGAAGTAATGGGCATTCAACGGGCTGGGCAGCGGCGGTCCCTTGCGGATGAACAGATCGAGATCCCCGGCCCCGAGCGAGGTCAGCTTGAACTCGGCGGCGGTCACGCCCGGACTCACCGTGAATTGGTAGTAGTCCGGCTTCGCGCCCGGATCGATCCTGGCGTTCTGCGGCACACCGTTCGTCAGGGCCACGATACGTTCCACCTGCTCGGTGGCACGGACGGAATAGGTTCCAGGGTTGGTACTGGCATTCACCACGCCCAGATACCAGGGCCCACCGGAGAGCCCGACCGGGAAGGAGTACGGAGTGAGCTCGATCACTTCGTCGGCAAGCCCCTTGTTGCGGCTCGCATAGGTCAGGTCGTTGTCGTTCGGAACCGGCAGTCCACGACGCAACAGCAGGTGGACGTCTTCGTTCATTCCGAAGACCTCGAAGCGTGTCGACAGGGCGGCGGGATTGACCTCGAACGAATAGTAATCGGAACCCGGTCGTGCCGCGACGGTGTTGGTCACGGCCACACCGCTGGTGAGCGGGATGATGTTCGCCGGATACTCGGTCGCACGGATCGAGTAGTTCACGCCCACGACATCCCGGTTCTCGACCGTGAGGAACCACCAACCCGGCGCGAGCCAGATGGGCGAGTCGGTGTTCGACACCGAAATGAACTCGTCAGCGAGGCCGAAATTCAGGCCGGCGAAATGGTAATCCCCGGACGTTGCGATCGGCAGACCCCGGCGGACGTACAGATTGACGTCCCCGTCCGCACCCACGGTCTCGAACGTCGCCCGTACCGAGTTCGACGACACCTGGAATGCGTAGTACTGAAGATCCGAACTCTGGCTGCCGACCAGCGGGTCGGCCGGCGCGATGATCGCGCTGAACGGCACGGCGTTCGTCAGGTTGACGATCGTCGTATACGTCTCCGTCACCTGGAGGGTGTAATCCACCGGGACGATGTCCGCGTTTCGCACCGCGACGTACCACACGCCAGGCACCAGCGGCATCGGCTGGGAAATCCGCTCGACGCCGATCCTGTCGACGACGGTCGGGTCCGGATCCTCCGAGGCATAGTCGTAGAGGTTCGGCGATGGCAGCGGGAAATCCCCCACCTGCGCTCGCCGGACATAGAGATCCACGTTCCCGTTCCTGGGCGTGAGGTCGAAGTCGGCGCGGATGGCGTTCGAACTGACGACAAACTGGTAATAATGCAGCTCGGGCCCGGGATTGATCGTGGCCTGCCGTGGCACGGCGTTGGTAAGCGACGGAACGACGGGCAACACAGGATCCACGCAGTCAAACTGGACCCGTATTCCGAAGGCATTGTTGGTCAGGTCAGGCTGGAAATTCCTGACGGCGAGGTAGTACCTCTGGCCGGGCACGAGCGGAGCGCTGACCGGAGATTTCGTGTTCAGGTTGAACTGTCCGATGCCACCGGCATCGACATTCAGGTACGGCCCATAATCGTCGCTGTACCCACTGTTTGGCGCCGTGGGTAGGCCGCTTCGATTACCGAAGAGACGAAGGGTCCCCAGCGGGCCGGAGACCACGTTCGAGGAAAGCGTCGCACAGTTGGGAACCTCGACATAGAAATAGCGGATATCGTTGCCGGTCAGGCTTCCAAAGTAGGGAACATCGTTGGTCAACCGGATCGCCTCGATCGCGGGCTGGGCATAGACCATCTCCAGCCGCCACTCGAAATCACTCAATTGCGACAGGATCGGACCCGCCCGGGTGTCCGTGACCTCCAGCTTCCAATTGCCGATGGACCTCTGCCCGACGAACGGCTTCAACGCCTCCTCTGGGAAATAATGCGATTCCAGCGGCGCATCGGCCTCCGTGATCGAAATGTCGTCCAAGGCAAGCCCGGCCCCCGTTTCCGGAGTCCGAAACTCAATGAGGGAACTCGCCGAGCCCGCGGTGAAGACGTAGGTCATCCAATGCCATCCCGCCGCCACGTCGTTGTCCTTGATCGTCACCCCGATGGTCCCGTCGATCAACAATTGCAGGCCCTGCACTCCCGCGACAGGTTCCACCCGCGACACCGCGAACCGTAGCCGGTAGGTCTGCTGCGGCACGAGCGAGACATTCGTCACGATCGCCGAGGGACCGCCCACGAACGTCAGGTACTGGATCCCGTCCGCGACATTGGTCGATCCCGCCGGCACCTGGACCACCGCGACCGTGCCCGTGGAGACCCGCCAACCCGGAACAATCGTCTGATCCGCGCCGTAGATGCCCGAAGCCGCGACCTCAAAGCTGTCCGCCAACATCACCCGATTCGACGCGGTCGAGACCACCGGATTGTTCGTGAACGGCGCCACGCCTTCCTTGATGGCAAGAGTGGCGAGATTGGTGTTGTCCGTGAAGGTGGTGAATATCTTCTGACCCGAAAGCAGGCCGCCGTAGGCCGTGCCGATCGCGCCCCCGCGATTCTCAGAAAGCAGCAATCCCACGCCCTGCGGGCTGATCAACCGGAACCTCAGGTCGGAGACGCGCGGATAATCCGCCCGGATTCCCACCTTTATCTCAGCGATCTCAAGATCCTCGACAACGGTCACGATCGAGGTGACCCGTGCGTCATCGGGGATGGGAACCGGCTGGTTGAGGCCGTAGGAGTGACTCGCGCTCACCGAGAGGTCGAGGTCGATCTCCATCAGGATGCCGTAATTGACAGCCTGCGCGTTGAAGTTGAACACCGTGATGTAGTAGCGCCCCGGGTTCAGCGGCGGGACATCGCGCATCCCAATGCTGATCGAACCGCCCCGCGAGTCAAAGGTCGCAGCCTTGTCGTACTGGGTCGAGGTCGGCACCTCGCCGCGTCGGAGGGCGACGAAGAGCGGGAGATTGGGGCTTATGCCCGCGATGCTGATGGTGAGATTGGTGGCGTTGGCGGGGACGTCGAGGTAGTAGGTGGCCGAGCTGTTGCCGAGAAGGGTCGAATAATAATAGCCCTTGTCGTCGGGCTTGGGCTGCAGCTTCAGGGTCAACCCCAGATTGGTGGCCGTCTGGGTGATCGCATTGTCCACCACCGCCAGAATCCACGGACCCGATGACTCCGTCCCGATGAAGTGGGTCAGGCGACCCGGACCGTCCGTGGGCCGGGCGATGATCGACCCGTAGGACATGTTCCCGCCGCTGCTGTCGTCGAACACCATCGTCACCAGGCCGCCACGGCCCTCCGGGCTCAGGGCATGGTTGTTGAGCACCGTGGAGGCGTCGTTGTGACTCAGGTTCGCAAGGATGTCGCCGGTGCTGTCGTAGGCGAATGAGTTGGTGACGACGACGCGCTGGATCTTGAAAGACTTGGTCGCGACGCCGAAGACGAACGTCGCCTGGGGCTGCTCCGCCGAGCCATCCGGCACAATCGCCCGATAAGGCATCCCATGCACGATGCGGTTGCCATTGGCATCGTCCTCGTCGAACGGCGTGTTGCTGGACAACGCGACAAAGCCGAACTCGGACGCCTGCTGGTCCTCGGACTTGACTCCAATGTAATAAACCGCGCCGAGCGGGGCGTTGGTGAAGAACACCATCTCCGTGCCGCCGGGCTTGAGTGACTTCAACGAAGCCTGGACGGCGGCCGGCTCGAGATTCGTCAGCGCGGGGTCCTTGGAGACATAGAGGTCGATGTCGGCATCTCGGCTGCGGGGCGAACCGATGTTCGGCGGCAGGAAGGTGATGAAGGCGACATTCGAACCGTTCGTCATCCCGACGTTCTCAGGCGTGAACTTCTGGAGGTTCGTGAAGACAAAGAAAGCCCATTGGTTGGTCGCGCCAGGCAGGATCCCGAACCTGGGCGCATTCGCCCCCACGCGCTGGCCCAGGAGGGCCAGTCCGTTCGTCGGAGTCACCAGAAGCGGAAAGTTGACGCTCAGATCCGGCAGTTCCTGAACCACCTGCAGCGCGTTCGTCAGCGAGGTGTCCTCCAGCGAAGCCACCAGGGCGAAGTCCTGGGCAACGCCGTCCGGATGGCTCGTCACCGCGTTCACATTGACGCGCCGGGCCCGCACGGTGACGACGTAATTCGTTCCCACCGGCGGCCGCAACAGGACGTTCTCGACGTTGTTGACGACGTCGTTGGTGACCGTCGTGGCATCGGAATGGATGGTATTGTAATCGCTCCGGTAGGGAATGTCGTTCCCCGCCATGATTTCGCCGGTGTCGACGTTCCGGACCTCAAGATCGAGGTCGTTCACCAGCTTGACCCCGGCGCTCGGATTGCCGGGAGGATCGGTCCAGACCAGCGTGAATTTCACGACCTGATCCTGGGCGGCGGGGGAGAGGCCGACCTTCCAACTCCGGCTCTGACCCGTGACCAACGCGTTGGACCCGGTCTGATGGGTGAACTGCACCGCGTACACACCCCCCGTCGACGATCCCATTTCGCCCGCGGGCAGTGAGTTGGAGAGATTCACCAGACCCCAACCCTGGAGGTTGATGGCGTCGTGGAGGTTGAAATTGTAGGTCGACCCGACAGACCGCGCGCCGTTGATGAGCAGCGCCTTGAGGAGCGCGGGGCTGCTCCGCTTGTGTTCGCGTTGGAACCAATCCTGATAAAGCGCCAACAGACCCGTCACCGCCGGCGCCGACATGCTCGTGCCCGATTCATACCGATAATTGGGACCGAGGCCGTCGTTGAGCTTCTTCAGCTCGGTAAAGTAGGTCCCGAAATCGTTGGTGAACGTGATGATGGTCTGGATGTCGTAGGACACCGCACGCCGGGTCGAGTTGCCCACCGCATAGAACCAGGTCCCTTCCGCCATCGCAGCGTCCGAGGGCACCCGGAGGATGTTATTGGTCCCAACAAAATCCTTGAGCCCCGCCGCGGAGCCGTACTTGAGATACATCGGCAGACCCGGCATCGGGTCCGGGCTGGACAGATTCGGAATGATCCGGACGCGAAGCTCGGCGGCCTGCGGCGGCATAAAGAGGGTGTATTGATTCAGCCCGCCCGATACCACCGATTGGCCGGTGATACGCTGGACCGAACCCTCCGAGAAGGCGTGCGGATCCGTCCAATCCTTCGAGCGCGTGGAGACGATGAACGACGCGGGAGCGACCACGTCAGGCTTGAAGCGTCCATAGGTGCCCTCGACGCCGGGCTCGACGTTTCCGCGACTCGAGAACCCCGCGATCTGGTCGGAGGCGTCCGTCCTGGCCGCGAAGATGCTATTGGTCACCAGCTTTCCATCCGTATCGACGAGGACCACTTCGTTCGTGATGAACCGAGGCGCCTCGATTCCGCCGACGCTGATGACATTCTTGGCGGTGGCGGGTGAACTGATGGAGGAAGGCTCGCCGCCCTGGCCATCGTCGGAGCCGTTCCCTTCGTTGCCGACGGCGAAGACGTAGAGGATCGGTTGTTCCCCGGGGACTTCCGGAAGGGCATCGCGAACCGCGGCATCGAAGCTCGCGGCAGCGGCGTTGTACTCGGTGGATCCCTTGTATTCCCAGCTGTTGTTGGAAATCGGAAGGTTCGTGCCACGCTGCTTCACGTAGTAATTCGTGGCGGCGTTCTCCTGAAGATACACATCCGTGGACAGCGGCCCGGTCAGCAGGTCCACCGGTTGGCCGTAGAGCTTCGCCGCCGGGGCAATGCCCCGGAAATCAGCGCCCGCCACCGAGCCGGATGGCGCATTGGTGACCGTGGCGGACTTGGAACCGCTGCCTGCGATGATGCCGGCGACGTGGGTGCCGTGACCCTCGCTGTCGATCAGCATCAAAGGCACGTCGGCCGTCACGCGCCCCGCGAAATCCGGATGCGACGCATCGATGCCGGTGTCATTGACGTTGACGAAGACATTCGTCCCGTTCAGCCCAAGGGTGTTGGTATAGGAACCCGGCGTGTTGGTCCCGGACGACACCCCAAGCCGCCCGCGGGTCAGGTCATTCAACAGCTGCCGCGGTCGGA
>CAIMTB010000540.1 GCA_903844265.1 uncultured Verrucomicrobiota bacterium
AAGAACCACGCGGGGATCTACCACGAAGGTCACGAAGAGCACGAAGGCCAGAGGATCTGTGTTCCTTCGTGTCCTTCGTGTCCTTCGTGGTGCCACTCCGTTCATGGAGAGCCTCCACGGTTCGCGAACCGCGCATTGGGACCATGAACCGGGGCAGTTGGTAGGGCGCGCACTCCGCTGCGCGCCGGCCTTTGGAGGCTCACCTTCAGGTAGCCCCGACAGGGCGGCGGGCAAGCTCACTGCATCGCACGCGCGATGCTGTTCCACCACGCGTCGTGAAGCTCTGCGACCGGTGCCGAAAATTCCCCGGCATCGGTCTTCAGGACGAGCCGGTCGCCACCGACGGTTCCGATTCGGCGGGCAGGCACGCCGAGCAGCTTGGCGCGTTCGACGATCTTGGTCGCGTCGAGAGGGGCACACGAAACGACGACGCGCGACTGGGTTTCGCCGAAGAGCAGCGCGTCGAGGCGCGGGGCGAGGGATTCCGTCGCGGGCGCGGAACGATCCGGGTCCACGACCGGATCGGGATTCGGGATCAGGTCCGCAGGGTTGACAGGTGCGGCGTGGCCGACGCCGACGAGGTCGAGTTGGGCGCCGATCAGACGCGGGGTGTGTCGACCGTCGTGGCGGCTGATGCAGCCCTCGGCCACCGCGACAGCGAGGCCACCATCGCTGCAGTCATGGGCGCTCTTGATGCCGCCGGCGCGAATCAGGCCGACCAGAGTGGTGTGAAGCGTCTGCGCCGCGGGAAGGTCGACGCGGGGCGGGGACCCGGTTTTCTTGCCGTGGACCACCTGCAGGAGGGCGCTGCCGCCGAGGCCTTGGAGCGGATCCGCAAGGTCGACGGGATCACCGAGCAGGATGATGACGTCGTGCTCGTCCTTGAACCACTGGGTCGTGACGTGCTCGGGTTTCTCGACGAGACCGACGAGCGCGACGGTGGGTGTGGGGTCGATGGCACCGAGCGCGCCACGCTGGTTGTAGAGGCTGACATTGCCGCCGGTGACCGGGGCGTCGAAGGCCTTGCAGGCTTCGGCGAGCCCGCGGACGCTTTCCTTGAGCTGCCAGAAGATCCCGCGGTTATGGGGATTGCCGTAGTTGAGGTTGTCCGTGGCGCCCAGGGGAAGTGCGCCGGAACAGGCGAGATTGCGTGCGGCCTCGGCCACGGCCGCTTTGCCGCCCTCGTACGGATCGAGGTAAACGTAGGTGCCGTTGCAGTCGACGGTGAACGCGACGAGTTTTTCCGGCACGGGGGTTGTCGGCTGGGACATGCCTTGCGCCAGGATCGGGACCGAGTCCGCCTTGATGCGGATGACGGCGGCATCGGATCCGGGGTTCACCACGGAGCCGTTGCGGACCATGTGGTCGTACTGGCGATAGACCCAGTTCTTGGAGGCGATGGTGTGCCAGGCGAGGAGGGCGCTCAGGTTCGCGACCGGATCGAGGGTGTCGGCGATGCCGTCGAGTCGGAAGGCTCGGACCTCGGCGATGTAGGCGGGTTCCTCGGCTTCGCGGTGATAGATGGGGGCCTCGTCGGCGAGTTTGGCGGCGGGGATGTCGACCACGATTTCGCCGTGGTTGCGCACGACCATGCGGCCGGTGTCGGTGACGATGCCAATCTCAGCCCATGGGAGGTCCCACTTGTCGAAGACGCGCTTGACCTCCTCCTCGCGGCCCCTGGTCACGACGATCAGCATGCGCTCCTGCGATTCGGAGAGCATGATCTCGTACGGGGTCATGTTCGGGGCGCGTTGCGGGACCTTGTCGAGTTCGATCTCGATGCCCGTTCCGGCGCGTGCGGCGGTCTCGCAGGTTGAGCAGGTCAGCCCGGCGGCGCCCATGTCCTGCATGCCGGCGACGGCGCCGGTGGCGAGGAGTTCGAGGCAGGCCTCACAAACCAGTTTCTCCATGAACGGGTCCCCGACCTGGACCGCGCCGCGTTGCTGTTCGGCGCTTTCCTCGGTGAGATCCTGTGAAGCGAACGCGGCTCCGGCGAGACCGTCCCGGCCGGTGGCGGGTCCGACATAGAAGACGGGGTTGCCGATGCCGTGCGCGGCGCCGCGGGTGATCTGATCGTGGCGGAGGACGCCGAGGCAGAAGGCATTGACCAGCGGGTTGCCCTCGTAGCTTTTGTCGAAGCAGACCTCGCCGGCGATGGTTGGAATGCCGAAGCAGTTTCCATAGTGGGCGATGCCGGACACCACACCTGCAAAAAGGCGGCGGACCTCGGGATTGGACAGGTTGCCGAAGCGTAAGGAATTGAGGGCGGCGACGGGCCGGGCGCCCATGGTGAAGATGTCGCGCACGATGCCGCCAACGCCGGTCGCGGCGCCCTGGAACGGTTCGACCGCACTCGGGTGGTTGTGGGACTCGATCTTGAACGCGATCGCCAGGCCGTCCCCGACGTCCACAATCCCCGCGTTCTCCTCGCCGGCACCGACGAGGATCCGGGACGACTTCGTGGGGAATGTCTTCAGCAGCGGGCGCGTGTTCTTGTAGGAGCAGTGCTCGCTCCACATCACCGAAAAGATGCCGAGTTCGGTGTATCGCGGTGTGCGGCCGAGGATTTCCTCGATCTTGGCGAACTCGTCGGGCGTGAGGTTGTGCTTGGCGACGAGCTCGGGAGTGATGGCGGGTTCGGTCATCGGTAGATCACCCTCGGGGTGGAGGGCGCCCCGATGATGGATCGTGGGCGCCCGCGACACAATCCCGGGAAACGGCCAGCCCCTATTCCCTTCTCGCTTGTGGCTGGAAGTGGCATCAAGGGGGATCCCAATGAAACGAATGTCCCTGCTCGAAGGAACGTCCTGCGCCGCTTTTCGTGGCATTCTGCTCCTGCTTGCCGTGGCTCAATTCACGGCCCGATCGGCATCGCCAGGTGGCCTCGACGCTGCGAACCCGCCACCGCCACCCGCGGGAGCGCTAGGTTTTCCCTCCCGTGCTGCGGACCTCGACATCCTGCCGGGATTCCGGAGTCCGCCACCCGGGTACGGTGAAGTGCCCTTCTGGTGGTGGACCGGGGACAAGCTCGAACCCGAGCGGTTGCTCTGGCAGTTGGACGAACTGCATCGCAAGGGCATCGCGGGCGTGCAGGTCAATTATGCCCACGAAGACTCGGACGGCTGGCCCACGTATCCCTCGGATCCCCCGATATTTTCGGACGAATGGTGGAAGGTCTGGAAGTTCGTCGCCGCGGAATGTGGGAAGCGCAACATGGGCATCGGGCTGAGTGGATATACCCTAGACTGGCCGAATGGCCGGAGCCTGGTGAGTCGGACGATCTACTCCGACCCGGAGATCACCGGGAGGGAACTCGGTGTCGCCAGTCGAACCCGGATTTCAGGAGGGAAGAGTGTGCGGATGGATTTCCCCCCGGAGACGGTCGCGGTCCGTGTCTATCCCTGGAAGGACGGTCGGGTCGGCGCGCAGGGGGTGGAGGTTCCGGTTGGAAAGGGCGCGCGCGCGGCGGAATGGGTCCAGTCGCAGGGCGAATGGGAGGTGTGGGTCTACACGGCCGCGGCGAAGGCGGGTTCGCTGAACCCGATGCATCCGGAGTCGGGTCGGCGGGTGATCGAGAAGTTCTTCCAGCCCTTCCAGGATCATGCAGCGGATCGTTCGGCCAAGGGACTGAATTACTTCTTCCAGGACGAACTGCAGTTTGGCGTGGGGGACCACGTCTGGACCGAGGATTTCGCGGATCAGTTCCGGGCACGCAAAGGCTACGATGTCTTCGAGGCGCTGCCGGCCTTGTTCTCGGACATCGGTCCTCGGACGATCAAGGCGCGGCTGGACTATCTCGACGTCCGGATGCAACTCATCCAGGAACGCTACTTTGAACCCATCTTCCGATGGCATTGGGACCGCGGGTTGGTGTACGGATGCGATGCCGGGAGTCGGGGTAGGGATCCCGTTGAATTCGGGGATTATTTCAGCGCGGTGCGATGGTACACGGCGCCCGGCCATGACACGCCCGGTGGGCACGCCGACCTGATCAAGGGGAAGGTGTCGAGCTCGATCGCGCAGCTGTACCGGAGGCCGCGGGTTTGGCTCGAGGGTTATCACAGCCTCGGCTGGGGGGCCGCCCCGGAACGTCTCATGCAGGCCACCTGCGAGAACTATCTCTACGGGTGCAATCTCCTGAACCTGCACGGATTCTATTATTCGACCCACGGCAGCTTCTGGGAATGGGCGCCGCCGTGTTATCATTTTCGCATGCCCTACTGGGAACACATGGGTGTGTTCCTGAAGTATTTCGAAAGACTCTCCTATGTGCTGAGCCAGGGGGTCCACCAATGTGACATCGCCGTTCTCTACCCCGTCACCCCGGGACAGGCCGGACTTGGGGGGAAGGAGGCGCCCGACATAGCCTGGGACCTGGGGGAGAAACTATTCAAGGGAGGCCGGGATTTCATCTACATCGACGACGATTCGGTCGCCAGGGCGACGATCGAGGGCGGTCGCCTGCACGTGTCCGACGCCTCGTACCGGGTGCTGGTTCTACCCGGGATGCGGGCGATGCGCTGGTCCACGCTCCAGAAGGCGCGGACGTTCCAGGAAAGCGGGGGAATGGTGATTGCCGTGGGCGGGTTGCCGGAGGCGAGCGATCGGGCAGGACGGGATGACGCGGAGCTGGACGGGGTGGTGCGCGACCTGTTCGGGGTCACCGCGGCGGAGGCGCGTGGGGGTCGAACCGTGGCGCCTCGCACCCGGCCTGACGGTGGCGTGGGGGCGGTGCTTCCTGCGGGGACCGGCCTGGCCGAGGCCCTCGCCGGTGTGCTGAAGCCGTTGCCCCTCGAAGTCGAGGCGGCAGTGCCCGTGCAGGCGCAGCATCGGCGAATCGGGATCCGCGACGTCTACTGGGTCATGGGTGCACCGAAGGGGACCGAGATCACTTTCCGCGCGAC
>CAIMTB010000541.1 GCA_903844265.1 uncultured Verrucomicrobiota bacterium
CCAGGACAAGACCTTTGTCTGGGGAGATAAGGGTCCTGGCACCGGCACTTACAAGGTCGACCCGTCATGGGAGGTTCTCGAGCCCAACTCGGTGCCCGGTGATCTGTGGTGGCCGCATGTGTACATGGCCAACCAGAACCCTGCCGACCTGTTCGGCGGAGCGAATCCCCTGGGCCGCTGGGATTACGGTCCGTGGTTCTGGCCCCCGCAGGCCCAGGCCAGCTTGAACTACATGCCCACCGTATCGACGACGCCTGAGTCGTTCATGGACACGCCGGTCATCAACGGCACTGCATATCCGTTCGTCGAAGTGCCCCCGATCAAGGTGCGCTTCCGCATCCTGAACGCCTGCAACGACCGCTTCATGAACCTGCAGCTGTATCAGGCCGATCCGAATGGGTTCAAGCAAGGTGGGTTTGGTACCGAAGTGGCAATGGTTCCGGCCATGCCGAATGACGCGATCGGGTTCCCGACCGCCTGGCAGGCCCAGGTCGCAGGAATGATCCCTGAGGTCCTCGACAACCGTCCTGGTGGCATTCCCGATCCCCGCCTGCGCGGCCCGGCCATCATCCAGATCGGTACGGAAGGCGGCCTGCTGCCTGCTCCCGTGCTCCTGCCCAACTCGCCGGTCGGCTACGAGCAGAACAAGCGTAACATCGTCGTCCTGAACGTCACCCAGAAGACCCTGTTCATGGCCCCGGCCGAACGCGCAGACGTCGTCATCGACTTCTCGAATTTCGCCGGCAAGACCCTGATTCTCTATAATGACTCCCCGGCACCGGTTCCCGCCGGCGACCCCCGTCTCTCCTATTACACCGGCAACGAGGACTTTTCCGAGACGGCTGGAGACAATTACCAGGGCGGCGCGCCCTCCACGCTTCCGGGGTACGGTCCGAATATCCGCACCCTGATGCAGATCCGCGTCGGGAGCACGGGCGGCAGCGCCCCGGTGGACGACTATGATCCGACCCTGCTCTCGAGCCTCAACACAACGCTCCCGAATATGTTCAAGCTGCGCGGCGAACGTCCGATCGTTCCCGAGCCCAGCTATCCTGCAGCCTCGGGTTCCTACTCGCCGGGTACCAATTACTCGAGGATTCAGGATACATCCCTGACCTGGCTTGATGCGAGCGCGGTTTCCAGCGTCACAGTCAGCGGCGCCGGCCCGTACACGTATACTGGTGGCATCACTCCTCCTGTGACTATCTCCGCACCCGACATGCCGGGCGGCGTGCAGGCCACGGCAGAAGCCGTCCTCGACCCGACCACGTTCAATTTGACGGGTGTCGCGGTGACCCAGGCCGGCTCCGGTTACTCGGTAGCGCCTGGGGTTACGATCGGCGCGACTCCTCTCGACTCGGTGCCGCTGGCCACCGCGGCGTTGGGCGCGACGGTCACCAAGCCGATGCTGGCCAAGGCCATCCATGAATTGTTCGACACCTACGGCCGAATGAATTCCATCCTCGGCGTGGAGATTCCGTTCACCGACTTCTTCAACCAGACCACCATCCCCTACCAGTACATCGATCCGATCACCGAGTCGATCCCGCAGGGCGAGACCCAGATCTGGAAGATCACGCATAACGGCGTGGATTCCCACGTCATCCACTTCCACCTGGTCAATGTCCAGGTCATCAACCGCGTGGGTTGGGACGGTGCGGTTCGTCCTCCGGATGCGAACGAGCTGGGTTGGAAGGAATCCGTCCGCATGAACCCGCTGGAAGACTGCATCGTCGCCACCAGGGCGAATCCCCCGAGCCTCCCGTGGTCGCTGCCGAACAGCAGCCGCGTGCTTGATCCGTCCGCCCCCGAAAGATCCACGGGCCAGTTCACCGGCGTCGACCAATGGAACAATCCTGTGAATACGGCAAACCTCGTGACCGACTTCGGTTGGGAATACGTGTGGCACTGTCACATCCTCGGTCACGAAGAGAACGACATGATGCGCCCGCTGGTCATGGAGATGAAGGACCTGAGCTATGTGCACGAGTCCATCCCTCCGACGATCGTGGGCGTGCTCTCCCCTGCACCCAACCTGGCCGGATGGTACAAGGTCGCTCCGAGCCTGATCCTCACCGGTACCGATAACCTGTTTGGTACGGGTATCGCATCGATCAGTTCCGCCATCAACGGTGGTCCTACCGTCATCGATGTCGCCCCCACTCCGAATACAATCTCCTGGTCGACAACGGTGAATCCCGCCGCGACCGCTGAGGGAGTCACCATCGTCACCTACAACGCGGTGGACGGCGGCGGCAACCCGAGCGCGCAAGGATCGACCACGATCAGCCTGGACGCGACTGCGCCTACAGTGTCGGGCATCCTCTCTCCCACGCCGACCGCGGCGGGTTACATCAACACCGCCGGCACCGTGACGATCACGGCTTCAGACAGCCTGTCGGGCGTCGCTTCGATCAGCTATCGACTCAACGACGCTGCGGCGATCACAGGGCCCGGATCGACGGCGACCGTGAACGTGAGCGCTGAGGGTGTCACCGTCGTGACCTTCACCGCGACCGACCTCGCCGGGAATACCACCGTGACGCCTGGCAGCCTGACGGTCCAGAAGTACTCGGTCGGGCCAGTCATCAGCTGGGGTGCGACCACTCCGGCGCAGGCCAACGGCGGCGGCGGCTGGTTCACGACAGACGTCAGCATGGCCTGGACGGCTACCGCCCAGGGCCCGCTGCTCATTACAACCACCCCTGCTGGCCCGCTCAGCCCCAATGCGGTGAGCGCATCGGGCAGCGTGATCATCACGGGTGAAGGTGTCGCAACCACCGCGAGCGTCGCAGTCAGCGACAACGCCAGGAACACCACGACGGCGGATTCCTCGCCGGCGGTGAAGATCGACCGCCACGCGCCGACCATCGAGACCCTGTCGCGCACGGCACCCAACGGGTACAATTGGAACAACGGCCCGGTAGCCTACACCTTCACGGCGACGGATCTTGTGGCCGGAGTCACAGGTGTGTCCGGAGTTGATGCCGCGGCATCGACAGTCTCTCCGTTCTCGGTCAGTACGGAAGGTGCCAACCAGACGGCGATCATCACCCTCGCTGACATTGCTGGTAACTCCGCTGCGTACCCGCAAACCGGGATCAACATCGATCTGACCGCACCGATCGTTGCCGTCTCGCCGGCTCCCAACGCGGCGGGTTGGTACAACAATACGCTCCTCCCGGACAACGCTCTCGTGAGCATCACCGTCTCGGACGCGCTCTCGGGCCTGCTCTCGGCGAGCCGGTCCTCAGTAGTTACAGGCGCAGCGCCTGGAGCCTACTCCGCGCTGACCGTGACTGGCAGCGGACAGGCCGTTTACAGCCTTGCCGTCGGCGGCGGAACGGGTGGCACGCGCGACGTCTACATCAACGCCTCTGACAAGGGCCTAAACACCCTGGCCAACTACCTGGTCCGGCTCCAAGTGGATCGGGTGGCCCCGACCGTCTCCAGCGTCGCGGCTCCTGTGAGCCTCGCAAGCGGTTGGGTCAGTGCCGCCTCGGTGAACGTCACCATCACGGGTATCGACACGGGCGGATCGCTGTTGAAGTCGATCATCTGGTCGGACGTCAACACCGCGACCGCGGCGTCCGTCACCGACAGCTCGGCGACCAGCCCGGTTACCGTCACGGTCTCGACTGAAGGTGTGCACACCGTCAGTTACCAAGCGTCCGACAATGCCGACCAATTGAGCACATCGGGCAGCCGCCCGGTGCGCATCGACAGGACGCCACCCACGGTCACCATCGGCGCGAGTCCAGCCTCGATGACTGCTGGGACGGGCAACACAACGGTCACGTTCTCGGGCATCCTGTCCGAGGCGGCAGCGACGACGCTGAAGTCCGGCGTGGCGACCGTCACTTACACGCTCACCGACAATTCACCGACCCCGGTGACCTCGTTGAGCGGCACGCTCAACGTAACCCAGACGGGTGTGAACGCGGGTCGTTTCTCGGTGGGTCTCCCGCTGCCTCGTACGTCGGGCACGGTCTATACGTTCACGTTGGGCGGCACTGACCGCGCG
>CAIMTB010000542.1 GCA_903844265.1 uncultured Verrucomicrobiota bacterium
CCGCGGAGCGGACCTACCCTGGGTGCGCGGTGTCCACGTCGTGAAACCCCATCGGGGTTTCGTCATGCCATGGCGTGGTGCGGCACCCCGGTTCGGATGGGCGCAACCCCGTTGGGGTTGGTGATTTTTTGGGATCGGTTTCCCAGGGTAGCCCGCGGGGCGGGCAACCCCGGGCTAGAGGGGGCGGAACCTCTTCGAGGTTCTCTGGACCACGCAAGAAAAGAAGCCCGACCCCGACGGGGTCGCAGTCCTACGTGGGCCCCAAGGAGGTCGGATTGTGAGCACCTATCATTCGCTCTATTTCCATTGGATTTGTGCCACCCAGGAGCGCAGGCCCTTCATACAACCGCCCTGCCGTGCCGCTTTTCACCAATACCTTGGAGGGACGGTGCGATCTCTGCCGTGAGCCTCTGGCACCCGCTTCGGGTGCGAACCGTTTGACGCCGCGTTCCGTAGGTGGCCGGGAAGGCCACCTACGGCTAGGCTCTGGAATCCCTCCGGGATTCCCCCTTCGGAATCCCCAAAAATCGCCAAACTCCAGGCGACCAAACCGCATGAGGCACCACTCCCCGGCTGAACAGGTGTTCCCGCGTCGGAGAGGAACGGGTTGCGCGCCCGAGGTCGGATCCGACATGGTTCTCGCCATCGCGGCGCTCGGCCTTGAATGCGACCAGTGAATACGGCTGGAAAGCTCCCCTGTGACGAAGCCACGACCCCGAACGCGGGCTTGTTCCACGCCGTGGTCGAGGCGTTGCCCATGGTGATCCACGTCATGGAGGGGCCCGAACTGAAGACGGTCTATGCCAACCCCGCATTCGTCGAGTTGACAGGCCGTGCCGTGGAGGGCCTGTCCCACTGCGACCCTTGGTTTGAGATCCTCATCCCGGACGAGACCTACCGCGAAAAGGTCCGGGCGGCGTTCCTCCATCACGTGGGTGATGCCCGGCAAAATCACCCGCAAACCGGTCCGCTGGAGATCTGGGTGGTCAGCGCGGAAGGCGGTCTGAAATGCCTCCAGCTCACGTTCAACCCGATGGGCGACCGGGTCTGCATCCTGGGTTTGGACATGACCGAGCGCCGACAGGCCGAGCAGCAGTTGGAGCGGGTCCTGGCCCTGCGGACCCGGGACTGGCAGAGCGCCACCTGCGCGGCGCTCCTCGCCAGCGAGGAGGAGGCGCGTCGCATCGGCCGGGAGCTTCACGATACGCTGTGCCAGGATCTCATCGGGCTTTGTCGCCAGGCCGAGGCGATGGTCCTCAGGGGAGACGGGATCACCGCGGACCCGGCGGCTCTGACTGCCAAGCTCCAGTGGATGGCGGACACCGCCTCAGCCGCCGCACGGAGGGCCCGTGAATTGTCCTACCTGCTCGCCGTCTCGGAGCCCGTCGATGTCCCCTTCGATGTGATCCTGAAAGGGCACATGGCCAAGATCGGGGCGCTTTACGGCATGACCGCCTCGCTGTCGCTCGACGACCAGCTCCCGCCGCTGTTCCCGGATCAGCAGATCCACGTGATCCGCCTGGTCCGCGAGGCGTTGGTCAACGCCGCCCGCCACGGCAAGGCTCGCAACGCCTGGGTCGACGGCCTCCAGCAGGGCGGTGAGAGGGTGTACTCCGTCTCCTCCGACGGGGAATGCAGCACGCCGCCGGAGGCCTGGACACCAGGGCTCGGGCTCCGCCAGATGAAAATGCGCGCGGGCCTGTTGGGCGCCACCCTCAATTTCCGCCATGGCAGTCATGGTGTGGTCGTGGAGATCATCCTTCCCGGCTGATCACCCCGATCGACTGCCATGAACCCGATGCCTCCACGATCCTCGCCCGCGCGGCGCGCCCCTGCCGCCGCCGCCGCCACGGCGCTGGGCCGGTTCCTGGCGGCATGCTCCTCCATCCTCCTCGGCCTCGTCGTGGTCTGGGGAGGCCTCGTCGGCCCGGCGAGCCAGGCGGGTCAGGCCGCCCCCGCGCATCGGCCCGACGGCAGGTGGGTCACCGACTGGCTGGTGTTGGACCGGTATCTGGATTCCCAGGAACAGGCGGGGTTCCTCCAGGGCATGACGAATGGAGTGAACCCGCTTCCGCGAGCAGGCGAGGTCGCTGGCGAGGTTCCCGGCCTGGGCCGGTGGAAGCAGGTGTCCATGCGGGGGGACCTCTTCGACATCCGGGGGACCTTGGGACGCGATTTTCCCGGAAAGACAGCCTTCGTCTACTGCGAGTTGGTGACGGAAACGGCTGGAGACATCGAGCTCCGGCTCAGCTGTCGGCCTGAGGCCCGGCTGTGGCTGAATGGCCGTCCGCTCGACCGGGGGGATTACCTCTACGACGAGGAGTTCCGGCGCAAGGGCACCTGGATCTTCGAAATTCCGACGCGCCCCGGCACCAACACCCTGCTCCTCGCCGTTTCCCAGTTGGGCCTCGATCCGGGGTTCGCCCTGCGCATCCTGCCCCCGGAACGCTCCGTTTTGCGCGGACGTGTCCTCGATGCCGCGGGAGAACCCATCCCCCGACAGGTGCGCGTGGCGGCCTGGAGAGGCGGACGGGAAGTGACGGCTGTGTGGACCGAGAACGGGATCTACCGATTGAGCCTGATCCCCGATCCCGCGGCCCGCTACGACATCGCGTTCACCCACGTCGAGGAGGGCACCTGGTGGCTGGGCGAGAAGCTCGGGTCCGGACAGCGCCGGCAGCGCGACGCGCAACTCCGGTCTGCGGTCAGTCTTTCCGGCGCGATCACCATGCTCGACAAGGCGAAGAGCCCCCATCGCCAGGTCCTCGTCCAGGCCCTGCAGGCGGGGCAGGTGACGGCGTCCACGACAAGCGATGGCAAGGGCTACTACCAGTTCGTGAACCTCCGGCCCGGCGACTACCAGCTGCGTTGTCTCACGCCCGGACGGCGGCGCTATTACCGGGCCGGGAATCCGGACCCGCAGACCTTGAGCGTCTCCGGTCCAGACGAGATCGATGCGTCGCCGTTGACGGTCGTGGAAGGGCAGACCCGGCACGACCTGGATTTCAGGTTTCCCGGGTTCAAGCGCGGGGTTTGGAAGCGCTATGAAACCTTCGACGGCCTTCCCAGCAACCGCCTCCGGGGCCTGGTCGCGACGTCCACCGGAGAAATGTGGGTTCCCACGGACGCTGGATTGGCGCGGTTTGATGGCAGCCAATGGTCCACGGTGCCGGGAACCGAGGGCCGCCAGGTCGTCGCCGTCGTCGTGGCACCCGATGCCACCGTCTGGTATGGCACCTATGCCGGGTTGTTCCACCTGGCCGGTGGGAGGACCGAATCCTACGGTACGAACCACGGACTGCCCGACGAGGCGATCACCGCGTTGGCCTACACCCGCCAGGGCGAACTCTGGGTGGGCACCTCGTACGGGCTGAGCCGTCTCGAGGGAGCGCGGTTCCGGACCTTCACCGTGGCGGATGGCCTCGGGCAGATCCAGATCCATGCCCTTGCCCCCGCGCCTGACGGCTCCCTGTGGGTGGGGACTGGGAGAGGCTTGTTCCGCTACGACGGAGGGTCCTTCACGAATTTCACCCGCGAGGACGGCCTGCCTGACAACGAGGTGTCCGCGATCGAAGCCTCCGTCTCCCCGGCTGTGCTCGTGGCGACCTCCGGCGGAGTCGCCGAGTTCCGCGATGGACATTTCGTTCCGCTGATCTCAGCCCCGTCCTATCCCCTGCACCCGGTGAAGACCCTCGCACGCCTTCCTGACGGGCAGATCTGGATGGGCACCGGCAATGGCCTGACCCTCATCGACGGCGAGGGCGTGGGGTACATGACCGTGGAGGATGGCCTCGGCGGAGCCAACGTTGCCGCGATCCACCACGCGGAAGGCGGGTACACCTGGTTTGCCACCGAGAACGGGCTCGCCCGGCTCGATCGCGATTTCGCCAACTACACCACCCGCGATGGACTCCCCGACGACCGGGTGTTCGATGTCCGCCAGACGTCCACCGGACTGTGGGTCGGAACCGAGTGGGGTGGGGTGGGGCTGAAAGTCGGGGACGCGTTTGTCACGGTTCTCCCGGGGTTCTACGCCAGGCGGTTGCACCAGGCCGCTGACGGCCAATTCTGGGTGGGAACAGACAAGGGCGCCCTCCCGCTGCAAGGCCCCCGGCCACAACCCGAGGCCCTCCTGACGAACCGTTGGGTCATGGCCATCGACACGGATGCCCGGGGGGATTTCTGGCTTGGGGACGGTTGGTCCGGCGGCGGGTTGGTGCATCTGCTGCGGAACCCGGACGGCGGCCAGTCCATGGAGACCTTCACCCGGGCCCAGGGACTGGCCCATGACCAGGT
Organism: uncultured Verrucomicrobiota bacterium; assembly: GCA_903844265.1. GTDB lineage: Bacteria > Verrucomicrobiota > Verrucomicrobiia > Limisphaerales > CAIMTB01 > CAIMTB01. The sequence goes on from CAIMTB010000542.1 coordinate 4,297, forward strand.
GAACGTCATCCTTTGCCAGACCAACGGCGTCACCTGGATCGGCACGGCGCGGGGGTTGTCACGCTACGACGGCAAGACGTTCCACAACTACACCGAGGAGGATGGCCTGCCCAACAGCACGGTGCGGGCGCTCACGGCCGATCCGGGAGGTGCCGGGATCTGGATCGGCACCGACGGAGGCATCGCCTTCTTTGACGGCAGCACCCTCGAGAACATGACCCGCAAGCACGGCCTGCCCATCTGCCGGATCTGGTGCATCGACCGTTCCAAGGACGGGTTCCTGTGGTTTGGCACCGACGCCCGCGGGTTGCTCCTCTTCGACGGCGTCGCCTTCTCGTCCTTCGACACGCGCGACGGGTTGGCCGACAACTCGGTGACCTCGATCGACGAGGACGACACCGGTCGTGTCTGGTTGGGCACCTCGCGGGCGGGGATCACCGCCTTCCGCCGCAAGACGACGGCCCCGAACATCCACCTCGGCCATTTCAAGGTGGGCGGCGTCGAATGGGAGCCGTCTTCGGGACCCCTTCGGGTCAAGGTGCGGGAGCCGGTTTCGTTCGCCTACAAATCCACCGACTGGAGCACCGCGCCCGGCAAGAACCAGTACCGGCTCGTCCTGCGTCGGGGGGCGGCGGAGGCAGGCGCCGGCGGCGTGGAGGTGTTCCGGCGGGTGACCCCGCATCCCGAGTTCGATTGGGCGCCGGAGCAGCCCGGGAGCTATCAACTCGAGGTGCAGGCCATTGGCCAGAACCTCTGCTATTCGGAGCCGGCGCGCGCGGAGTTCACCGTGTTCGTGCCGTGGTATGAGCAGTCGCGGTGGCGGATTCTCGTGGGCACCGGGATGCTTGGGGTGCTGGGCACGGGAATCGGGCTGGCGTGGGCCAACTTCACCCATCGCCGTGAGGCGCAGCGGATCAGGAACCTCCTGGCAGAACAGGAATACGCCGCGCGGGTGGCCATGGAAGAAAAGAACCGCCAACTTGAGATCGGCACGGTCGAACTCCAGGAGAACCAGCGCAAACTGGAGGACGCTCTGGCCAACGTGAAGACCCTCCGCGGCCTGGTTCCCATCTGCGCCGCGTGCAAGAAGATCCGCGACGACCGCGGCTTCTGGGAACAGCTGGAGACCTACGTCCAGCGCCACTCCACCGCCAAGTTCTCCCACGGCCTGTGCCCGGAGTGCATCAAGAAGTGGTATCCCACCCGCCCTTCACCTGATACGCCCCCGCTACCCTGAAAGGCGGGAAGGGGCTGCCCTGCCTGAGAGTGGCGAAATGGCTGGATGAACGGGTCGGCGTGGGCGCGCACTCCGCTGCGCGCCGTCGGGTGCCCGCGATCGCGCGGCGGGCAAGGGACTGCCCGCCCTACCTTTCGTGAAACTGCGGGATGAACGGGCCGGGGGGTGGGTAGGGCGCGCACTCCGCTGCGCGCCGCCCTTGCGGACGCACCCAGGCACGGCGTCCCCGGAGAGGTCGCCACCGATATTCGGAAATGCACTGCGCACTCCGCTGCGCCATCGGGTGCCAGCAATAGCGCGGCGGGCAAGGGACTGCCCGCCCTACCGCAGAGTGACGGAACGGCCGGATGAACGGGTCGGGGGGTGGGTAGGGCGCGCACTCCGCTGCGCGCCGTCCTTGCGGACGCACCCAGACACGTCGCCCTCGAAGAGGCCTGCCGACAATTCGGGATTCCGTCACCCAGCGTCGACGCCTCGCGACCTGTGGGCCGCGGCGCGGTGCTCCTACAAAGTCACGGTTTTGTAGGAGGTAGGAATGCCCAGAATCAGAGTCGGGGGAGTCGCCGGAAACGGCGGCGATCGGGTAGGGTGGGGCAAGTTCGAGGCTCGATAACATTCCAACGAATAGGCAAGACCATACAACTTGGGTCCTTTATCGGGTGCCGGCGATCGCGCGGCGGGCAAGGGACTGGCCGCCCTACCTTTCGTGAAACTGCTGGATGAACGGGTCGGGGGGTGGGCGCGCACTCCGCTGCGCGCCGGCCTTGCGGACGTACCCAGTCACCGCGCCCTCGAAG
>CAIMTB010000543.1 GCA_903844265.1 uncultured Verrucomicrobiota bacterium
CGGCGTTCGTGTCCAGCGCTGGTGGAAGGGATTCGTTGGGCTGCATCGGCCTCGTGAGGGTAAATGCTCCAAAGATCCGACTCTCGGAGGTGTTCTGTGCGTACGGATTCATGATTTGTTTGGTGGAATTTTGATTTGATGATGAAGAAGGCCGGGGGCATTGGCTGTCTGCCCCCGGTCCGGTGGTTCCATTCAGTGTTCCGCGCCGTCTTCCTCAACGCCGCCCTCGACCGTGGTGGTCATGGGTTGGATGTGGGCCACGACAAGGTCGCGCGTCATCGGGGTGCCGTCCTTTGCGCGCCTCCTGTGCTCGTTGACGTAGACCATGCAGCGTTCGCCACGGGTGGAGTTGATGTTGAACTTTCCGGTTACCTCGGTCGCAGTGAGTGGCCGACTGAGGATGGTGCTCACCGTGGCCTGGAGCTGGGACTCGGGCTTCCAGGAACCATGGCATTCGTACTCACAGGTGCAGGGGGTGCCATCATCCTGCTGAACATCGAGTTGGAGGTCGAAGATCAGCTTGCCTCCGTTGCCCCTCTGTCCAGTCGGGAGCTTCTGCTTGAGGCCAACAACTGTGGCGGGGTAGAGTCCGGTGATTCGAGCCGGTGAAGGCTTGAAGCTGCCGATGAAGAATGGCTCGTCTGCCGGGATTTCCACGACCTGGGGTTCTTGCTTCGGTTCCTCCGGGGTGGGAGTTGACGGAGGGATGGGGGTGAGGGGATTGGCCGGGTTCTTGGGGCTTTTCGCCGGCTGGTTCTGCGGGGCCTGTTTCATATGCTGCCTTGTTTCTTACTTGCGTGGTCTGATGTCCACGGCTCCGATGGTTGGTTGGAGAAGGTGACCGGAGCCAATCGCCTTCTGTGTACTCCATCGAAATCGGTGGAGGTTTTAGTGCAGACTATTTGGATGATCGCGTTGGCGGGTGGGGAGAGGTGCAGCCAGTGATATGTGCCTGCCCTGGTTGCACCCTTTCTTGTTCGTCATTGCTCTCATCGTGGAGCCTTCAATGAGGTAATCGAAATTGGGCTGAGGTTTCGTGCAGGCTTTCGGCGGTGGGGTCGTAGGGGAGGGAATGGAGTTGATGGGAGGGCGAGCGGGAGAGGGCAGTAGGCCGCGGGGAATCTGAAGCTGGTCCGCCGGGCGGGCAGGGGACCCGGGGTGAACACTGGGGGGAGTGGACTGCGAGGAGCTTTGGAGGCTCCGCGTTTTGGGATTTGGAGGTCCTGAAAGCAAAAGGGCCGCCGACCCTTTCGAGTCGACGGCTTTGTACTTCGAGCTGCTCCCTTCAGATGTTCGCGAGATCCGCGAACGCGGTAATAGAAGCGACGGTGATCAATTTGCGGCGCAGGAGCGGAGAGGCCTTGAGGTGGCCGCGATCCAAGAGCCGATACACGGTCTTGTCGCTGACTCTCAGCACGCCGGCGGTCTGTCTAACCGTCATGAATAGGGGATGTGCTACTGGGTCTTCAGTTGTCCTCATTCGTGGTGATACTTGTTGCCGGCGCCTCAGGTTTGCCGCCAAGCCGAGGTGGCAAGGCGCCGGGTTCAATCACCCCATCGAAGTCGGCGTCCAGTTTCGTGCAGGAAATCGTCGGGGAGGTGATTCCGGCAGGGATTTCGACCGCCAGACCCGGCTGCGACCGCTGGAAAAGTCCATCGCGACCCGAGTTTCGACCGCCGGGACCAACTTCAGGGGGTGGGAGGTTCCTGGGGTGGGACTGGCGGGGTGCTGGAGCCTTGCGGCTTCGGTGCAGGGCTGAACGACACACGTTGCGCCATTTCCGTGGAATGCTCATCCCGGAGATGTCCGTAGACCTTCATCGCCAGCGCTCCACCGTCCTTGTGACCCAACCACCGGCTCACGGTGGGGATGTCGACCCCGGTTTCGATGCAACGTGTGGCGAAAAGGTGGCGGAGATCGTGGTGGGTGATCCGCCGCATCCCGACCTCCTTGGCCCCCCGATCCATCGCCTTCTGGCACTCCTGCACCTGAACGACTGTTGTGTCGTTGGATTCCTGGCTGCGCCCATGGCGGAAGCGGGTCAGGAGGTGGAACATGTCGTCGATCATCGGCACTTTGCGCACTTCGCTGTTCTTCGTCCCTGTCGCTTCATCTCCTCGGACGGTGATCTTTCTCTTGGCGAAGTCGCAATCTCCCCAGGTCACGTTGATCGCCTCGCCCAGCCTGAAGCCGCCAAAGGCGAGGAAGCGCACGAGATCGGCGCATTTGGCTGAGCGACCTCCCCCTCCCGTGGCGATGGCTTCCACGAAGCGGGTGAACTGGTCTGCGCTTGGAAGCTGGAGATCTTTCGGTCGGACCGTGACCCGTTTGATCGTGGTGGCCGGGTTTTCGTAGCGGGTGCCGAGTTCTACCGCGATGTCGAACGCCCGGCGGAGGATCCCGATCGTGTTGTTGAAGGCGGAGGAGCAGGTTTCCTTGGCGAAGCGGGCGGCCCAGTTGAGGCATTCGGTCTGGGTGACCGTGCGAACATCACGCTGTTTGAGTTCGGGCCAGCTCTTGAAGAGGGCGGTGATGCGTTGCTGGTAGTACCCACGGCTCTTGGGCTTCAGGGAGGCGTCGCCATCGATGCGGGTCTGGAGGATCCGGGCTGCCTCCGCGAAGGTCATCTTGCCTTGGGTCGCAGAGGACTGGCGCTCGGCCGCCTGACGTTCTGCCCTCTCGACGTCGGTGAGGCGGAGCTTTGCGACCGTGAGCACCTGGGTCTTCAGGCTGCGCTTGATGAGCTTGCCGTGGACGCGGATGCAGGCGTAGTAGGTGCCGGAAGGCTCGTAGCGGACGAGACCCTTGAACAGGGCCTTGGACCAGAGACGGCCTGACTTGGACTGGGTTGCCCTCTTGGACATGGGCAACTGTATCAAAAACCGGTATCAAAGAGTCAACATCGAGAAAGAATCCGAGTCGTAAGTCGTTGTGGCAGTGGTGCGTCCGGTAGGGCTCGAACCTACAACCCTCTGATCCGAAGTCAGAAGCTCTAGCCAATTGAGCTACGGACGCAACTGGTCGGAGCGCGGCGCACGGCTCATTGCCCATGTACCA
>CAIMTB010000544.1 GCA_903844265.1 uncultured Verrucomicrobiota bacterium
CCCTGGACGAAGCCCTGAGCGGACTCGAGGCCAAACACCCGCGGCAGGCCCAGGTGATCAAGCTGAGGTTCATCGTGGGGCTGACGCTGGAGGAGGCCGCCGAGGTGCTGGGCATTTCAGCCGCCGCAGCCTGGGACCTTACCGCCCACGCCCGTGCCTGGCTGCACCGTGAGTTGGCAAAAAGTCGAAAATAGTCCCCAAGATCCTTCCCTGGATTTCGCCATGATCATTGCTGAGTCGGGCTCGGAATGGGCCGAGGACCCCCGACTCTGACTCCAGCCATGGACACGAGAGCATCAGTTCGGGAGACCGCCATCTTTGGTGTGGCCCGAAGTCTGCCGGCCGAGGCGCGGGCTTTCTATCTCGACGGGGCCTGCGCGGGGGATGCGCTTCTGCGACAGGAGGTCGAGGAACTCCTGAAGGCGGATCAGTCGGCGGGGGCTTTCCTCCCTGAACCGGCGGCCGGGGCCGGAGGTCCCCTCCCAGCGGGAGCGAGACCCGACCCGGGAGCGACCCTGGGGGTGACGCCGGCCACTTCGGAAAAACCCGGCGACACCATCGACCGCTACAGGCTGATGGAAGAGATCGGCGAGGGCGGCTTTGGGGTAGTGTACGTGGCCGAGCAGAAGGAGCCGGTCAAGCGCCGGGTGGCGCTGAAGATCATCAAGCTGGGGATGGACACCAAGGCGGTGGTGGCGCGGTTTGAGGCGGAACGGCAGGCCTTGGCGATGATGGATCACTCCAACATCGCGAAGGTACTCGACGCCGGAACGACCCAGACCGGGCGGCCGTACTTCGTGATGGAGCTCGTCCGTGGCATTCGCATCACCGACTACTGCGACCAGGCGAACCTCAGCACCAAGGAACGGCTCGAGCTCTTCATCCAGGTCTGCCAGGCGATCCAGCACGCGCACCAGAAGGGGATCATCCACCGGGACATCAAGCCGTCGAACATCCTGGTGACCCTGCACGACGGCGTGCCTGTGCCGAAGGTGATCGACTTCGGCATCGCCAAGGCGACCGAGGGCCGGCTGACGGAGCACACGATTTACACGCAGTTGCACCAGTTCATCGGGACGCCGGCGTATATGAGTCCCGAGCAGGCGGAGATGAGCGGGTTGGACATTGATACGCGCTCGGACATCTACAGCCTGGGAGTATTGCTCTACGAGTTGCTGGTCGGCCAGACGCCGTTTGATGCGAAGGAACTGATGTCCCGGGGGGTGGACGCGATGCGGAAGATCATCCGGGAGGAGGAACCAGCTCGACCGAGCACCCGGGTGGCCACGCTGGGGGCCGGGGAACTCACGACCACAGCCAGGCGTCGAGGGGTGGAGACGTCGAGGCTGTTGCAGCAGCTGAAGGGGGACCTGGACTGGATCGTGATGAAGTGCCTCGAGAAGGATCGGAGCCGGCGGTACGAGACGGCGAATGGGCTGGCGGTGGATCTGAAGCGGCACCTGGGCAACGAGCCGGTCTCGGCTCGCCCCCCGAGCGCGGGCTACCGTTTCCAGAAGGCGTTTCGGCGGAACAAAGTGGCATTCGGGGCGGCAGCCGCGGTGGCGGGAGCGCTGATCCTCGGCGTCACCGTCAGCACCTGGGAACTGGTTGCCGCGCGGAAGGCGCAGCGCGAGACCGAAGTTGCCCGAGAGGGCGAGCAACAGCATAGAATGCAGGCGCAGTCGTCCCTTGAGGTTGCCGAGGCCCAAAAGCAGCGAGCCGATGCCCAGGCGCGCAAGGCTACGGCAAGCCAGCAAAGATCGGAGCAATCGCTCTATGCCGCGAAGATGAACCTGGCACAGCAGGCGTGGGAGCGGAACAACGTTGGGCGAGTGAAGGAGTTGCTGGAAGAGACGGCCACCCATTCCCAGCGAGGATTTGAGTGGTACTACTGGCAACGGCAGATACACCGGGAACTCATCACCCTCAAAGGCCATGGCGCTGCGGTTCTGGCAGTGGCCTATTCTCCCGACGGCCAGCGGATCGTCAGCGGCAGTTGGGATGACTCGGCCAAGGTGAGCGGGAAGGCTAAGGTGTGGGACGCGGCTACCGGCAAGGAATTGCTCACCTTCGGCGGAGACGGAGGTCAGATGTGGTCCGTTGCCTTTTCCCCAGACGGCCAGCGGATCGCCACCGGAGGTCAGGATGGGACGGCCAAGGTGTGGGATGCGGCCACCGGCAAGGAACTCCTCAGCCTCGAGGGACACCGTGCTGCGGCCTGGTCCGTTGCCTTCTCCCCGGACGGCCAGAAGATTGTCACCGGCGGTGATGAGACGGCCAAGGTCTGGGAGGCCGCCACCGGCAAGGAACTGCTGACCGTGAGAAATGGGACCGGCGTTGCTTCCGTGGTCGTTACCCGGGACGGCCAGCGGATTGTAATCGGCGGTTGGAATGGGACGGCCAAGGTGTGGGATGCGGCCACCGGCAAGGGACTACTTACCCTCACGGGGCACGTCGCCACAGTTCGATCCGTGGCTGTTTCTCCGGACGGCCAGAGGATCGCCACCGGCAGTTATGATCACACGGCCAAGGTGTGGGATGCGGTCACCGGGCAGGACTTGCTTACCCTCAAAGGGCACAGCGGTGGGATTACCTCCATCGCGTTTTCTCCGGACGGCCGGCGGATCGCCACCGGCAGTCATGACACGAACCTCAAGGTGTGGGATGCAGTCAGCGGCCAGGATCTGTTTACCCTCAAAGGGCACATCGACGGGATCGGGGTCGGACGGGCGGTCGCATTTTCGCCGGACGGTGGGCGCATCGCGAGTGGCAGCTGGGATCAGACCATCAAGGTTTGGGATCTGAACAAGGGTGAAGCAACGACTCTGGCCGGCCACACGGATCTTATAAACTCGGTGACCTTTTCCCCTGACAGCCAGCGGGTCGCCACTGGCAGTTATGATCAGACCGTGAAGGTGTTGGATGTGCTCAGCGGCAAGGAGCTGCTTTCACTTACCGGGCATGTGGCCCAGATCAGGTCGGTGGCGTTTGCTCCGGATGGCCAGCGAATCGCGACCGGCGGTGGAGATGGCAGAGCCAAGGTCTGGGAGCTGGCCAGCGGCAGGCAACTGGCCGCTCTTGAGGGGCACGGCGATTTGATCAACTCGGTGGCCTTTTCCCCGGACGGCCAGCGGATTGTCACCAGCAGTCATGATCAGACCGCCAAAGTGTGGGAAGCGGCGACAGGCAGGGAACTACTCAACTTCACAGAGCATAGCAACAGGGTCACGTGTGCGGCCTTTTCTCCGGACGGCCGGTGGATTGCCACGGGGAGCTCGGATGGGGCAGTCAAGGTGTGGGTGGCGGCGACCGCCAAGCAGCGACTCCCTCTCAAAGGCCACAGCGATTGCGTCACCTCCGTGGCTTTTTCACCGGATGGCCAGCGGATTGTCACGGGCAGTGATGATAAGATGGCCAAGGTGTGGGATGCGGTCAGCGGCAACGAATTGTTCAGTCTCAAAGGTCACATCGATTGGGTCACCTCCGTGGTTTTCTCTCCGGATGGCCAGCGGATCGTCACCGGCAGTCATGACCGGACGGCCAAGGTGTGGGATGCGGACAGCGGCGAGGAACTGGCCAGCCTCAATGGACACAGCGGCAGGGTCATGTCGGTGGCTTTTTCTCCGGATGGCCACCGGATCGTCAGCGGGAGTTGGGATCGGACCGCCAGAATCTGGGAAGCCGCGACCGCGAGCCAGAGTGCCGAATGGCGGCGGAAGGAGCTCTCCGACGATGAGCGTGTGCGGCGGGAATTGGCGACGACGGCCGAAAAGGAGTGCAACCTGCAAGAGCAAGACCCCGGGGCGATCAAGCAGTGGCTTATGCTATTCCCGGTGCCGAATGGAGTCCCGACTTGGGGCGAAGCCTTGCAGCGGGAGCAGATTCCGCAGGAGGCCAATCTCCGACCGCGAGCCGGGGAGCGGGTCAAGGCAGGTCAAAACGAGCGGACTTGGAGGGCGGTACAACTCAAGAATAACCTGATCTATTTCAGTGAACTCTTGAGTGAACCGATCTCCGGTTGCGTGGCTTACAGCGTCTGTTACGTCCTCAGCGAGACGGACCAGGCTGGAATCCAACTGAAAGTGGGTGCTGATACCCGGTGCAAGGTCTATCTGAATGGCCGGGAGCTCTACCGGGACGATCACGACGGGCCCTATGTCCCGGACCAGCATGTCGTGACAGGCGTGCAGTTAGGAGCTGGGGTCAACGTTCTCGTGTTCAAGGTGGTGGCCGGCGCTGGCTGGCTGGGCTCAGTCCGGCTCACCGACGCCGCAGGCCAGCCGGTCCGCGGGATTCGAGTAACGCTGACGCCCCCGTAAAGGCCACCCGGCGGGCACGGATACGCGACTTACTTCCACACCTTACCCGTGGTACCGAGGTCTCCGCCACGCTCGCCTGGCGGGTGTCGAAAGTCAGGAAATCCCGCGCTTTGAGTTCGCGCGCAGCCGGGCGCCGGATTTCTTGATGACTTCACACTGCGAACAGGATCCGATCTTGGTCGCGGGATCCCTATGAAGACCGCGGTCTCAACCCTGGCATGCATCGCCGCCTCGATCCTCGGCGCCTGGAGCCAACCTCTCCCGTTCGATCCTACCCCGTTGGAGGACGCCGCTCAGGATTGCGCCGGCCGCGTCTGGGCCATCGGTGAGGAACTAGGCCTGCTTCGGTGGAACGGTGAACGATGGGAGCATCAGGAATTGGTGTTGCCCGGGATTTCTACCAACGCACCCTCCGCGGCGACCCGGTTGCCCGAGGCCCGTCCCTTGCTCCTCCAGACCAACCAGCAGGGGGTCGTGCATATACTTTGGTCCCGGAGCGGTCTCTATCCACACACGGAAGATGACTACTGGCTCACCCGAATCGACGGCACAAACGCACCTGCATCCGTCGGATTCCGCGCCGCTCTCCAGTCGGTCAGTCTCACCTTCGATCCGGATGGAACCGGATGGCTTGCTGGCAGGCAACCTGAGGTGTACCTGATTCAGCCCGACCTAAAGATCGCACCCGCCTTCACCGCTACAACGAACCAGATGGCGGGCTGGCGATTTGACATTCTAAATCCAATACGGATCCTAAGCGGGCCGTCGGGGCTGTCTCGATGTTGGGGGGAACAAAAATCCCGAGAGCTCGCGACCCTCCGCGGTCTGTTCCTGGCATACGGAACCAACTTCACCGCGCATCCAACCTTGGCGGGAATGCCCGACCGGGGATTCTCTTGTCTGGTGTCCGTGGGACCCGGACAGCTCTGGGCCGGAGTCCCTGAATGGGATAAGGCAGCCGGGCTCTACGCACTGGACCTTGAACAAGGACGGGCCACGAGGATGGCGGAGCCAGAACCCGGCGCATTCGCCTGGGTAATCGGTATCTATCCCGCGGGAGCCGATCGCTATGTGGTCTCAAACGATCGAAGCGGACACGGCTCCCTGTGGCGCTGGCGGCTCGGCCAATGGGAAAAGATCCTGCCCGCCGGCAGCTTCCTCTCGACCGAGGGGCTCCTGTTCACCGATCGCCGCAGCGCATGGTTCGGTATTTCCGGACGCGGCATTGTTCGGATTCCATCGTCCCCGGCGGGTCCATCCGAGGTGTACGATTGGCGCCACGGCCTTCCCCTGGAAAATGTCCATCGTATCCTCCCTCTCCCGAACAGGGAGCTGCTGCTCGTTGGATTCCGCGAGGGAACGACTCACGCCCGCGCTGAGGATCTCGCGAGAGGAGGTCTGATCTCGCCACGCCTGGTCGATGTCTGGGATTCGACCGGCAACCTGCAACGGGATGCACGGGGTCACTTGTGGACGATCCAATCCCAGGCCGGACAGGGCAACGTCCTGAGTCAGTGGGACGGCGCCCAATGGACGAGTCATACCCTTCCCGAGCACGTCCGGAAGGGAGAATTGAATTACCCCCTCGGCAGGGATTCCAAGGGGCGACTCTGGGTGGTCTACCGGGAGCGCCAGTGGATTGCCGAAAAGAAGGAACTGAGATTGACGGAGAAGGCGGATCTCTTCGACCCGTCGACCGATACATGGCTTCATCACGATTCGCTGGAGGAGGCCTTGGCCGACCTGGTTGCCACCCAGCCCGCCGCCACGGTCAACCTGCCCGGCGAGAATCGTCCGGACTTCAACGGCCGTGGGCAGGTTTGCTACCTCGCCATGGACTGGGCCGAGCGCGATCGGCGGATCCACTTCTTCGACGGTCAAAGGTGGCGCCAGTGGGACCCGGCGGCGGCTGGATTTGTCCGGCCCGGATATCTCGGGCAACCCTACTTCACCCGGGAAGGCCAGTTGGCCATCAACTTCACGCGCCAGCTGCG
>CAIMTB010000545.1 GCA_903844265.1 uncultured Verrucomicrobiota bacterium
GGCTCATTCGAATTGCACTCGGTCCATGCGGGCGGCGTTGCCCTCGGTCTGGGACCGCTCAGCCGGCAACTACCTACCCTCGCCCGGTCGAACGGCACCGCGGTGGCGGCGGTCAACGGCGACTTCTACCAACGGGACCGCGCCTATGCCGGCGATCCGCGCGGACTGCAGATCCTTGAAGGCGAACTGATCAGCGCCCCGAACGGTGGCTCGGCCCTCTGGATCGATGCCCAGAGACAACCCCAGGCAGGCCCCGTGACATCGCGACTCGAAGTGACCTGGCCCGACGGGAAAAAGATGCCTTTCGGCCTCAACTGTGACCGGCGCCACGACGCGCTGGTCCTCTACACAGCCTCCGCCGGCACATCGACCCACACCACCGGCGGCCGTGAATTCATTCTGGAACGTGGCCTGGATGGCCCCGAGAACCCGTGGCTGCCGCTCTCCATCGGGGCGACGCTCTCCGCCCGTGTCCGCGCCGTCCGCGATTCCGGCAACGCCCCGATCACCCCCGACACCCTCGTGCTCTCGGCCGGCCCAGCAATCGCCCGTGGACTCGAGACCCTCCAGGCTGGGGCGATCGTCAGGATCCAGACCGACTCGGTGCCGAGCCTCGCCGGCGCACGCACCGCGATCGGTGGCGGTCCCGTCCTCGTGCGCGAAGGGAAACGCCAGGCCATCCGCGGCAGTGGCGAATCCTACGAGACGTCGTCGATGTTCGAGCGCCATCCGCGCAGCGCGGTCGGGTGGGACCGCGACCATTTCCACCTCGTGGAAGTGGACGGTCGGCAGCCCGGCCTCTCGATGGGCATGACCCTCGAGGAACTGGCAACCTGGATGGCCCGCCTCGGGTGCCAGACCGCCCTGAGCCTCGACGGCGGCGGATCCGCGACCCTGTGGTACGATGGTCGCGTGAGAAACAGCCCGTGCGACGGACACGAACGCCCCATCGCCAACGGCGTGGTCCTGGTCCGCAAACCCAGCGCGAACTAGCCAGTCCACCCCGACCCGCCATGGAGCTTCGACGTCCCAGACTCCACCCGATGCGCGCCCTGCTCGCCACACTGCTTCTCGCGGCCGGGTTCGCGGCCGGAACATTCGCCGCCGACGTCCCCGCCAAACCCGCCCGGGCTTTTCATTACATCCACGATCAGGCCCCCGAAATCCCGTGGTCGATGCACGTCGTCAAGGTCCAACTCCGCAACCCCGACCTCGAGATCCACACGGCCCTGGGCCGCAAAGACGGCATCGCCATGAACGTCGTCTCCGAGATCGCCAAGTCCATTCCACCCGCTCTTGGCCAACCCGTCGCCGCCATCAACGGCGATTTCTACCAAAACTCCGACCACTATCAGGGCCGCCCTCGCGACCTGCAGATCTGCCACGGCGAACTCGTCAGCGCCCCCAGCGGACACGCGTGCCTCTGGCTCGACACGCAGGGCACCGCCCACATGACCAACTTCCAGTCGCGCCTCCGCATGGTCTGGCCCGGCGGCTATTCCGTCCCCATCGGGCTCAACGAGGAACGCACCTCCGACTCCGCCGTGCTCTACACTTCGCTCGTCGGAAATTCGACGCACGCCCCGGCGGGCCTCGCCCTCATCCTCGAACGCGGCTCCAGCACCCACTGGCTCCCGCTCGCCGCCGGTGAAACCTATACCCCCCGCGTCCGCGAAATCAGCACCGACCCCGACACCCCGCTCTCCCCCGATATCCTGGTGGTCTCGCTCGGACAGAGGCTCGTCTCCAAGGCACCCGCCATCGTTCCGGGAATGTCCCTCCAGATCATCACCGAAACCTCACCCAACCTCCCCGGCGTCACCACCGCCATCGGCGGCGGACCCACCCTCGTCCGCGATGGCCAGGTGATGGAATGGACCGGACTCCAGGCCCGACAACCTCGCTCCGCCGTCGGTTGGAACCACGACTTCCTCTTCCTCGTCGAGGTCGACGGACGCCAGGGCCAACTGTCCCTCGGCATGAGTTTCCCCGAGCTCGCCGCCTACATGGTCAAGCTCGGCTGCACCGACGCCATCAACCTCGACGGCGGCGGATCCTCCACCCTCTGGGTCCTCGGCAACGTCATGAACAGCCCGTCCGAGGGACGCGAACGCGCCGCCGCCAACGCGATCGTCGTCATCGAGAAAAACCGTCGGAAACCGTGATCGGATTCCGCCATCCCTCCCGCGTCGAGCGCTCGGCAGAGCCTTCGCGAACGCTCCATGAAGGACCGGCATTCTCCCGGCAACAGCGATCCAAGACACCCGTCTGGCGGAGGACTCCATGTCTCCACCCCTCGCGTCCCGCATCCGCCACCCTCGCCACCCTCCTCGCGCTGACATTCGCCTTCTCCCCTGTTCACGCCGCAGAATCCCATCCCACAAATCCCGCCGCAGCCACCCTGTTCGAAGACGATGCGTTGACCACGTTCGTCATCGATATTTCACCCGCCGCAGCCGCCAGCCTCCGGAACCATCCCAGGACCTACGCCCACGCCACCCTCCGCGCCGCCGGCCTCACACTCCCTGACGTGGCCGTTCGATTGAAGGGCACGCGCACCTTCCAGCCCCTCGATGATAAACCCTCCTGGACCCTCGACTTCGAGCGGTTCCAGCCCGGGCGAACCTTCCACGGACTGGCCCGCCTCCAGCTCGGCAACGCTGGGGACGACCCGGCCTGCCTGAACGA
>CAIMTB010000546.1 GCA_903844265.1 uncultured Verrucomicrobiota bacterium
CGACCTGGATGGCACCGGCGACGTGGTGTCCGGCATCGTGATCATGCGGCAGGGGCAGAACGCCCTCGAGGTGATCGAACGGGTCAAGGAGAAGATCCGGGACCTCGAACCGGGACTTCCGGCGGGCATGAAGATCGTGCCGGTCTACGACCGCTCCGACCTCATTCACAGGGCGATCGGCAACCTCAAGTCCACGTTGATCGAGATCATCCTGACCGTGGTGCTGGTGATCTTCCTATTTCTTTGGCATCCGCCGAGCGCGGCCATCCCCGCGATCACCATTCCCGTGACCATCCTTCTCGCCTTCATCCCGTTCCGATGCCTGGGCGTGACCGCCAATATCATGTCGCTCTGCGGCATCGCGATCGCCGTGGGGGCCCTGGTGGATGCCGCCATCGTCGTGGTGGAACAGGTCCACAAGAATCTTGAACACTGGGAACTCGACGGACGGCGGGAACCCGAGGAGGCCGTGGTCCTGCGCGGGATCAAGCAGGTCGCCGCGCCGAGCTTCTTCGCCTTGCTCCTCATTGGCGTCGCCTTTCTTCCCGTACTCACGCTGGAGGCCCAGGAAGGGCGGCTGTTCAAGCCCCTGGCCTACACGAAGAGCCTTTCCATGGTCGTGGCCGCGGTACTCGCAATCACCTTCGATCCCGCGCTGCGAGTGAGTCTCACCCGACTCCGCACGTTCCGCTTTCGCCCGGCCGGCCTCTGCCGTCTGCTCAACGCCGTGGTGGTCGGCAAGATCCGGGCCGAGTCCGAGCATCCCATCAGTCGCGCCTTGATCCGCCTCTATGATCCCATCCTCACCTGGACCTTGCGACGCAAGGGTTGGGTGATGGGGGGCGCCGTCGTTCTGGTGGGAATCTCGATCCCCGCCTTCTTCCAGCTTGGAAGTGAGTTCATGCCGCCGCTGGAAGAGGGTTCGCTTCTCTACATGCCGTCCACCATGCCCGGGATATCCATCGCCGAGGCCCAGCGACTCCTCCAGACCACGGACCAGATCATTCATCGCTTCCCCGAGGTGGACCGCGTGCTGGGCAAGGCCGGCCGGGCGGAAACCCCGACAGATCCCGCGCCGCTTTCGATGCTGGAAACCGTGATCACGCTCAAGCCGAAGGCGCAATGGCGCCGCGTCCCGACGTGGTACTCCACCTGGGCGCCGGAATGGCTCCAGGCCGCCTTGGGCCATCTGACGCCGCGCACGATTTCCCAGGAAGCCCTCGTCGACGAGATGAACAAGGCTCTCCAGATCCCAGGACTGGCCAACGGTTGGACCATGCCCATCAAGGGCCGGATCGAAATGCTGAGCACCGGCCTGCGCACGCCGCTGGGATTGAAGATCTCCGGTGCCGACCTCGCGCAGATCGAGGAACTCGGCAGCCGGATGGAGGCCACGCTGCGCGGCGTCCCCGGCACCCGAACCGTCTTCGCCGAGCGGACCGGGACCGGATTCTACATGGACGTCGAGTGGGACCGCGAGGCGCTCGCACGCCATGGCATGAGCATGGAAACAGCCCAGGCAGCGGTCGAAAACGCCATCGGCGGTGAAAATGTGACCACCGTGGTCCAGGGCCGCGAACGCTATCCCGTCAATGTCCGGTATCATCGGGATTTCCGCTCCACCCAGGCCGCGCTGGAAAAAGTATGGGTCAGCACGCCCGATGGCCGAACCCAGCTGCCGTTGGGCGAATTGGCGAAGGTGCACCAAGTCATCGGGCCTTCGATGATCCGCAACGAAAACGGCCTGCCCACAGGCTATGTGTATGTCGACGTGTCCGGCCGCGATCTTCAGAGTTACATCGCAGATGCCGGTCGCCGCCTGCAGGCCGAGGTCCGTGTCCCCACCGGATACACCTGGTCCTGGAGCGGCCAGTACGAGGCGATGGCACGGGTGAAGGATCGGCTGACAACGATCGTGCCGATCACCCTGCTCCTGGTCATGTTCCTCCTCTTTCTCAGCACGAGAAGCGCCGTGAAAACCCTGATCGTGATGTTGGCGGTGCCGTTCTCCGCGATCGGCGCGATCTGGTTTCTCTACTTTCTTGGCTATAACATGAGTGTCGGGGTCTGGGTCGGATTGATCGCCCTCCTGGGCATCGACGCCGAGACCGGCGTGTTCATGCTGATCTATCTCGACCTGGCCTACGAGCAGGCGCGGAAGGCCGGCACGTTGTCCACTCCCGACGGCTTGCAGCAGGCGATTCGCGACGGCGCCGTCCAGCGGCTCCGGCCCAAGTTCATGACCGCGGCCACCATGCTCCTCGGTCTCCTCCCGATCATGGGATCGACCGGCACCGGCGCCGACGTGATGAAGCGGATTGCGGC
>CAIMTB010000547.1 GCA_903844265.1 uncultured Verrucomicrobiota bacterium
GGTCGACGGATGGGACTTGATCATGTCCGGCCATGTGGACGCGTGCATCATCAGTTCAGGCAACGTCAGGGTTGTCGAAGCGTCCTCGGTGCGGAACATCTGAAGGATCTTGGCCTTCGCGGTCGGCGTCAGGTCGTGGAGGGCGATCAGCGCGACGATTTCGTGACCCTCTTCGCCCCAGGCGTACAGCTTTTGGGGAACGGCGACGGTCAGAACGGTGAGAATCGAGAGAAATGGGAGGAGGTTCATCAAGTCTGAAGGCGTTATGGGGTCAGGAATCAGCGGGATCCACAGGGAGATGGTACCGAGTGGCCAGGAAAGCCGGTGCTCAAGCTCGTCAGCGTCTCCGTGAACCCCGGCAGAAAGCTCGCCGGCGGGCGAGGTGAGTCAAGTCGTCATGCGGGGTCGACACTGTTGGTGTTTCTCGCTGCCGCGGACTGCGTGGAGAAGCGCACGGTCTATCTGCCTGCCTACCAGCCTACCCACCAGCCCCGCTGTGTGCCCGTCGGCAGACGCCAAGCTGCCGCTGTAGTTCCGTCAGGTCCGTCGCCCGAATTCCGGCCTTTCCTGTCGACTCCGGCGCGGGCCTCCCGGACGTTGCTCGCCTCATTGGGAAGCTGCCTTCCCGAATTCGCCGACTCCAGCCGACCGGATCTGTACGGGCACCGTCCGCCGCCCAACAAGCAACCCATGTCATTCTCCCAATTTGATTTGCGTCTTCGTGCCCGTCGACTCGGCCTCCTGCTGGCGGCCGGACTGCTCGCATCCACCGTCGCCTTGGCCCAGCCCGCCACGCCACACCGGGCGGTCACCGACGGCGGCGGCGGCAACCTCCGGGGGATCAGCGGTTTCGAGCTCTTTCGCGAGGGCATCTACTGGTGGAAGAGCGGCGGCCAGAACAACGATGCCACCCAGCGGGAGGGCACGCTTGCGGTGAATTCCAACCTCGGTATCCGGCCGCCGCTGACGGCGCTTGCGCCCGCATCGCGCTACATCGGCCAGGGCTACGGGTTCTCGCTCGACGGGGCGGTGCGCGACGACCTCTTCGTCTACTACGCAGCCAACGGGTATCTCCGCCGCAAACCGCTCGCCGCCAGCTTCTCCGACGCCCTCGCCAACTCCACCCGGATCATGGTGGAACGGATCGTCGGGACTCCCCCGCGCTTCGAACTGGCGCCCGTGGCCGCTAACGGGGCCGTCCTGCTCTGGCGCGGCGAGGTTTGGGGCTCGTACGCCACCAGGGGCGAGTTCGTCATCGAGCGCCCCAGCAACGCGGTGAATTTCCACTTCTTCTCGGCCGCGGGGGAGGCCGTGAAGCGGATGGCCGCGATCCAGGTGCTCAAGGCGAACGGGTCGCCGCTCAAGGAGTCGCTGCTGGTTCTCACCCAGGACCGGCTCCTCTACCAATTCGACCTCGACCCCTTCAACTCCACGCCCGCCCTGCTGGCCCGTAATGTCTGGGATTTCGCCGTCCGCAACGAGTCGACCCGGGGGGTAGGAGGAGGAGCAGATGTCGAGCTTTCCCGCAACTACACGACCGCCATCTACGCCGCGGTTGGGGACCTGTCCTCGACGCGGGTCAGCGGACGACTCCTGCGCTTCTCGGCGCGGGACCGGAGCTCCTCGGTGGAATACGACACCCACACGGAGGATATCCAGGTCCGCGGCGTGGCGGCTACGGCCGACCGGATCTACCTCACGGTCACGCCGCTGAGGTGCGGGGGCGTGTTCGGCTGTTCCTTCGACACCCCGAATGCCCAGATCCTCAGCCGGCTGGCCCCGGCGAACAGCGACTTCGGCCAGGGAACGTTTGGCACCATTGCCGACAAGCTCACCGCGGGCGGTTCACTCGAGGGTTTCAACCTCCGATCCGACCGGCGCTGGCTCTACTGGATCACCGGCGACAGCGTCTGGCGGATCCCGGCGGACGCCCAATCCATCGAGCGCGACTTCGAGGTGCTCGGCCTGGAAGTGGTGCAGACGACGCAGGACTTCGACAACTCGACGCGCCTGGCCGCCAACAAGCCCACCGTCGCCCGGGTGTACGCGCGACTCGCCAAGGATACGACCGGCGTCGGGCGCTACGCGGTGAACGGCTTGCTCCGCGGTTACGCCGGGGACACGGCGCTGGCCGGGTCCCCGTTGTCCCCGGTGAACAACCCCACGATCACCTCGACCGGCAACCTCGGGACCCTCCGCTCCGGGGTCGACAATGGGTTCCTGTTCCAATTGCCGAACGAGTGGATCCAGCGCGGCCGGTTCCGGGTGGAGTTCACCCTCAACCCGGCGATGGGCGTCCCCGAGACGGGGCCCAACCCCCTCGGCAACAATGTCCTCACGTCCGGGAATATCGAGGTCGTCCAGACCGGGTCGCCGTGCCTGGTGTTCGTCCCCGTCCACACCGCTGCCCCCAATTACGATCCACGGGATCCAGCGTCCGGGTTCGGGGACATCCTGGCCCGCGCGCAGTCGCTGCTTCCGGTGGACCATTTCCGGTTCGTGCTCAAGGGGGACCGCATCAGCCGGCCGGTTCCGAAGATCAAGATCTCAAAATACTACATCCCCTACCCGGCGATCGACTACGAGCCATTCGATGTCTCCGGTGGCTTCGACGACGCCCTTTACTGGCTCAAGATCTACTCGTCGTTCGAGAGCAACCCGCGCGATTGCGGCGACACGCACTACGTCGGCACCGTCCATTGGATGGCGAACACCTCCTCCGGTGGATCCACCTCACTCGGTCTCGCCACCCGCCCCAATTCGGGGGTGGCGGAGGATCTAGTCGTCAAGATGGAGCCGCCCGGTTCGGTCAGTGGCAACCAGGCGTGGGACGAACCCCGCGGCGGCGAGACCCTGGCCCATGAACTCGGCCACAACTACACCCTCCAACACATCGATCAATCGATGTCCCCGCTCGGCTGCGGTGGGGGCCGACCGCTCCGCGCCGGCCCGTACCCGCTGGACAGCTGCACCATCGGCATTGTCAGCGCCGCCAACCTGGCCGCCGAACTGGCGGATCGGACCACCCAATACGGCTTCGATCCCCGTACCTACAGCGTCCTCAGCCCAACCAATGCCGCGGACCTGATGAGCTACCGCTCCTCCACTTGGACCTCCAAACCCTCGCTCGACGCCCTCTTCGATCGCATCCCCGGCGCCCGTGGCCCCGCCCTCAGCAGCCTGGCCGGCGCCGGCGACCCGCCGATTCCCGGCACGGTCGTGATGGTCAACGGGACACTCGACCTCCGCCTGAACACCGCCGTTCTCCGCCCCTGTTACCGCCTCCCGGCCTCCACCTTCGACCCCGCCAAACTGGCGGCCTCGCTCAATCCCCCACCCGTCACTCATGACTGGCGGATCCGCTGGGCAGACGCCGTCGGCACGGCCATCGCCGAATTCCCCCTTGTCTGGGACCGCACCGACGATGGCGACGGGCAGCAGTCCTTCTTCGTGCAGTTCATTCCGGACCAACCCGGCGCCGTGCGACTGCAGATCCTGAAGGGCGGGGTGGTGGTCACCGAGTACCAGCCCAGCCCCGGATCCCCCACCGTCAAGTTGGTGGATCCCGTCTACGACGCGGCGAACCACCGCCTCACCGCCGCGTGGACCGGGTCCGACCCCGAGCAGGACCCGCTCAGCTACACCCTCCAGTTCAGTGCTGACGGCGGTGCCTCCTGGGAAACCCTGCAAGTGGGGTATCCCGACGAAGCCTTCGCCACCAACACCCGCCTCCTCCCTGGCGGGAATCACTGCCGACTGCGGGTCATCGCCACCGACGGCTTCAACGCCGGTGTCGCCGAATCCGCATCCTTCAGCCTCCCACTCCACGCCCCGGACGTCTCGATCGGAGGACTGAGGGAGGGCGAGCGGCTTCCGTTCGGCACGACCCCCACAGTGACGGCCGTGGGCTATGACGCCGAGGATGGCAGCCTGGATCCGGCGCGGTTGCAGTGGCGGCTCGAGGGTGCCGAAGTCCGTACCGAGACCGGATCGACCCTCTCGTTGCGCGATCTGCCGCCTGGGGCCTATACGCTTGAAGTCCTGGGTACCGATTCCGACCAGGAGTCCGGCCGGGCCACCGTCCATTTCGAGATCGAGCCGATCGTGATTCCCACCGCCGCGGCACCGATCCTCGACGGCAACTGCGGAGATGCCGCCTATGCCGGGGCCCCCCTCATCCGCCTGGCGCTCTCGAACGGTGGGTTCGTCAACGCGCGCATGGTCCATGCCGACGGCGCGCTGCACGCCTGCGTGTCCGATCTCCGCTTCAGCGGGTCGGGCACCGCCCCCACCACCGTCGGGCTTCGCGTGGACCGACGCGCCAACCGTGACGTCCCCGCAACCGTCGCCGACCTGGCCGGCTTCTTCGTCGACGAGTTTGGCATTCCGTCGGAGCTCCTCGGGGACACTCCGGCCACGCCGGAATCAGGCTTCATCGCCGTCATCAGTCGCGGGGATTCCAGTTGGAGCGCCGAACTGCGGATCCCCGAGGCGTTGCTGGGAGGCTGGGACCGCCAAAGCCCGCTCGTCCTGGTCCACTCCAACCCGGTGGACCCCACCACGACTCGGTGGTGGCCATCTGGCGCATCCGAATCCCAACCCGACAGTTGGGCGGCTGCAGCGCTGGGAACATCACCGCTTCCCGCCAACCGCCCGCCAGTGGCCGTCGCCCATGGCCCGGCCAGCCCCGTTGCGGCAACGGGAAAACGGGTCTACCTGGACGGCAACGGGAGTTCGGATCCGGACGGCGACGCCATCGCCTTCGAGTGGACGCAGACCGCCGGCCCAGCCGTCACGTTGGACAACCCGACGGCTCCGATCCCGTCGTTCGCCGCGGAAGCGGTCGCAGCAGAGGTGGAGATCCAATTCCGTCTCGTCGTCCGCGACGCCGCCCTCGAGAGCGCTCCCGTGATTGCCCGGGTGACGCTGCTCCCCGCAGCCGTTCCGGCCGAACCCGACCCCACAGGCTTGCCGCCGCGGACCGGGCCTCCCGGCGAAGGCCTGGCCTTTACCCTCCTCTGGCCCGGCTCCCCCGGGGACCGCTGCGCCCTCCAGTCGAGCGTCAATCTGGTGGACTGGGACGAGACCGGGGTGCTCACCGCTGATTTCCTGGGCCGCCTCCGGTTCACCGCCTTGGCGACCGACTCCACCCAACAACGATTCTACCGCGCGGTCGGGACGCCCGAGGTGATCCACGTGGACCCGCAGGGAGCCCTCGCCTTCGATGGGATCGACGATGCGGTGGTCGTCGCCCATCGCGCCGAACTGAACGCCTACCCCCTCACCGTGGCGGCCTGGATCCAAACCTCCCGCAATGACGCCGTCGTCGACGGCATCGTGAGCAAGTACGTCGACGGCTCCTTCAACGGGTACGGCCTGTTCGTCTACAAGGGCCGGCTGCGCGCGTTCTATTTCGCGTCGCCCGGAAGCTCGATCTGGGGCGGGGGTCAGGGTTTGGACGCCGGTCCGATCGCGGACGGGCAATGGCATCACGTGGCGCTGGTGGTCGATGCTGCGGGCGGACGCCTCGTGGTGGACGGCAAGCCCGCCGCCGCCCTCCCATGGGTGGGTCCGCCGGGACCACCGACGACGACAGCTCCCCTCAACATCGGGCACTATCACACTTACCCGAACTCGTTCCTTGGGAAGATCGACGAAGTCGTGCTTTGGAACGTCGCCCGGTCGTCCGCGGAGATTGCCCTCCTCGGCGGACAGCGGATCGCGGCGGATGATCTCCCCCGCCCCCTGGCCCTCTGGCACTTCGACGAACAGGAGGGGCTCTCAACCGTGGACGCGACCTCGAACGGCCTGGTCGGCATCCTGCGGGGAGGGGTGAACTGGAGCACATCCGAGGTCCCCAAACCCTGATCGCAAGCCTGCAATCTCCCTCGGATCCACAGTCCCCGCATGGGTCGCTTGCGATGGTCGATCTCCTTCCTGTATGTGCCAGGTCTGGATCGCCGCGCTTCGCATTGCATGACGTTGAACCTGGGCTGATGTCTTACCGCAGGCAGGCCGAGGTTCTTCACACGCAATGCAAGGCATGGCATGGGCAATCAACGCCAGCCGATGTGGTGAAATGGCAGACACAGCGGACTTATAATTCGAAATTCCCGGGTTTCACCGCCTCTCATCGCGCTTCGTTGCGATCATTCCTTCGCCTTTGTTTCAATGGCTTCATCGCGATCGGTCCGACCAGGAAGCTCTCAAACCCGTCTTCGACAGTGTTTCGATCTATTTTCTTTCGGAAACGCGGTGTTTGCTGGGGATTTTGCGGGTGAGGTGCTCCGAAACTCCAAATGTAGTGCCAAGGAAGTGTGATTTATCTTCGCCGAAGAACCATTTTACGGGCGGATTTGTGATCGGGTGTGATATCCGCACCCCACACGACGAAGATCGGACTGAAATCGGTTGAGTTCTGGTGCGAGGATGGACGTCCCCGACCAGTTTATGACACACGTCGCCATTGCCCGGCGGACGTCTCCGTGCCATGGTCTCTCCGGCATCAATGCGGAAAATGCATTACTCGACTACGGATGGTCGATTGTGTTGCTTCGGTAAGCGTGCGTGGGGCCGGATTTTTGGAGATATCCGAGAGCGCATGAAGTTCCACGCGCCCGTGGGGAGGTAGCCATTGGTCGGCCCCATTCGCCGTGGCGGTCTCAACTGGCGGTGGCAGCGAGAGTGACCCGGTAGGTCCACGGGAGCCACGCCTCGTGATGGGACCAACCGGCAACCCACGATGACCACGGGCTTCTGCTGGTTTTGGGTTGCCTGACGGCGCGGTGCAATCTGGTCGAGGACTCCCGGTCACCGGCGCCCCCTCATTCAGACCCGTCCGCTCTTCTGCCAGAATGTGAGTGCCTGTCGCAGTCGGTGATTGTCGTCCTCCGCCGTAGGGCGGATTGCGCGGGACGAGGGGGGGGGCAGGGCGAACTGCTCGCGCATTCCTGGGTCCAGGTCGATCGAAAATCAAGGGTGTCCGCCCGAGGGTCGACCTCTCCGTCGGAGTCCCGTCGCGTCGCCCGGAGTCTCCGATGGAACCAGCTCGGGAAAGATGAGATGGGGGGTCTTTCTGCAGGAGGCGGGGTAGGCGGCCTCGAGTCCGATTCTTTTCTCGGCTGCTGCGACCTCAGGCGTCGGCATCTGATGTGGGTCACTTCGACGACCGGCAGGGAACCGCGGGATTTCGATGCGCCCCCGAGGCGTGTGGGCGCGATGGCGGCATCAACGACGTGGCGACGACCCAGATCTACACGCACGTCCTAGCTCGGTCCGGGATCGGGGTCCCGAGGCGCTGGACGGATGATCCGATGGGGACGAAAACCTTGAGGCCACGCTCGGGGAGGTAATTTCGTTCCTCGACGCATGGGGCCTGGGATCCCGCAAGAGTGGCGCAGAAATGGCGCAGACTGGTGAATCAGGGCTTCGGATTTGGCGCTCGCCGGCCTACGTAACCCGTTGGGAGATAGATTGGTGCATCCGGACTGAGTCGAACAGTCAACCTTCTGATCCGTAGTCTCTACCATCTCTATTGCGTGTTATGACATGCTGTCGCGTGTTGTGGTGGGTAAGTGTCACAATGTCCAATACTTACAGGCGTCTATTGCGTTTAAGGATATCACGGCGTACGATTGCTCGCGATGAGGTACGACATCAAAAGTGCACGGGAAATGCACGGGGGTTCGGCCGATGAATAAGTCACATGCGAATCACTGGTTGGGGCGCCTGAAGCGGAATGACTACCGAGTGGATGGTGACGTCCATGAGTGTGGTGGTTGGTCCGTACAGATCCAGGCGGCGGGGCGCCGTCAGCGCGTAACGCTCACCAAGTCGGGCAAGCACGACGCTGCGGCCCAGGCCGCGGAGTTCTACCGCTGTGTCAAAGTCGAGGGATGGGAGCCGGCGCTCAGGTGGATCAACCCGGATCGCCATGACGGACGCGAGACGACGGTCGGCTCCTTGATCGCCCATGTGGAGGGTTTTGGCGTCGTGCAGGCGCGCACGCTCGGGACTTATGCCTACGCGCTGCGCTGGTTCGCGAAACGGCATCTTGGCCTGGAGGGCGACGAGTCCCGGTTTGACGCGAAGGCCGGCGGGAATGCGGCCTGGCGGGGCAAGCTTGACGCCGTCCCACTCCATGACCTGACGCCTCTGATTGTGCAGCGAATCGTGGACCGCTATGTAAAGGGTCGATCTGGCAATCCCCTTGAAGAACGGAAGGCCTCCACGTCAGCGCGGACGCTGATCCGTTGTGCCCGTAGCCTGTTTTCCCGGCGCTTGTTGAAGCGGATCGCCCTGCCGCTTCCAGCCCCGCTGCCCTTCGCCGGCATCGAACTCCCGCCTGCGGCACCAACCCGGTACGTCAGCACGGTGAACGTAGCCGTGTTGATCGAGGCGGCGCGAACGGAGTTGCGCCAGAGCGACCCGGCGGTCTGGATCTCGATCCTCCTCGGTCTCCTGGCGGGCCTCAGGAAGGGCGAGATGGACAGACTGACGTGGACTCAGGTGCGCTGGCCGGAATCGGCAATCTGGGTCGCCACGACCGCCGTGGGGGCAGCCAAGACGCAAGCCTCTGAGGGGCTGGTGCGGGTGGACAAGAGCCTCCTGGAGGAACTGCGCGCATGGCAGGCTAACGGCGCGCCGTCGGACTGGGTGCTCTCGGGGCGGGAGTCGATGCCGGCCGATCCTCGTGACTATCGGTGCGACTCGATCTTCGAACGGGCAGTGATTTGGCTCCGGAAGCACGGTGTGGACGGGGAGAAGCCGCTTCATGTGTTGAGGAAGGAATACGGTTCCTATGTGGCGCAAACCGCAGACCTGATCACGGCCTCGCACCAACTCCGGCACGCAAATATCGCCACGACCGCAGCGTTCTATGTTGAGCCCCGTCGGGTCGTCACCCCATCGCTCTGTGATTTTGGGATGCAGGGGGTGGTTAGTTGAACGCGCCTGAGAATCGCCCGGATGGGAGGGAGGGCTCGATGGCGTACCTTTGCCATCCCTTCCGGTTGCTGTTCGACCTCAACGGCCAGAATGAGCCGAGTTATTCGGCCTTGGCGCTCCGTCCCGTGGCCAGCCTGCTCGCTCCCGCCATTCGAGCATGCGGTACGGCGGAGCAGCGGGCCCGACCTGATGCGCTGCGGAAGTGGGCTGGCTGGATCCTCGACGCCCGCCCCAACGAGTCCTTCGACGCTCCCTCGGAAGTGGTGTCTGTCAGCGAGGCGACGGGCTTTCTCGCTTGGCAGGGTGATGAATTCTTTACCGCGAACAACCTTGAAGTAGCCCAGCGGTGGATGCAGGGGCGAGGCGGAGTGCTCATACCCCTCCGCGTGGATGCCTCGCGGTGTTCTACGCGCCCTGAAACTCGGGCGTTCCTCAAGTCCGTGGAGTCGTGGCAGCAGGCAACTTTCCAGGTCGGCGGAATCCTGGAGGGCATCGCGACTACGAACGCCGCCCTGCCTCTAGACGACAAGGACAGGTTCCTCCGAAGCCTTACCGATGGGTGGCTGTCCCAACTGGTCAGCGAGGGGGGCGCGGATGCTGACATCAGAGCCGAAATCGAGAGGCGGCGCGCGTCCGGTTGGAAGCGACCAGAGAAAACCAGGTGCCCCCACCATCCAACCGTAGTGCTCTGGAAGAACTGGTTGGTGGCTGGCAATGCTGCGCCCGGGTTCTGTTGGTGGACTTGGAGGGCGATCGGTCAATTCTTGGACAGGCGTGACACGGCCGATACCGAGGCTCGCGAAGGGGTGCGGAACTTCGGAAAGCGCCTGGGCTTCCGGGTTGTGGCCTGCCCGATCGTTACCGACTGCAAGCGGGAGGCTGATGAGCTGGTGCTGACGTGCGTGCAATCGGCCAATCCGCACGACCGCATGGAAGAGTCAACGAGGGTGCCCGCGTCGTCGTACGAGTAAGTTGGCCCACCCTTCCCGGGCGTACGAGACGGCATGCTGGGTGCGTGAACAACACGACCGACGGCAAATCGACAAACAGGCCAACGCCGCGCCTCTTCTTGCTGCGGGAAGTCGCAGAGTTGCTCCGGGTTCATCCCGAGACGCTAAAGCGAAGGCTCCGGGCAGGGGCGGTTTCAGGGGTCTGGGCGGGATGGGGGTGGCGCATCCCTGCCGCCGAGGTCGAGCGCCTTGTTTCCCAGGGACTCGATCATCCTCGCCCGAAGGGCCCAACCTCACCGGTTTCTCCCCGGCCCGGGCTGACTCCACACGCGAACTGAAAACCGCCGCCGGTTGCAGGCCGGACGGCGGCTCGTTGGTGCCCTGGACAGAGCACCTCGAATCGTAGCCTTCCTGTGGCCGACGGCAACCTCCAAGAGGCCCGCCTTGCGCTCAAGACGAAGACCCTTACCCGCCTGCCCTCGGCGACGCGGACAAGTCCGTAGTGTAGCTCAACCAAGAGCGCAACGCATTGGGCATGGCCCCCGGATCCTCCCCGGGCGTACGCGCAATTCCACCGCCGTAAAGGGTGCGCTACAACATTCGGTTTCCCCGCTCGTACCGTTGTCTCTGTCACACCTTCAGATTCTCGGACCCAACCACATCATCCATATCCGACTAAGTATATGAATACTCCGACAAATCCCCCTAAGTGTCCTCGCTGCCATGCGGACGGTAGGCTGGCCCGACGTCCCTGTCGTGGCGGCAAAGCCGTACACATCGCATGGCTTTGTCCTAAATGTGAAACCTGGTTGCGCGATGAGGCAGGACGCCTGTGGCTGCCGCACTCATCCCTTCCGCCTGGCGTAGAGATTCAATCTCTTTTCTTGGTCGATCCGGACGGCGTGTCCCGGCGTCCATGGCACACGATGAATTTCGGACCAAAGTGACCACAACAGGGTCCTCGGCTGTCCGTAAGCTTCGGTAAACCTCAACTCATGTTCGTGTATTCTTTAACCTCCCATCACTACATCAACCACAACGCTGACACAGTATTACAATGAAGATACCTACAAGTAGATCACAGTCACAGATCAACGACATTCAACCAGGCCCCTGGCCGTCCGTCCTGGTCGGCTACAAGTACATCTCCAAAGTACGATGGTACGACCGTCCAGAGGACCGGCCACGCGACGTCGTGTGTTTTGTCTTCGGCATCTGGACGGGACAGCCGACCTTGATCGAGTCACCGTGGATGACCGCAACCCTTGGAGAGTTGGGTAATCTGAAGCCGTTCTTGACCGGCCTCCTCCAGGAGGAGCCCACCCGGAACTTCGATCTCGATGAGATCGTTGGACGATATGTGCTCCTGACGATATCGCGGGAGGAACGGACGAACTCCAAGTGGGGAAAGAAGGCGTTCTCGAAGCTCACTGGCGCGGTTGGGGTGGACAAAGCGGGCGATTCGTATCCGAACATCGCGCTGTTCGCGTCGGAATGGTCGGACGCTGAACCGACGCTCGGTGATGGGCTCTGGATCACTGGAGCGCCTACTACCCCGAAGCCCATCATTCCACGGCCTCCGGTCACTCAACCGCCGACGCACCAGATCGTGCCGAATCCTGCGGGCGGCGCGATCCCGGCTTCATCGCCGCTGAAACGACCGATGACCCCTCCCGCCCCGAGTTCGGGGGATTCCCAGCAGTCTCAATACTGAGCGTGCGGTGGGCACGGCACCCTGGCAGCTCGGGGTGCCTTCCCACCGCAAGCCCGGCACCCTATGAGCGAACGATTTTGCACGGTATTTCCGTCGGCCGTCGAACCAACCTCGGAGGAAACGGCTGACGCGGCGGCAGTTATGGAGAACATCCGCCTTAGAACTTGGGCGGCCCAAGTGGATGCCGTGCGCGATCAATTCCGGGAAGCACTCTTGGAGGGTGAGCGACTGGTGTCCGCAGGCGGGGAGGGCGCGCCCGCCTCGGCGAGGGCGTTCGCCAAGAGCGCCGTGGCCGAGGCGAAGAAGCAGCTCCCCGGGGTTACGTGGTCTGGGACGTTCTCCCGCCGTTCGAGCGACTCGCTACTCGTGTACTCCGGGTTAATCTGCGCCGACATCGATGATCTCGAACCGGATAGGATCGCGAGTCTCCGGAACGCGCTCCGCCAATGTCCCCACGTGTTTGGTTCCTTCGCGAGTCCGACGTCGGGGCTGAAAGTCCTATTCGCCGTGGATCCGGAACCAGGGAATCACCGGCGGTATTTCGAAGGGATCGGTGTACTCATGCGGGACAACTACGGGGTTTCGATTGATCCGAGCGGGAAGGACCTGTGCAGGTTGTGCTTCGTGTCATCGGATCCGGACGCCTGGGTGAACGAGGCCGCAGAGCCACTGCCTGTGCTGCTCGAGCCGTCGCCGGCGACAACTTCGGATGGTCTGTTGAGCGCCCGTTCGGAGAGGCCTGGGATGATGGATATCGGTCTCGACGGGTTCGTGGCCACCGGGTGCGAGTCCACCGCACGGGTGTTCCCACAGGCGAATGAGGACCCGTTGCCCGCGGTGGAGGATGCCCTCCGTCACATCTCGGCGGATTGCCCCCGGGCTCCGTGGCTGAAGGTCGGGATGGCGCTGCACACCTTGGGTGAATCCGGCTGGGCCCTGTGGGTCAGATGGTCGAAGACCGCGCCGACACGATGGGTCGAGACCGAAGCCGGTCGGGACTGGGACAGCTTTGGTCGTTCGCGGTCTCAAGGGGGGATCGGCCTCGGCACCATTTTCGCCGCCGCCAGGTCTTGCGGTTGGGCCGGGGTACTGCCGCCGCCGCCCGGCTCAGGGCTCCGCATCCCCGCTCCTCGCAACCGTCGGCAGATTCCACGCCGCGGCGGCTGCGCCGCTGGCGTCGATCACCAGCAGGTTTCCGTTGGTGGAATGGCATCAGCCGTTGAAGCGAGCACGGCCGCCGGTGATCAGGACCCAGGCGACAGCGAACAGGAGGACACACTCCCAGAGGGTTCGGACGCGAGCCGCGCCCTGGAGTTCGTCGATCGATTCTGTCAGATCATCCGGTACGTGCCCGAGTGGAAGCGTTGGATAGTGTTCGAGTCCGGCCGATGGAATGCCCGAGAGGATGGCGGACTCCTGAGACTGTCGTGTCAACTCGCCACAGAGGTCTTGGCGACAATCCAGGATGTCCGCCATGGGCTGAGTGCCAAAGTTGAGATCCAGACGATCACTGAGTCCGCGACCGCGTTCGCCAGTGCAAGGAACGTCTCCTCCATGGCGACGTTCGCGTCCACCGACCGACGCATTATCATCTCTCCCGAAGACCTGGATGCCGACCCGTGGCTTGTCGGCGCGCCCAACGGGGTCCTCAACCTGAGGACCGGCCAGATAACCCCGCATTCCCCGGAACAACTCATCACGAAATCCCTCGGATGTGATCTGGACCCCAACGCCCGCGCCCCGCAGTGGGTAGCATTCTTGGAGCGGGTGTTGCCGGACCCGGAAGTCCGCGCATACGTGCAAAAGGCGGCCGGTTACTCGCTGACCGGGCTCACCACTGAACACCATTTCCTCTTCCTGTATGGCCTGGGGTGCAACGGGAAGAGCACCCTTCTGGAGACCCTCTTCGCGGGCATGGGCGGGTACGCGGGCAAGGCGGCCGAGTCGCTTCTCTACAGTTCCGACCGGGGGGCGACGCCACCGGACGTGATCGCGGAGATCGCCGGCGTTCGCTTCCTTGTCGGTGCGGAGACTCATGAGGGGGCACGCCTCAACGAGGGTTCGATCAAGGACATTTGTGGCGGGGACACCCTGCGTGGGGCGCGCAAATACGAGCACGGGTTCAAGTTCCGGCCCGTCGCCAAGCTCTGGATGGTGGGGAACCACAAGCCGGCGATCCGGGGTAATGACGACGGAATCTGGAGGCGCGTGCGGCTCATCGATTTCCCCGTACAGATCCCGGTCGAGGAGCGTGATCCTGGGCTGCCGTCGAAGCTGCTCCTGGAACGTCCCGGGATCCTCAACTGGATGGCTGAAGGAGCTCGACTGTGGCAACGCGATGGGCTTCAGCCGCCGCCAACCGTCCGGGCGGCGTGCGCCGGCTACCGGCAGGATGAGGACGTGCTGGGCGACTTCCTTGCGGAGCGGACTCAGCTCTTCGCTCCGTCCTCGGCCAATCACAACGAACTCTTCAAGGCGTATCAGGCCTGGGCCGAGGCTTCTGGGCTCCGTTACGCATTGAACTCCCGCATCCTCGCGAAGCGCTTGCGGGAACGTGGGTGGAGCGATGCCAAGGACGGTCGTGGAAACCTCATTTGGCGGGGAATCCGGTTGCTCCACCTCATCAATTGACGGGCGGGTACGGACGAAACTGACGAAACACGCAGTTTCCCCAGAAACTGCTCCATACGCGTATTGGAGAAAGTTTGGGGGAAAAGGCGGATTCTGTCAGTTTCGTCCGTACCCCCACGACTGCCAGACGACCACCCACTCCTGCCCACCCCCAGCCGGTCGTCCCCCGGCTGGCTGCCTTCCGCACCGTGAGGCGGCTGCCTCGAAACTTGGCGAGCGCGAACGGGGGGCGGCGTGCGCATCTGGGGGGGGGAAGGATCCGTCCTTGGCAGAGCAACGCCGGCGGCGGCGGCCGCTGGTCTCGTGATGCGGGGAAGATGGCGGCCTCACCACCACGGCCTTCCCGATCGGCCTCGTGCGATGACCGACCGTGGGGCGCGGACCCCGAGGAATCCTTGGAGTCTCATGGGGGAGGCGTCCCTGGCCTCGCGCCCAAGCGACGCGACGAGTCAGCCGCCGGCGGTAGTCGGTGGCGGGCAACAAACTGCTCTTCCACTGCGTTCAAGTGTCTTGCGTTGACATATACTGACACAATGATGCAGATTCGGATCGTCGTTAGCGGAGTGCGACGAGACGAAGGAATCCTATGGCAGATCCCATCATGACGCTTCAGGAGGTCGCGGAGTACCTGAAGTTGGCCGAGCGGACGGTGTATGGCTACGCACAGAAGGGCTTGGTGCCCGGCATCAAGATCGGGTCGGCGTGGCGTTTCCGGAAGGCCGACATCGATGTCTGGCTGGAACAGCAGCGCCAGGTGACCGAGCGCAGCACCTCTAGCAAGAAGCCGAAGGGGGATCCGCGATGAGCCTCTCGATTCAGGAAGCCCGCAAGCAACTGGACGACAAGGGGTTCTTCCTCGGGGGCTCGCGCCGGCGAGCGGCGGTCAAGTCCCTGATCGCCAACGGGGGCTACGAGGCGGCCGAGGCTCTCGTTTCGGCGGTCGACGCGGGGAGCTCTGGGGCGGGGGAGGTGCGTGCCGCGTTGGCGAAGGAAGCGAGCGCGCCCTTGATCGAGAACCTGTGGCGGATCTGGGGAACGAGACGGCAAGAGTGGCTCGGTTCGAGCCTCAAGTCCCTACGGAGCCCGTTCGCTGGCTCAGACCAAGCGCTCCGGGTTCTTTCTCGGCTCAAACTGGGGGGGGGCGGGTTAACCAGCGGCGACGCCGCGGTTGGTGCCGGGTTTCTGTTGGATCAGGACAGTGATGTCCGGGTGGGTCTTCGGGGTTTTGTGGGCTCGCTGGACGAAGCCGCCCGTCGGGCTTGGGCTGGGGCCCTCCCCATCGAACGGGGTGTGGCGCTGGCGGTTGCCGAGTACCTGACGCCGCCCGGCACGCCCATCGCCGCTGCTGGATCCGTGTATGCCGATAGGGTGATCGCGGCCGGACCCGATTTCACGTCGGCGTTCGCGCTCAAGGCCGGGCTGGGTGTCCGACTCAAACCCAGCAGGGCGACGGCGATAGAGGTATTGCGCCTCCGATCGGATGCCGACCCAGGCCTCGCCGCGGCCGCCACCCGGTGGATCGGGGCTCTGCCGAACGATCAGCAGGTCAACGATGTCATCGTGGACGAGTGGCTTCGCTCGAGCGATCAGGCCCTCTTTGAGATTCTGCGGGACCAGCGGCGTCTGTCTTCTGATGGAGGCAAGGAGGCGCTCCTTCTCCTGCTCTGGGGAGATGTCAAAGCGTACCAGGCCCTGGGTGACGCCGAGGGACGGCTCCTGGCTGAAGCTTTGGCGATCGTGGACGCGGGAGGGCGGGAGCGCATCGTCGAGACCCTCCAGAAAGGGCGGGATGCCGCGCTGGCTGACCAACTGCGGCGGGCGTCGATGCGGGTCCAGGGGATGGATGCCGGCCTGGGCCTTCGGGCTTTGTTGGCCAGCGGTGACGAGGACCGGATCGTGGATGCCGCCCGCGAGATGAAGGGCCGGGATCTCTTCGACCTGGTGCGGCGTTGGTCCGAGACAGGGCGTCGCCCTAAGGACCCGAAGAAACGCGCTGCCGTGGATCAAGCGGTGGCGGCCTTGAAGAATCTGCCGAAGATCGAGGTTGAGCCAGCTCCGAAGCTGCCGGATGGCCTCGATGACCTTCTCGAGGTGTGGGCAAAGCACAAGGCGAGTGATGCCGAACTCCAGCAGGACTCGCAGCATCCGGACCCCTTGGTGAGAGCTCGCGCGCTCTTCGTCGGCGTCCGCAGCGGCAAGGTCGACCAGGCCGTGCTCAAGGCGAAGGCGAGCAGCGAGGACTGGCTGGAACGCTTCGTGGCCGCGCTCAACGGTGCCCACCCAGACCCGAAGAACGATCACGTCTATTGGATCACGGTCTGTGCCGGTGACGATAGCGGGTCGGGCGACGCCGTGGTGGCGTGCGGTCCGGATGAATTTGGCCGGTCGCAGGCCCGGCTCTCGGAACTGCGGCAGAAGGCAACGCCCCTTGCTCGGGTTTGGGCTGGGGAGCTTGAGGCTCTCCAGGCTCTCCGGGCCTTGGAGATGACCACAATCACCGTGACCGCAGACGATGCCGCCACGCAGAAGGGGGCGATCAAAGCCCATGGCGACGTGTCAGCGGAGGATCTGGCGAATGTCTTTGGCGGCAGTGGCAACCCCAAGGACGGACGCAAAAAACCGTGAGGTCGTGCACCTGGGAACGAAGGGATTTCGAAGATGAACTCTAAGGAAGAATCTGTTGCCGGATTTGGGAGTCGCTTGACCCGTGCCTTGAAGGTTCTGGCCGGAGGCGACGCGGGGAGCGCCGCCGAATCCGCTTCAGGCGGACCCGAGGCGGCCATCGCCCGCGTTCGTCTCGAACGGGACGACGCACGCCGGGAACTTGAACAGTTGCGGGAGGAATTCGCCCGGCTTGAGCGACGATCCGCTGGTGACGTCGAGGGCGCTCGGCGCGAAGCGATTCTCCGTCTGGCGCGTCGTGTGGGCCCGTTGCTTTCCCAGTTCGCCACCATGCGAACGCTCGCAGTGGAGGGGCGCGAGGTTCGTCGTGAGGATCTGCTCACCATGGCCGGCAAACTGGAAGCGGCCTTCTCGGAGGCTGGCATCTCCCCAATCGGCGAGGTGGGTGCGGAGGCGCCTTATGATCCGCGAATTCACCAGCGAATGAGCGGCGGGGACGTCACCGATGGCGACGGTGTTCGGATTCGATTCGTGGGTTACACCTGCGGAGATACGGTCGTGACCAAGGCGATGGTCAGTCGGAAGGAAGCCTAAGTCGCCCGGTCCCTCGATGCTCTGGGTCTCAAACCCGCTGAAAACCTATGCCTGTCGCGCTCGATTTTGGCACCTGCAACACGGTGATGGCCCGGTGGAACCACGCGGCCAACCGGGCCGACCTCATCCGCCTGGACGGTTTGGGGCGACGCTTTCGCTATCGGCTCGACGGCGAGAAGACTGATCGAGAGGCGCCCGTGATGCCCTCCCTGGTCCACTACGGCGCCGCCGGCCGTCGGTTGCTCGGCGAAGAGGTCGCCTCCGAGGGGTTGATCGACCACCCGGGCACCTTTCGATGGGTCAAGCTGGACGTGCTCAATAACCTCAATCATGCGCGTTGGGTCGGGGATCGACACGTGCGACCTTTCGAGGCTGCAACGGAAATCGTGCGCACCGCCCTGACCTTCGGGCTAGCCGCGGGTGGGAATCTGCAAGACGAGGAACTCGTCGTCACCTTGCCCGTCGAGGCGTTCAACCATTACACGGACTGGCTCGAAGCGGCGGTCCGCAGCGCCTTCCTTGGCCGGGTATCCTTCATTGATGAAGCCACGGCGTGCATCCTCGGCTATGTGGATGCCATCCGCCCGGGTGATCTCTACCTTGTTTTTGATTTCGGGGGCGGGACTCTGGATGTCTCGGTGGTGAAGCCGAACCCGAAGGCCGAGGGTTCCCAGAAATGCCAGGTGCTGGGCCGGGCCGGCGATGAAATCGGGGGCTCCTCGGTGGACCGTTGGATGCTTCAGGCTCTGAAGGAAGCCCAGGGCCTTAATGAAACTGACTTGAAGGAAATAGGCACCCGGCTTCTCACCGGGATCGAGGACGCCAAGATCGCCTTGTCCTCCGGGCAGGACTCCGCGGATGTCACCCAATACAATGACATCACGGGCCGATTGATCAGTCACACCTTCACGCAGGCGGAACTTGTGGCGATCCTCAAGCGGAACGATTTCCTGAAGCGGGTCGGGGTCGTCGTGAAGCGGGCCATCGAGGAAGCCCGGGAAAAATATGGAGCACGCGAACGTGACCTCCGGGGTGTTTTCATGGTCGGGGGAACAAGCCTTTTGCTCGGGGTCCGGGGGTACGTTGAGAACCTTCTCCCTGACGCTCCTGTCCGACTGGGAGACCCCTTTGGTTCAGTCGCGGCGGGGGCTTGTCGCTTCGCGGGCCATGAGATCGAGGCGAGCACCGTCCACGACTACTGCCTCGAATCCTGGAACCGCGAGACGCTCAAGTTCGAGCGAGTGGTGGTGATCCCGAAGAACACGTCTTTTCCGTCTCTTGGCGTGATCTGCGGCAAGTATGTCAGCACGGCTTATGACAATGCGACGGAACTGAACCTGATCGTCTACGAAAAATCCCAGATGATCCGTCCGGGAGGAACGGTGCTCAAGGTGGGCTCGGATGGGCGGATGCGCGAGGAAACGACGGGCGAGGCGACTCAGGAAGAGGTGGTCCGCGCCCTGAACCAATGGGCGGGAGACTTCATCCGGCCGGATCCTCCCTGTCGCCGGGAGCAGGAGAAGCGCTTCGTGGTGGCCTTCGGAATCGACGCCGAACAGCGCTGCCTGGTGTGGGTGAAGGACCTCCTTCCTGGGAACCAATCAAAGGCGATGATGCCGGACGGCCGGTTGGTGCCGCTCCCTCTGGAGGCGTATCCGCTGGTGAAACTGGGTAGACGGAAGTGATTCTTCAAACTTGATACTCCTATGACCTTTCAGGAAGAACTCCGATTGAAACTCCGTGCCCGTGTGGGTGTGATCCACGTCGTCACCTATGACGAGGAGCGGGTCATCCAGGACCTGCTTGCGATCCGCTCCAGCGAGCCCGCGCTCGCCCGTGGCGGGATCTACGCCTGGGATGGGGCCGACCAGTTCACGGCGCACTACAGGGGAGAGCCCGCCTTCGACACTTCCAAGCAAGCGACGGTGGCAACAGTGCTGAACATGATCGAAGCCTGTCCGGGGCCTGCGATCTTTGTCCTCCCGGATTTCCATCTCGCGTGGACCGAGAAGCCGGTGTTGCGGAAGTTGCGCACGCTCACCCGGAAGCTGACCCGCAAGGATCATCTGCTGGCGTTGGTCATCGTGTCGCCGACCCGCGACCTGCCCGTCGAGTTAAAGCACGACGTCGTGCAGATGGAGGCGCCCAAACCGGACGTGCCGGCGATCCGGGACATCCTCACCCGGACGGTGGCCCGGGAGCGCATCGAGGAGCGTCTCGTCGGGTCCCTCGCGGACGCGGGGCTTGGCCTCTCGGCGACTCAGGTCGAGCGCACCTTTCGGCTCGCATACGCAGCGGCGATGGAGCGGGCCGCCAAAGAGCGCCGGGAACCGCGCCTTGACGAGAAGGCCATCGACCTGATCCGCGAGGAGAAGTACCGGGTCATCCGGGAGAGCGGTGCGCTGGAGTTCGTCACGCGTACCGAGACCGTTGCCAGCGTGGGTGGGTTGGAGGTGCTGAGAAACTGGTTGGAGGTCCGGCGCGAGGCCTTTGGGGAACGCGCGGCGGCTTACGGCCTGGAGCCGCCCGGGGGATTGGCTTTGGTGGGAATTCCCGGCACCGGCAAGAGCCTTTGCGCCAAGGTGGCGGCTTCGATGTGGCGGATGCCCCTGCTCCGCCTCGATATGGGGGCCGTGTTCCAAAGCGCCCTGGGGTCCTCGGAGCGCAACATCCGGGAGGCGATCGAGATCTCGGAGTTGGTGTCGCCGTGCATCCTCTGGATCGACGAGATCGAGAAATCCTTCGCGGGTTCAGGGGGCGACAGCGGGACCGCGGCTCGCGTCCTCGCGACCTTTCTCACGTGGATGCAGGAGAAGCGCAAGCCGGTCTGCACACTGGCGACCGCCAACGATGTCAACCGTCTGCCTCCCGAGTTCCTGCGAAAAGGACGCTTCGATGAGGTCTTCTTTCTGGACCTCCCGACACGGGAGGAACGTGCCGCAATCCTGAAGGTCCACCTCGCCAAGCGAGGCTACACACGGGCGGAACACCGTTTTGAGCTGGATGCCGTACTGGCGCGGACCGATGGGTTCGTTGGGGCCGAACTCGAAGCCTTGGTGAAGGACGCGATGTTTCCGGCCTTCATGGATGGCGAGCGGCAGTTAGAAACCCGGGACCTGGTGAAAAGTGCGGGTGAGATGGTTCCTCTGGCAAAGTCCCGGGCGGAGCACATTGGCGGATTGCGCCGCTTGGTGGAATTGGGGGAGGCGCGGAATGCATCCCGGGGTGGCGCCAGTGAGCAGGTCCGGTGCGACGCCATCCGCGGCGGCCGGATGTTGGATGTGGACTGAGCGAAGGGGAGCGAATGGAAAACGAGGACACGGGAGGAAACGCGAGGAGCCAAGGCAATAAGGTCGCGATGAAGGGCCCTCTCAGGTCATGAGACCTGCCGTCCGGCAATCAAGCAACCCACACCACCATCTATGCCTCTGATCAACGGAAAACTCTGCCTGACTGACGAACAGCGCGGGTATCACCGCACGCAGCGCCATCTGGCGGTGAACCGCAAGGATGGGAGTGTATTGGCGTATGTGCCTGGGGGTGAGTTTGAGATGGGGGACGGGAAGGATAGCAATTGTCCGAAGCATCGAGTGGAAGTGGATGGGTACTGGATTGGGCTGAGTTGCGTGACGAACGGGCAGTACGGGAGGTTTGTTGCGGAGATGAAGCACCGGGCACCGGACAAAGCGGATTATGGAATTCCCGTATGGCAGAACGGGCGATGCCCGGAGGAGAAGCTGGACCATCCGGTGGTGTGCGTGAGTTGGGATGATGCTGTGGCGTATGGGAAGTGGGCAGGGTTGAGATTGCCGACGGAAGCGGAGTGGGAGAAGGCGGCGCGAGGGGTGAAGGGTTTGATTTATCCATGGGGAGATGAGTGGGACGAGAAGCGATGCCGGAACGCCAACAACAGGGGGAGTGAAGAGACAACGGTAGTCTGGGGGTATCCCGGAGGCGTGAGTGGATACGGTGCAGGGCAACAGAGCGGGAATGTGTGGGAGTGGTGCGCCGATTGGTACGACGAGAAGTACTATGGCAAGGACGAGGTGAGGAACCCAAGTGGACCCCCAGCAGGCTCGTACCGGGTGCGCCGGGGCGGCAGTTGGGGGGACGGCGTCGCGTCGGACTTCCGGGGGGCGGACCGCAAC
>CAIMTB010000548.1 GCA_903844265.1 uncultured Verrucomicrobiota bacterium
GGCAAGCCAGGATATCGCGTGTGTGATCCGCCCCCCGACCGAGGGTCTCGGCTGGAGCCTCGAAGTGGATCCCGGCGACGCCCAGCGCGCACTGCGGACGCTGCGTCTGTACCATACCGAGAACCGCGGCTGGCGGGCGGCGTTCGTGCCCTCCGACAGCACGCTGAGTTTCCACTGGGGGGCGATGCTCTGGTGTTTTCTGATCCTGATGATCTCCTGGGTGGAGGAGGCCCCGGGCAGCCGGCTCGCACAGGTCGGCATGATGGTCTCATCGTCGGTGGCGGAGGGCCAATGGTGGCGACCCATCACCGCGACTTTTCTCCACGCTGGAATCGATCATCTGGCTTCCAATCTCACCACGGGCTTCGTCCTCATCGGCCTCGCGATGGGACGCTTCGGACCAGGCGCCGGTTTGTTGGCAACCCTTCTCTCGGGGATCTTCGGCTACCTGACATCGTCCCTTTTCAGGCCCTACACAAACCCCGGGCTTGGCGCATCAGGCGTGGTGATGGCCGCGTTGGGCATGCTCACCGTCTCGCTCGTCGCCGACGCGCGCGCCCATCGACTCGCCCCCGCCACCGTCGTGCGCGGGGTCCTCGGCGGCGTGGCCCTCTTCATCCTTCTGGGCACTTCACCACGATCGGACGTGACGGCGCACACCAGCGGATTCGCGTGGGGGGCAATCCTCGCATTCGGACTCTCGCAGCTTCCGCGACGTTGGTTCGAGAAGCCCAGATTCGACGTCGCGTGTGCCGTTGGCTATTTCGCCCTCAGCGGACTGGCCTGGGCCGTCGCGCTCAGGTGAGTGATTCCTCGATTCGCCGCCCGGTTTGACCCTGCCCTCGCGTTCCGTCAGCCTCCTCCCGATGGGCAACACGTTCGGACATCTCTTTCGCATCACGACCTGGGGTGAATCCCATGGCGGTGGCGTCGGCGTGGTGATCGACGGCTGCCCGCCCCGGATCGAACTCGATGAATCCGACGTCCAACCGGACCTCGACCGCCGGCGCCCGGGTCAATCGAGCATCGTCACGCCGCGCAAGGAATCCGACACGGTCCAGATTCTCAGCGGCACCTTCGAGGGCCGAACCCTCGGCACACCCATCGCCATGTGGGTGAAGAACGAGGACCAGCGCTCCGAGGCCTATTCCGAAATGGCCACCAAGTTCCGCCCCTCCCACGCGGATTACACCTATCAGGCCAAGTACGGAATCCGCGCCTGGCCCGGAGGCGGACGCACCAGCGCACGGGAAACGATCGGCCGCGTGGCCGCCGGAGCCGTCGCCCGCAAGCTGCTCCGCCTGCGCTGGGGCGTCCAGATCCTCGCCTGCGTCACGCAGGTGCAGGACATCGCCACCACAATCGATCCCGACACGTTCACCTCGGCAGCCACCGAATCCAACATCGTCCGATGCCCGGACGCCGCCGTCGCGGAACGTATGATCGCCCGCATCGAGCAACGCCGAACCGAAGGCGACAGCGTCGGCGGCATCGTGCTCGGGGTCGCCCGCAACGTCCCCGTCGGCTGGGGCGATCCGGTCTTCGACCGCCTCGAAGCCGACCTCGCCAAGGCCATGCTCAGCCTGCCCGCATCCAAAGGCTTCGACATCGGCAGCGGCTTCGCGGGCATCTCACTCACCGGGCGCGAACACAACGACGCCATCCGCAACGCCGACGGCCGCGTCCGCACCGTGACCAACCGTTCAGGCGGCATCCAGGGCGGGATCAGCAACGGCGAAACCATCCATTTCCGCGTTGCGTTCAAACCCGTCGCCACCGTCATGCACGAGCAGGACACCGTCGATATCGAGGGCAACAACACCGTTCTCAAGGGACGAGGCCGCCACGACCCATGCGTCCTGCCCCGCGCGGTCCCCATGGTCGAGGCCATGACCGCCCTGGTGCTCGTCGACCACGCCCTGCGGCACGAGGCGCAATGCGGCGGAGATCAGCGTCCGACCCGCGCCAACTGATGCGTGAGGTACGGCAGCAACTGCTTCTTCCGGGAAACCACGCCCGCCATCTCGTAGATCCCCGGCTCCCGTTCCGGATAGTCGATGGTCTCGAGAAACTCCGCAGCCCCCGCCATCAACAGAAGCGAGGTCTGCTCCACCACATCCGTCACGAACAACGCCGAGAAATAGTAGCCCTTCTCCGCGCAATACATCGATAACGCCCGACAGACCCCCTCCTTGCAGCGGTTGAAGTTGTCGAAACCCAACTCCTCGATCTGCGCCACCGAAAAGCGCCTCCCCGATTCCACGTACTCCTTGCAGTCGGCGACAATCGCCTGCTCCGGCGGACGCGATACCAGGATCGAACCCGACGCGAACAGCTTGTCGGTGAACTCGCGCGCCTGCACGTTCGCCAGCTTTTCCAAACGGGCCAGCACCTCCACGTCCCGCGCCGTGGTGGTCGGGGATGTCAGATTCAAGGTGTCCGCCACCAACCCCGACAGGAGGATCCCGGCAATGGGCGACGGCATCTCCACCCCGTACCTGAAAAAACAATCCGCCACGATGGTGCTCGTCGAACCCACCGGCTCGTTCCGGAACAAGATGGGATGCTGCGTGCGCAACGAGCCAATCCGATGGTGGTCGATGATCTCCAGGATCTCGACCTGATCCGCGCCTGCGACCGCCTGCGAAAGCTCGTTGTGGTCCACCAGGATCAGCTTCCGGTCCACCGGCTTCAGGAAGTCCGACTTCGTCAGGATACCCACCACCCGCTGCTCGTCGTCCACCACCGGAAACGCCCCGAACGCTGAACCCGCCGCCAGATCACGAACTTTGTTGAGGGGCTCGTCCTGATGGAACGAAAGAAAATGCTCGTCCTGCACGTGCCGCACCGGAATCGCCGCCCGGCACAGCATCGCCGTCGTCGCCGTGTCCCCCGGCGAGACAATGAGCGAAACCTCGCTGCGCCGCGCCAACTCCATCACCTCCTCGGTCACCGCCAACCCGCCAGTGACGA
Source organism: uncultured Verrucomicrobiota bacterium (assembly GCA_903844265.1). GTDB lineage: Bacteria > Verrucomicrobiota > Verrucomicrobiia > Limisphaerales > CAIMTB01 > CAIMTB01. The sequence continues at coordinate 2,974 of CAIMTB010000548.1, forward strand.
CCAGCGCACGCACCCGTGCATTGATCGCCAACCGCTGCACGTCCTCCCGGTCCCCCACCAGGACAAGAAGCTTCTCAGCCGGATATTTCTGAAGCCGCTCCCCGAATGAGGAGGTCCGCATCGCCCCAATCATCAGGATCAGGTCGTCCTCCCGATCCGGCTCGAAAGCGCACAGCATCCGCCCCTGAAGCGTGCGGGCAAGCCCCCTCAGCGTCCCAAGCACCCGCCGCGAATCCCACGCCCTCCCCTCCGCCGGAAAGAAAAACTTGCTGGTCTTGAAGACGGAAACCAGCGCCTTGCAGCGACGCTCCGCGTCCAGGATCGGAAGAACCCGCACGTTCGCGTTGTCCATCAAGGTCAAGGCCTCCGAAGCCGTCGCATCCAACCCCACGCTCAACACGTGCGTCTCCATCACGTCGCTCACCCTCGGTGACACGTCCGCCACAAACCGCGGCGCCGGCACCCCAAACGTCCCCAGGATGAAGTCAATCCGCTCGTTGGTGTCCCCGCACCTCGCCGCCACAGCCCCCGGAAGACCCGTCCGCCGCCGGAACTCCGCATAGCCGATCGCCGAACAGATCGCGTCCGGATCCGGGTTACGATGACCAATGACCAGTACTTCCGCCATGACACCCCCAACCTACCGACCTGCCCCACCCGACCGCAAGGCACCGTACGCCCCCACGCCGACCGGACTGGAACTTACCGCTCAGAAACCAGTACCGTCCACCGGCCGCCCGTCCCACCGGACCGCCAACCAGGACCCCACATGAAATCCAAGACACGCCCCTCCCCGCTCGTCGGCATCATCATGGGCAGTGACTCCGATTGGCCGACAATGAAAGCCGCAGCCGATGCCTGCGCGGAATTCGGGGTCGAGTTCGAAACCCGCGTGGTCTCCGCCCACCGCACGCCCGACGACATGGCGAGGTACGGTCGCACAGCTCACAAGCGCGGCCTGAAGGTGGTCATCGCCGGAGCCGGCGGCGCCGCCCACCTCCCCGGGATGATCGCCAGCCATACCCCCCTTCCCGTCATCGGCGTCCCCATCCAAACGAAGGCCCTCCAGGGCCTCGACTCTCTCCTGTCCATCGTCCAGATGCCCTCCGGCGTCCCGGTTGCCACGGTCGCCATCGGCGGCGGACGCAACGCAGGCCTGCTCGCACTCGAAATCCTGGCCACGTCCGACGCGTCGCTGCTTGCGAAAGTGATCGCCTACAAATCAAGGATGGCGACCGAGTCCCGCGCAAAAAACAGGACGCTGGGGCGTGACCCCGCCAAGCCCGAGACCCGTTGACCTCGGTCCCGATACACTTCATCCCCGGGGGATGTCCCGGTCCGCGCCCCGGCAGATCGCCAGCCAGCACCAGCCCACCAGGAACGCGAGTCCCCCAAGCGGCGTGATCGCACCCAGCCAACGGATACCCGTCACTGCAAGGACGTAGAGGCTGCCGGAAAAAACCAGAATCCCCACGAGCAACGCCAGCCACGGCCCTCGTCGGAACTGCGAAGGCGCCACCTGCGCCATCGCGAACAACACCACCGCATGAACCAGGTGATAGAGCACCGCCGTGTGCCAGATCGCGACCGTGTCATGGCGAACAAGGACTTCCTTCAATCCATGAGCCCCAAAGGCGCCGAGCCCCACACCCACCGCCGCCACGAGCGCCGCGATCCGATAAGCCGTCCCTGATTGCATGGCGCGAAAGTAGCGGGCTTCACCTGACTTCGCCAATCACGCGGCGGGCAACGACGATGGCGCAAGCACGAGCTTCCCGCGAACCTCGCGGTTGCGCAGTCGGGCAAACGCCTCGGCCCCACGCTCGATCGGCAGGACCTCGTCGACGGCCCCTTTCAAGCGACCCGCCGCCGCCCATTCAAGCGTCTGGATCATATCCCGCCGCGTCCTGCCATAGCTGCCGACGAGCCGTTGCTGCTTCACGAACATCGGCCAGAGGTTGAGCGTCACCTCACGACCCGCCGTCGCGCCGCAAGTCACCACCGTCCCGCTGCGCGCAAGGCATTGGAAAACTCTCTCGAGCACTCGACCGCCCACATGCTCGACCACCAGGTCCACCCCACGCTTCGAGGTGATCTGCCGGACTTTCGCAGGCCAATCGGCATCCGCCGGATCGACGACCTCCTCCGCTCCGAGGGCCTCGCAAAAGGCGCGCTTCGCCGGCGTGGACGCCGTGGCCACGACGCGCGCCCCAAGCCCCCTGGCAATCTGGATCGCCGCCGACCCAACTCCGCTCGCACCCCCGATCACCAACACCCATTGCCCCGCAGCCACCTGCGCCCGGTCGGTGAGCATGTGCATCGCGGTGCTGCCAGCAAGGGTCAGTGCCGCCGATGTCACGAAATCCACCGCCTCGGGCAGACGCACCAACGCGCGCGCCGGTGCCACACAGAAGTCCGCGAATCCTCCGTCGCACTGGACGCCCATCAGGCGGCTCTCAAGACAAAGGGATTCATCCCCACGAAGGCAAAATTCGCAGCACCCGCAGAAGAGGTTCGATTGCACCGCGACTCGATCCCCCACCTTCCAGTCCGACACGCCCGCCCCGGACAATGCGATCGTGCCGGCAACCTCGCCTCCGGGAATCCTCGGCAGGACGACCGGGATCGGCAACCCCGCTTCCTCGAGCCACAGGTCAAGATGGTTCAAACCACACGCAGCGACCCGCACCACGCATTCATCCGGAGACGGTGTGGGATCGGCGACGTCGCGATACGCAAAGGTCCCAGGCTTCCCATGGGCAACCAGCTGGAGCGCTTTCACGCAGGCAGATTAGACAGAGGAGCAGGCGATGGCCATCGCCCAGCCAGCCCGCCACATCCCAGGGCGGGCAGTCCCTTGCCCGCCGCGCATTCGTGGTCACCCGACCGGCGCCGCGGAGTGCGCGTCCTCAACTTTGGATGCACCGATTCCGCAGGCGCGGCAACGGACTCAACGGGCGGCGCCGGCCTCGAACACATAAAAATCGGGGTTCATCGCCGCGAGAGGCCCTCGCAACTTGTCCAACTCGGCGGCGCCGCCGTGGACCTCAAGCCGCATGATCTCCGAGATCGCAAGCATCTCGCCAAGCACCACGCCCACCTTCTCCACGTGCCCAAGCAACGCCTCGGCGCTCACGTACGCCTCACGGCAAAACACGACGTCGTCCTTCACCGTGAAATCATAATACAGGCAACCCGGATCGGGCGCCGTCGCCGCGATGAAACGAGGAAACAATGCCTTCGCCTCGCTCAATTTTCCCGCCTGGACCTTGAAGTACGGATGAATGCTGACGATGGTGGATCGTGGGTTCATGTCGTGAAGCGATCCTCCCCCCACCCACCCCCGGTTGCGCAAGCGTCGATTCACCGTCCGTCGATTCAGCGTCGATCCGGCGGCCCCTCACATCGCCGAGGCCTTCGCCCGACGTTCCATCAACTCACGCCATGTCGTCAGGACAATCCCCCGCTCCGCAATGGCCTGACGCACCTCAGGTGAGGACAACGCCTTCGAATCCGCGTGGCGCGATGCGCTTGAGCCCGTGATTTTCGGGAAATCATCGGTCGGCACCGAGGCATGGAAAAGAATCTCCGTGATTCCGGGTTTGAGGGACTTCAGCAATCCGACAAGACGCGAGGTCTTCTCGGCAGGCGGCCACCCGTAGCTCCCGGTATGAAGGTCGTCGATCACCGGCAGACCCGCGTTCCAGATCTTTGGCACAAGGAGCCGAAGCTGACCCACCGCCTCAGGGTTCTCCTCCGCCGCGTATGTCATGTGCCCCCCGCAGGCCAGAACCGGGATCTTCTTCTCGATGCCGACTTTCAGGTACCGCTCGAAATAGTCGGGCCTCGCAAACAAGGTTCCCATGTGCGAATCGAGATGAGTCGGCTTCAGTCCCATCGATTCCGCCCGGTCCACCTGCGCCCGCAACTCGCGCTCAACCTCGTCCGCACTCGCGTGCCCGACGACCTGCTCCACGCTCCCCCAAAAGAAACCATCGGGATCGGCCAAGCCCGGCACCGCAGCCTTGCCTGACAGGGCCCCCCAGCGATACAGCCCCCACTCCGAGGTCAGCGTCAGGTGAACCCCGGCATCAACACCCGGATGAGCACGGACATAAGCCACGATCTCCGGCACCCACGGACACGGCATCATGATCGCGAACGAAGTCGCCACACCGCGCTCCAACCCCTCCTCCACGCCGCGATTCGAGGAATGATGCATCCCCGCGTCGTCGATGTGCAGGACCACCACCACATCACCCCGTTTCCAACCCAACCGCTCGGCGAAGGTAGGACCCTGCGCGACATCAGCACCCTCCGAAACGGCCCAGACAGGGCCCCACACAGCCCCGCAAGAGGCCACCAGAAGGGTCAGAAAACCGCGGGACACGGACAAGATCGAAGACTGGACAGAAGGTGGGTTCATGCGGATTCAAAAGGTGCGTGAGCATCCTGCGATCACCCCGGGGGAACAGCGCAAGACTGAAGCCGCTGGAAAATCTGCACGAAGGAAGAGGACTGCTCCGTCATCCGCCGCAAGCTGCGAACCAACTCACAGGGCCGCGAGCTTCGGACCAAGGTCCCACCCGGACCCGCCTCCGACCTAGCCCAGACGCCAGACAATCCGCGCCTTGTTCAGGTCGTAGGGAGACATTTCCATCCGGACCCGATCGCCCGCAGTCAGGCGGACCCAGCGTTTGCGCATCTTGCCGCAGACCACCGCAAGCACCTCATGATCATTGTCCAGCATGACGCGGAACATGGTGCCCGGGAGCACCGTCTTGATGCGGCCTTCGACAGTGATGTGATCTTCCATAAGTGACGGGAAACAGGAACAGAAAGGGCCGGGCGGTTCGCGTTGCGCCTCTCCTCGACCGGCTGAAAAGAGGCTGCAGGACAAAAAAAGGGCGGAACCCGGAACCCCGGGCCCGCCCTCGAAATACCTTCAGACTAATAGCGGGAACGTCCGCCGCCACCGCCGCCGCCGCCGCCGTAGCCGCCACCGCCGCCGCCGCCGCCGTAACCACCACGACCGCCGCCGCCGCCGCCGCCTGAGGGCCGCTCTTCGCGGGGCCGGGCAACGTTCACGGTGATCGCACGTCCGTCGAGGCTCGTGCCATGAAGAGCGGAAATCGCCTTCTGGGCTTCCTCAGGGCTGCTCATCGTGACGAACGCAAATCCACGGGGCCTCCCGGATTCACGGTCCACCATGAGGTTCGCCTCAAGGACGGCACCGTGCGCCGAGAAAGCGTCATGCAGCTGGTTCTCGGTGGTATTGTAGGAGAGGTTTCCCACGTAAAGTTTGTTGCTCATTGATGTGCTCCGACTTGCCCCCGAAGGACCCACCCCCCCATACCGTTCCCGAACACCGGGTTTCGAATCGTCACTGAACCGAGTTCAACTGAGGATCTACCAGACCATGGAAGCGACAAGCATTCCGACAGGGCGGTCTAAACCTGAGGCTTTGGCGACCAAAGGCAATAAACTTCTAATGTTTTTTCGCCTGCATCCTTCGACCTGCACCACGCCACCTCATTCCGGTAGCCCGACGGAAAGGCCGCCACCCAAGCCACGCGCCCCGTTTTCATCCTCCGGGCCGTCCAGGAGAACGAAGCCAAAAAAAAGGAGACCAGGCGAACCCGGTCTCCCACAAATCCCGAAAACTGCTCAGATCTCAGTAGCGACTACGGCCGCCGCGATCCCCACCGCGATCGCCGCCACGTCCACCGCCGCCACCGCCACCCCCACCACCCCCACCCCCCCCCAAGCCCCCGCCCCCACCCCCCCCCCCCCCCCCCCCCCCCCCCCCCC
>CAIMTB010000549.1 GCA_903844265.1 uncultured Verrucomicrobiota bacterium
GGTCGACGGATGGGACTTGATCATGTCCGGCCATGTGGACGCGTGCATCATCAGTTCAGGCAACGTCAGGGTTGTCGAAGCGTCCTCGGTGCGGAACATCTGAAGGATCTTGGCCTTCGCGGTCGGCGTCAGGTCGTGGAGAGCGATGAGGGCAACGATTTCGTGCCCCTTGCTACCCCAGCTGAAGGCAGATCTGGCGGTGGCGAGGAGAAGGAGGATGGCGATGGCGTGGGATTTCATGGCGTGGATGGGGGCGGCGGGTTGGCGGGAAATGTAGCAGAAGTTGCTGGGGGTCAATGGGGTGGGAGTCTTGGGACGGGGCGATGGGAGATGATGATGGCCGAATCCTGCTACAGCTTGTCCCAAAACTGATGCATCCCGGTGGTAGTCGTTCGACAGCCAACTTTGCTCAGGGCCGGTGCGGTGGCCCTGAAAATCGTCGGACATGAGGTCGACTTACAAACGGCAGATGAACTTGTGGCTATACCGTGCGCGCTTCCTCAAATAGTGCGGCTGGGATGGGATGGGCGAGTTCCCAGACGACGGAGATGGGACGGTTTCCCTCGGCGCTGATCAGGCGCTCGACGGGCCCGAGGAAGATGAAGGGAGCTGTCTCGTCTTCGATGTGCTTTTCCAGCCGCGCGAAAAATAGGATCGTGTAGCCGCGTTCGCAAAAATTCAGGAGGTTTTGCCCACTCGGGCTGGTTTGCGTCGTGGTTGACTGGCTTTCCCAGTGCAGTTCCGTTCGGCTGATCGGGTAGTCGCGATACTGGGTCGTTGGCGAAAAGTCCCGCTCCGATTTCCGAAACGTGACGAGGTGGATGTAGCACTTGAGCGAGCGGGCGTGGAAAACGCCGACACCTGTGGGGCCGGAGTTTTCCAGTGTGCACAGGCCGAATGCCGCCTTGATATCGGCGGACCCATAAGCCGCATGGAGGTGGAGTGGACAGTCGAACGGCAATTCGATCGGATATGTCGGATAGGCGAGTTGCCGTTGGACGTGCTCGACAATCTCTCGGAGGTCGCTCATGGCGGTTGGATTCTGACGCCATTTGTCTAATGACTCGCTAAGTGTGGTCACGCCGATGTCGCTGCCCTTCTTTCCCCACAAAAGGTAGTGGAGTCGGAGAGCGTCAGCATTGCTGGTAGGCGCAAGTTCTTCGCCGAGGGTGCGGTCGCTTGCGGCAAAGGTCGCCAGTTTCGCCAGCGTATGTAAATCGGTGCGAAGGAGTATGCGTCGGTGGGCTTGGCGGCATGCTTCTAGGTCAGGGTCGGATGGCGGCCTGCCGTGGTGCGCGAGGGCTCGCCATTCGGACCACGACTTGTTCCGCAGTAGCACGAGCGGCGAGATGCCGGTCGCCCGAATGAAACTCGCGAAGGTCGCCGGGCAACCGTGGTCCTGCTGGAAGGTGGCCAGGCTTTCTGTGACCAGGGTGGCGAGGTTTCTAAGGTTTTCGCGGACGTTGGTCAGGATGTGGTCGCGAGCGATGCGCTCCAGTTGGATGTTACAACCGGGCGGAAGGTGAGGAAAGTCGTTCTCGACTTCTTGGTCCATGCGTTGTCGGTCGCGGGTGAGCAGGGCCGCGAACTTGCGGTCGATGCGGTAGCGCCGGTGGCTCTGGCCGATAAAATCAAGGACCGTGAGGCAGTCCTTGTCGCGATGGTGGCGAAGCCCGCGTCCAAGTTGTTGCAGAAAGACAGTGAGGCTCTCCGTGGGGCGGAGAAACATCACGAGGTTAATCTCGGGCACGTCCATCCCTTCGCTGAACACATCCACCGTGAAGACAAAGGGTAGGTGTCCGGCTCGGAACTCGCGCACGCGTTCGACGCGGACGTCGTCGGGCGTGTCGCCGACGATGACCGCAGCTTTCAGACCTTGTTGGTTAAACGCGTTGGCCATGAACGTGGCGTGGCTCACACTGGCGCAGAAGCCGATGCAGCGAACCTTGCTGAGGTCGGGTTGGTAGCGGCGGAGGCTGGTGAGGATGACGTCAAGGCGTTGGGAGGCGCGGACATCATCACCGGTGTAGACTTCTGTAAGGGCGGTAACGTCGTACTTGCCTGCCTTCCAGAAGCGCTCGTCGGCGAGCGAGACGGGGTCGGTGACACCAAAATAGTGGAAGGGGCAGAGCAGCTTTTCCTCGAGAGCTTCGGGGAGGCGGATCTCGGCCGCAAACCTGCCGTCGAAGTCGTGCAGGATCGAAGAACCGTCCATGCGCTCGGGCGTGGCGGTAAGCCCGAGCAAGATAGTCGGATGGTAGTGCTCAAAGATCGGTCGGTAGCTACTGGCGATGCTGTGGTGCGCTTCGTCGATGACGATGAATGGGTAACGGATGGCATCGGGATGGGTCCAAGGCTTCACCGAACTCAGGGTTTGCACAGACGCGAAGAGGTAGCGCCAGTCATGCGGGCGCTCTCCGCCGATGAGGATTTCACCGAAATTGGGGTCTCGGAGGAGGGTGCGAAAGCAGTCGCGGGCTTGTTCGAGGATTTCCCGGCGGTGGGCGACGAAGAGCAGTGCAGGGCGCGGGGCCATCGGCGAGACGGAGGCCTCGTGCGCGAGGAACCGGGCGTAGTCGAAACCGGCGACGACCGTCTTTCCAGTCCCGGTAGCGGCGACGACAAGGTTGCGCGACTGACCGGCCGCGCGCGCCGCGGCGAGGGCTTCGAGGATGCGTTCCTGGAAAGGATGCGGGCGTAGGTCCGCGAAGAAGCGGCGCTCGGTTCGGCCGTCACCAATCTTGGCGTGTCGGATGGCCTCGGAGAGTCGGTTGGCTTGGCTCGCGTCGTAGGATTCAAAGTCTGGACTGGCCCAGTAGGTTGAGAATTCGGCGGCGAAGCGTTGGAGGATATGGGGGAGGTCGTGTTCGGTGACTTTGACGGTCCACTCGAGGCCGCTGGTCATGGCGGCCTGGGACATATTGGCTGAACCGATGTAAGCAGCCGAAAACCCGCTGCGACGATAGAAGTGGTAGGCCTTGGCGTGGAGGCGGGTGCGCTCGGTATCGTAGGAGACCTTGACCGAGACCGCGGGAAGGTTCGCGAGCCAAGCAATGGCGGCTGGATCGGAGGCACCCATGTAGGACGTTGTGACGATCCGCACCGGGACGCTGCGGACCGAAAGAGCTTCGAAAGCCGGCTGAAGCAGGCGGAGGCCGGACCACTTGACGAACGAAACGAGGATATCGACGCGGTCGGCAGTGGCCATTTCCTGCCGCAGTTCGTGTTCGAGTTGGGGATCGTGGCGGGCGCCCGTAAGCAGGCTGCTGGTGGTGAGCGGCGTCTCGGGGCGGATGAGCGAAGGAGAGATGAGCTGTCCGGGAATGGGGGACTGTAGAGAGAGGAGGACCGGCTTGGACTCTGCGAGGAGGGTCTTGCGCTGGAGGTAGTCGAGTCCGTCGGTGGCGGAAATGAGCGCAATCAGCCGATTGACGAGCGGAAGTCGCGCCTCCGGCTTGCGCGTGCGTAATGCATGGGCAAGGATATTTGAAACGA
>CAIMTB010000550.1 GCA_903844265.1 uncultured Verrucomicrobiota bacterium
ACGAACAACCATCGGCTCGATTGCATCCGCCGGTTTCGCGGGCGCCGATTCGGGTCGTGGCAGGGTGGCCTCGACCGTCTCGCCGCGCTTGAGCGCGACCACGAAATCCGATCCATCGCGCCCCACCGATCCGAGGCTCCACTTCGGCGTGCGCCCGCCGAAGTTATCGCGGATTCGCACCGACTCATCGCGCGCTGCCGTCACCCGGAACCAGGTCGTGCCGTTGTTCTCGCGCCGCGCCGAGACGCGATGCCCCCCCTCGGCCCGCAGGTCCTCGAACGACGCCTCATGCCATCGCCACGGAACCGCAGGAAAAATCCGGATCACACCCGGCTGCCCACCGCCCGGTGCCTGCGCCCAACCCTGCAGCAGCATTTCATGGAGCGCGGCTGCCGCGAGGAAATTGCCCTCCAACGTGAACGGCCGGTAGGTGAAACTGCTCAGCCCCGACTTTGTCTGGTCCCCGTTGGCGTGGAATCCGTTCCGCAGCACGAACGCCTTCACGAACAGGTCGAGGTTCCGCGCCGCAGCCTCCGCATCACCCACGCGCGCCCGCATCGCCGCCATCCACGAAAAACTGTACCCGCACCACGCCTTCGTCCCGAATCCATCGAATTGCTTGAGCGACGACCGGATGATCTCGCGATCGCGGTCGCTTCCCTCGACGGTGACGAGGTTGAACGGATAGATCCCCATCAGGTTCGAGAAATGACGGTGGCTTTCCGTCAGCGGCTCGACTTCGTTGATCCACAACGCGGCGTCCGGCCCGACGTGAAGCTCTCCCAGCCCGGACGCAAGTCCCGCCCACCGTCCCGCCTCGGATTCCCGCCCCGAGGCAACCGCCATTTCGCGCAGGCCGAGAAAAAGCATCCGGAGGATCGCGAGGTCGTAGTTCGAGTTCGGCTTGAGCCACGCCTGCTGCGAATTGTCATGGATCTCGGGCGAGGAAGAAACCGGAAGCACCAAGCGCCCCGAGGCATCCTTCCGCAGCAACGCAGCCAGGCTTTCGCCGACCTCTGAACACCACGGATACGCCCGATCGCGCAGGAACACATCGTCCCCGGTCTGTCGCCAATGCAGATAAAACAGGTGCGCCAACCATCCCGCCTGGGTCGGCGACAACGAATACTGCGCCCAGCCTCCCAGTCGCGCCCCCGCCAACGTCATCACCCCAGGCACATTCGCCCCCGGCGTCCCCAGAAACTCCCGGGCAAACTTCCGGAACACCGGCATCCGATCCCAAAGGAATTCAAGGAAACAACGGCCCTCGTCGAAACGCCCGGACGCCTGGTACCCCATGTAGCTCATCTGGGTGTTGAGGTCGTGGTGATAGTCCCCCTTCCACGGCGGCAGGCTTCCCGCATCCGCCGTCCATACCCCCTGCAACGGCATCGGCGGCGCACCCAAGCGCGACGCCGCGCCATAGAAATACTGCACCAGCGCGTAGTGCCGCTCCACGTCAAGGTCCGGCACCCCCACCCTCGACTTGTCCCAGAACCCACGCCACCAACGAACGTGCTCCACACGGAGAACCTCGTACCCCGAGTCGAGCGCCGACTTGATCCGGCTCTTCGCCAATTCCACCACATCCCCACCGTCAGCACTCGAAGTCACACTCACCGCCAGCAACGTCGCCAGCTCCGTCCGCCGCGATCCAACCGCCACACAGACCCTCGAACCCGCCGCCTCCTGCACAAACCATTGCACCAGCCCTTCCGAGCCTTGCACCGCTGCCGGATACCCGAGCTGCTTCACCGATTCCGGCGCAAGCAGGCGGATCGACTCCGGAGCCGCACCCGGAATCCGCACCACCGCCACCGGCCGCTCCGCATCAAAGAGCGCATCCACGCTCGAACCATCCTCCATCCAGGCCCGCCCCTCCGCCGTGGCAAGAGCCAGCTCGAAATCACGCAGCTTCCGCCCACCGCCCAACCGGACCTCGAGACGCCCCGCCGGAATCTTCGTCGGATGCTTCTGGTCATACCCCTCGGCGTCCGCGATCCGCGCGATCTCGCTGTTCTTGCCGGCAGCCACCAACCCCACCATCTGGGAATAGGTGAACCGGCTGAGCGGATCCCCCGGCGCAGGCCGTTCGTCCCAGAGATCCCCGCGATCCAGCGACAGACGCAGCAGATCACCCTCGCCCCACAGCAGACCTCCCAGCAGACCGTTCCCCAACGGCACAGCCTCGTCCCAGGTCGAGATCGGGGCCTGGAGTTTCAGGTTCAATTCGGCCCCCGGCCACCGGTTCGTTTCAGCGGCGGCATCACTTCCGACGGCCGCCAGGACAACGATGGCAACAACCCACCCACACCATCGGGCTCGACTTCCACGGCAGACACCGACGGCCAGGGGTGATTGCATGGGACAAGGATGCTCGCACCAGACCATTGCGTCGATCCCAGCGTTCGTGACGGAGGCGGCTTGGAAACCGCCAAGGATGCGAGGCCATTGACTGCGGGCTTCGACATTTCTCCATCTCATCCATCCCATCCCTCTTGTCCAACCACGATCGGAACCCCAGTCTACGTGTAGGCCGAAGACTTACATCGAATCCCATCCCTGATTCCTTGAGCTCCGCACAAGTCACCGCCGCTTCGTCCCCACCCCGGGACCGCAAACGACCTCGCCCGGCATGGGCGGGCTGGCGTGAACTCGTCACTCTTCCCGCAGCCTGCATCGTCGCGTGGATCTTCCTCGTCGGCTTGCCCGCCGTTGCAATAGCCGCGGACGTGATGTCCGAACACCGGCTGAAAGCGGAATACCTCTTCCGCCTGCCGCGCTACATCGAATGGCCCGCCCCCGCGCCGGATAGCACAATCAAGCCCGATGCACCGCTCATCATCGGGGTCGTCGGATCGCCAGAAATCGAGGAGGACCTGCTGATAATCGAGCGTGACGCGACCACGCGCCACCGGAAGATCGTGGTCCGACACCTCAACCAACCCTCCGACGGACTGGACTGCGACATGGTCTACCTCGCCGATCCCGACCGCCGCACCGCGACGTCATTCCTCGCTCCGCTCCGCCATTCACGCACGCTCACCATCGGCGATGGCGCCGATTTTCTCTCCCTCGGAGGCGCCATTCGCCTCCAGCGAAGAGACAACGAAATACGAATCCAGATCCACCTCCCCAACACCACCCAGGCAGGCTTCGTCGTCCGTTCCAGTCTCCTCAGAGCGGCCGATGTCATCCGCTGATCATACCCAGAACTGACCATGTACACGCGCGTCCGGATTTCAGCGAAGCGCAGGCAGACGCTGATCATCTTTCTTGCCGCTTCAGGGCTCATCCTGATGGTGGTCATCCCCTTCTTCTTCTCGGATATCAACCGCTTCCGACGCAACACCGTCGCAACCGTCGCCATGATCGCCGAACTGGTGGGTGAAAACTGCTCCGCGGCGCTCGATTTCAACCAGCCCCAGACTGCCTCGCAGGTGCTCTCGACGCTCCACGCGCAACGTGATGTCGTCGGGGCCTACGTCTATACCCAGGCCGGCAAACTTCTCGCGACCTATCCAGACGATGCCGTCACGGCCAACTCGGCACCTCCCCCACAACCCACCGGCTACAAGATGGAGGGTTCCCGCCTTATTTACTTTCGCACGATCGAAGCAAAGGGCGAACCCCTCGGCACCCTCTGCATCATCTCCAGCCTCGACGATCTCTCCCGCCGCATCACCCAATACCGGAGCCTCGTCGCGTTGGTGGTCGCCGGTTCGCTTGTCATCGCCTTCCTTGTCTCCTGGCGCCTTCAGGCCATTTTCACCCAACCCATCCTCGACCTCGCCACAGCCACCCACACCGTCGCCCAGGAAAAGAATCTCTCCATACGCGTCGCGAAACGACGGGACGATGAAATGGGACTGTTGGTGGACAACTTCAACGAAATGGTTTCGCAAATCAAAACCCGCGACGACGCCCTCGAGGATGCCCGGGCCGGCCTCGAGAAACGGGTCGCTGACCGGACGATGGAACTTCAAACAGAAGTCGGAGAACGCCAGCGCGCCGAGACCGAAGTCGGGCGGGAACGCGATTTCGTCCTCCAGGTCGTCAACCTCATGGGCGATGGCCTCATCGTCACCGACAATGACAACCTCATCACTTTCACGAACTCCTCGTTCGCCCGCATGGTCGGCATCCCATCCGATGATGTCCTCGGACGCAGACTTTCGGACTTCGCCACACCCACGGATATCCCCGCCCCCGACTCATCCCGGAACCCCGCCGACACCACTGCCAGCACCACGAGATCGAGGCTTCGCGAGTTCCAAATCAGTGGGATCGACGGCGGCACGATCACCGTCCAGATCACCAACGTCGTCCTCCAACGCGACGGAAAAGCCTACGGCCTCATCAGCACCGCCGCGGACATCACCGAGCGGAAGCGAATCGAGGACGCCCTCAACCGCGCCAGGGAAACCGCGGAATCCGCCAACCGCGCGAAGAGCGAGTTCCTTGCCGTGATGAGTCACGAGATTCGGACCCCGATGAACGCCATCATCGGCATGACCAGACTCATCCTCGACACCCCGCTGGATCCTCGGCAGCAGGAATTCGCGACGGCCGTTCGCAATTCCTCGGAAGCACTGCTCGAAATCATCAACGGCATCCTCGATTTCTCCAGGATCGAGTCCTCTCAGATGGTTCTGGAGTCCCTCCCCTTCGAACTCCGACCCCTCATCGACGGTGTCCTCGAACTGATGTCGCCGCGTGCCGCCCAGAAAAATCTCGAGATCGCCGCGATCATCGCCCCCGATGTCCCCACGCACTTCCAAGGCGACGAATCCCGACTCCGCCAGATCCTCCTCAACCTCGCCGGGAACGCCGTCAAATTCACGGAGCAAGGACATGTCTCCATCCGCATCCTCCAGGTCACACCCCGCACATCCGCGGAGGAGGCAGGGACGGGAGCCGTGCACCTCCGCTTCGAGGTTTCAGATACCGGCATCGGAATCGCCCGCGGCATCCAGCGAACCCTGTTCACTCCCTTCACCCAGGCCGACTCCACCACGACCCGCCGATTCGGCGGAACCGGACTCGGCCTCGCCATCTCCCGGAGCCTCGTCGAACTCATGGGCGGCGGAATCGGCCTTGTCAGCACCCCAGGCAAAGGGTCCACGTTCTGGTTCACTGTCGCCCTCGATCGCCCCGCCACCCCGGCACCCACACCCTCCCCACTCTCCAAACTCCGCATCCTCGTGGCCGACCACCAACCACTCTCCCGCGAGGCCGTCTCCACCATGATCCAAGCCCTGGACATGCGGCCCACCGAAACCACCGACATCGACTCCGCACTCGACCTGATCAAACGCGCCATGGAGTCCAGGGAACCCTTCGATTTTGTCATCGCCGACTCACAACTGCCCGGTTCCCCAGGTTTGGATTTCGGGGCCCGCGTCAGCCAGTTGCAGAACGCTCCCCCCGTCATCCTGATGACGCCGCCGCACGACCCCTCCGCCTCCGAACCGTCGCCCGGCGTCGTCGGTCGCGTCACCAGACCCGTCAAGCAGGCCAGCCTCGTCCAATGCCTGCACCACCCAACCACCCGCACCACCCACGCCGCAAAAGCGGCAAAAGCCGCAAACACCGGATCACCCGCGCCCATCAGCCCGAACTCCCAGCTCCGACCCCTCCGAATCCTCGTCGCCGAGGATCATCCCATCAACCGACGCCTGGTCCTGCTCATGCTCGAACG
>CAIMTB010000551.1 GCA_903844265.1 uncultured Verrucomicrobiota bacterium
ACGTTCAAGCGCGATTATCCATCATGGACGGGTCGAAGTCGAAAAGGCCCACCCGTAGGAATCCGGCCGTGTCTTGGTGCGTCCAGACTCGCAAAGACTGGCGAACCGCCAAGGCGGCGTTGCTGTTCAGAGAGTGGGAACTCTTCCGTAACCTTGCCGGCAAGCCCGAAGTCTCGTTTCGGACATTTCAGGTCAAGCTGAGTTTGGAACGAAACAAGTAGTTTCAACGGAAGGCCCTTACGTGGGATGCAGGATGTCCTGGGGGTGGCGCAGGCTGCCCGCATGGTTTTAAAGGAAAACGATCCCCCCATCGCCCCGAAACGCCCGAGGGCACGGCTCGCCACCCTCGACGAGCTTAGGCTGACGCTATTGGCCAGCTACCTGGCGCCGGTTCCGACAGACAAGACGCTTAGGGCTTGGTTCACCCAGGCCGGCATTCCCCGGATCAAGTCCAATCCGACCGCAAAGCATGGAGGCGGCACCGTGTGGTGGCACGTCAGCGCGGTTGAAAAGTTGCTGCGTGTGAAGGCCGGCCTGATCGGCTACGGCGACGTGGAGGGTTCCCGATGAGGCCCCGCCACAAGGAAAACTCCGGGAAGAAGCTCTCGAAGAGCGGTCATCGCAAAATCGAAACCATCATCGCCCGCGGTTGGCGCCCGGGTGATCGCGTCGCGGACTTCCTGCGGGGAATCAGGGTCGCGAGTCGGGTCTATTCGGAAGGCGGTGGAATGTGACCGCCTTCGAGCCATCACCCCTGAGGCTGCAAATCCAACCCGTTCCCGAGCATGGGATTCACTCCTGGCTTCTCAGCACGGCGAACTTCCTTCGGCACCATCACTCACCCGACGAATGCGTCCGCATCCTCGAGGAAGCGACGCAAAATGCCCGCCGCGATGTCCCCGGCTTTGAGATCGAGGCAGCGGTGGCGAAGGCCTTCTCGGATAGAGGCCTTACCCCGCCCAAGGGAGCGAGCAGAGTTGCGCGGACATCGGGACCCCGCCGCCAGCCGCTCTACAAGATAGAGCCCGAGCAGCGAGCTATTGATTCCGTCTCGACCGAAGCGCCGCGGCTTACCCTCGACGAATGGCGCTCCTGGCTGGCCGAGAGAAGCCCGAAGCGCCCCGACAGAATGAGCCCCGGTGCGGTCCTGCTCCACTTATTCGAGCCCGGGGATTGCGTCGCGATCATCACGAACCAGCAACGCCGCGAGCCGCGTCACTTGGAATTGATAACTTCTCCCCACGACACAACGACGCTGGACTATCTCGCAACGGGGCAACCGCAGGGAGTTTGGTTCCTGCCGCAGCCCATAACAGGCAAGCCCGTCATGGTTCAAGGGACCAACGGGGAGGAACACGAAAGCTGGCGGTCTAAGGGCTGCGTGACCTCGTTTCGCTACGTCCTGCTCGAGTCCGACAAGCTTCCCGCCGAGGACTTCCTGCGGGTCGTCGTCTCATTGCCGGTTCCCATTCAATCCATCGCCACCAGCGGCGGGCGCTCCATTCACGTCCTTGTGCGTGTCGATTGTCCGACGAAGGCCGAGTGGGATGCGGCTGTTGGTCCACTGAAGGCAGCCCTCGCCAGAATAGGATGCGACCCCGCCGCCCTCAC
>CAIMTB010000552.1 GCA_903844265.1 uncultured Verrucomicrobiota bacterium
GCGTGCCGCCCGCGCCGGGGCCTCGTTCGCCGTGATCTACAACAGCTTTTTACGCAACGAATTCTTCACGCCCGACGGCACCGACTACGTGACGATCCCCGCGGTGGTGATCGGTGAAAGCGACGGCCGCGCGCTTGCGGCACGGTTGCAAGGCGGAGAACAGGTCCGCGCGCAGCTCCACCTGGACAAGGCCCGGCTGTCGTTCGCCGTCACCAACACCCTGGTCTGCGAACACGTCGGGCTCCGCGTCCGCACCGACCATCCGCGTCGTGGCGACCTGCGCATCACCCTCCGCTCACCCTCGGGAACCCGAAGCGTCCTCCAACGACTCAACAGCGACACCAGCCCAGGCCCCGACAACTGGACCTACTGGTCGGTCCAGCATTTCTACGAACCCTCCGCAGGCATCTGGACCGCCGAGTTCGCCGACGAAACAAGCTCCGCGCACGGCTTCGTACGCGAGGCCGAACTCATCGTCCTCGGTGTCCCCATCGTGGACGCCGACGCCGACGGGCTCGACGACAACTGGGAACTCAAATGGTTTGGCTCGATCGCATTCGGCCCCGCCGACGACCCGGACCTCGACGGCCTCACCAATGCACGCGAGCAGATTCTCGCCACGGATCCCAGCGCGTCGAGCCGACCGCTCGTGATGGAACTTGGGCCGTACGACACAAGCGGCCGCCTGCGCTTCAGCTGGCCCGGACAGGAAGGAGCGGAGTACCAGCTGTTCGGCTCGCCGGTCGCGGGGCCAAGCGGTGAGGCCACGCTGATCGGCCGCATTCCAGGCCGCTTCCCGGAAACCGACATCGTCCTGCAGCCTTCCGGGACCCACCAGTTCTTCTGGCTCCAGACGATTGGGCCCGGCCCCGCAGTGCGGTGACTTGTCGGCGGCGGAATTCAGCCGTTCACCGCGGCGCCAACCACTTCTCGAGACCACGACTCTGCACCCTCTCGACCTCGCCGCCATCGCCGGCGCCTCGAAGAATGAGAACATCCGCACCCGCGGTTCCCTCGACCAACCGCAGTCCACGCTCCGGTCCGAGCACGCTGACCGCGGTGGAAATGCTGTCCGCCGTGACGCCGTCGCGGGCCACCACCGTCACAAGGCAACGATCCGTGAGTCCAACCCCCGTCTTCGGACTCAGGATGTGCGAGTAACGGCGCCCGCCGATTTCCAGCTTCTGGAAGATGTCGCCCGAGGTGGAGACGGCGGCCCTTCTGAGCCACGCCACCCGCGCGGCCGGGGCGTTGGTCGCATCGGATCCGCCGACTTCCACACGCCACCCCCGCTGTCCCGGCGGCGGATCCCAGGCCCGGATGTCACCCGCGGCGGCCACGAGGAAGCGATTGAGCTTGTGCGCCCGCAGCACCCGCCCCGCCTCGTCGACGGCGTATCCCTTTGCAATAGCGCCGAAATCCAGGCGCATCCCGGCGACGAGGAACGTGACCGTCCGGGCCTTGCGATCGAGCCGGAGCCTGTCCCATCCCACGCGCGACTTCGCCTCGGCGATGAGCGCCTCGGGCGGCAGTTCCCCGTGCCGCCGTGCCCGGCGCCAGAGATTCACCAAGGGCCCAACGGTTACGTCGAACGCTCCGTCCGTCTTCCGTGAAAGAGCCGTCGAGCGCTCGAGCATGAACCCAAGCTCCGGGCTCACCCGCACCGGCTTCCCAACCGGGGCCTCGTGACACAAGCGATTCAGCTCACTGTCGGGATCGTAGTCGCTGAGGATTGAGTTCAACGCCGCCACCCGCGCGAACGCCGCCTCCGCAGCCGCGGCCGCATTCGTCGACGCACCCGCATACACCACGATCCGAAACGGCACACCCATCTCCGGTCGCGTGAACTCGAAACGCTGCAGCTCCGCGCCGGACAACGGATCCCCGTGTGGCCGACTGGCACAGCCCGCGCCCAACACGAGGCCGGCAAACAGCCAGCCCAGCGTAAACACGAGGAACAACCCCGACCGGACACCCCGAACCGGGACCGCACCCAGCCACGATATCCGCCGACGTCCTCCACTCTCCCCCGCAGGGCGATGATTATTGTTCATGGTTCGGCGTCGGGCGTCCCCCAAGGAACACCACCGTCTTCAAGTCGCTCCTGCAGTTGGAGGATCTTCGCCGTGCCCGTGGTTCCCAGTTGATGGATGACAACGCTCGCCGCGGCCATCGCAAGTTCCATCGCCTCCCGCACACTCGCGCCCGCGGCCATCGCGGCCGCCAGATTCGCAGTCACGGAATCACCGGCACCCACGATGTCGATCGGGCCGCGCACGGGAAGCGAGGGCACATGCTCGACCTCGCCCGATCCCAGCGCCCCGACGATCCCGCGTTCCGAAAGGGTCACCAGCACAGGACGCCCATTGCGGGCCGCCAGTTGCGCGGCCTGACGCTTCACCTCGTCGATCGCCGAGGGTTTGGCCTCGCCGAGCAACACGCCCAACTCCGCCGCGTTCATCTTCAACCCCACCGCAGGCCATCCCGCAAGGCCACGACGGCTGTCCGCCAGGATGAGGAGCTCCGGCCGTTCCGCAGCGAGTTCCCCGAGCGCATCGCGTACCCGCCGAGTCACCACTCCCGTGTCCGGCACATCGACCTGGTCCATCACGATCACTGCGTCCGCCGAGGCCCCCAACCGGCGCAGGGCCGCGATCAACCGGTCCTCAATCGCCGCGGGAGTCGGATCCCAATTCTTGCTGTCCAGGCGGTGCAACTCCTCGGGCGGCCGGCCCGGATGCATCACCAGGGGCTTGCAGTAGGTGAACGTCCGACGAAATCCAGTCGCCACGAACTCGTCGACCCAAACCCCAGGCAGGGTCCGCAGACAACGCTGGAGCTCGAACCCCTCCCCGTCGTCGCCGCAAAAACCCAGCGGATGAATCGTCCCGATTCCCAACGCCACCAGGTTGTTCAGAATCGTGCCCGCCGCTCCCGGCTGACTCCTGACCCGCACCACGTTGTGCACCGCCAGCCCCGTCTCGATCGACGTCTCCGCCCGCCCCGGGTCGATCTCAAGGTACCGGTCGAGGCAGAAATCCCCGAGCAACAACACCCGCAAGCCGGCATAACGGGCGGTCACTTCTTCGAATCGTTCAGGCCGCATGCGCCGATTCAACACGCCTCGGCACCGACACGCCAGAATTCCAACGACCCCGCGACCGCGACGAGCCGCGGACCTCCACCGCAGGCCGCCCCGGCGCAGGAGCAAACCCACGGACTTCAATGGAGGGACAGGTCCTTCATTGGATCCAAACGCAACACCAAGAACAAGGGGACAGGTCTTTGGTAGGGTCTCCATTCTCATTCACCACCCGCGGGCTTGTGGTATCAACCCCGCTTGCCCGATAAGTCGTCCTGCCACGACGGCCCACCACCCATGCTCCGAATCCTACGACGGGTCTCTCTCACGCAGTGGATCATGTTCTCGATGGTTGCCGGCATCGCCTGCGGTTCGCTATTCCCCGCCCAGTCGAAGGAGCTCGAGATCCTCTCCAAGGTCTTCCTGAAGATGATCAAGTGCATCCTCGTCCCCCTGGTCTTCGGGACGCTGGTGGTCGGCATCGCAAGCCACAGCGATGACCTCAAGGCCGTGGGAAGGCTGGCTTTCCGATCGATCCTCTACTTCGAGATCGTCACGACCGCCGCCCTGGTCATCGGCCTCGTGGCTGTGAACCTGTCGCGTCCCGGCATCGGGGTGCCCCTGCCCACAAGCTCCCCGGGCGTCGACAAGGTCCAGGCGATTCCCGTGACCTGGGGCGGCATCCTCGAGCACATCGTCCCCAGGAGCTTCTTCGAGGCGGCGGCGGCGAACGACGTGCTCCAGGTGGTCTTCTTCG
The DNA here is from genome assembly GCA_903844265.1 of uncultured Verrucomicrobiota bacterium. Taxonomy (GTDB): domain Bacteria; phylum Verrucomicrobiota; class Verrucomicrobiia; order Limisphaerales; family CAIMTB01; genus CAIMTB01. The sequence continues at coordinate 3,840 of CAIMTB010000552.1, forward strand.
CCGTGATGTTCGGGGTCGCCCTCAGCCAGGTACCCGGCCCTGCGCGCCAACCTGTGCTGGCCTTCTGCGAAAGCCTCACCGAGACGATGTTCAAGTTCACGGGCGTGGTCATGAAATTCGCGCCCATCGGCATTGGCGCAGCCATGGCCTTTACCGTCGGCAACGCCGGCCTCTCGGTGTTGCTCAACCTCGCCAAGCTGATCCTCACGCTCTACGGCGCCCTGCTGGTCTTCTGCGTCGCCGTCCTCCTCCCCATCGCCATCGCCGCCCGCATCCCCGTCCTCGGATTCCTCCGCGCCATCCGGGAACCCGCACTCCTCGCCTTCACCACCACGTCGTCCGACGCCGCACTGCCCGACGCGATGAAGCGCATGATCGAATTCGGTGTCCCCAAGCGGATCGTGTCCTTCGTCATGCCGCTCGGCTATTCCTTCAACCTCGACGGCTCCACGCTCTATCTTGCCGTCGCCAGCGTGTTCGTCGCCCAGGCCGCGGGCGTGGACATGAACCTGAAGGAGCAGATCACCATGCTCGTCACGCTCATGCTCACCAGCAAGGGCATGGCCGGAATCCCCCGCGCCTCGCAGGTCATCCTCGCCGGCACACTCGTCACCTTCAAACTCCCGCTCGAAGGCGTCGTCCTCATCATCGGCGTCGACACCCTCATGGACATGGCCCGAACGACCGTGAACCTCGTCGGCAACTGCCTGGCCACGGCCGTCATGGCCCGTTGGGAAGGTGAGTTTCGACCCACTGGCGAAAGCCTCGAGTCTCGAGTCTAGCCCGTCGAAAAACCGTAGGAGTCGACGTGAGGAGACTCAAATTTCATCGGAAAGCCAATGAATGGAGTCTCCTTACGTCGACTGCTACGGCGGAGATGTGTTTTTTAACGGGCTAGCGTAAAGGACCGGGGGCCGAGGACCGAGGACCGAGGACCGAGGATCCCGGGACCTACTGGATCAGCCCCTGTTTCCTGAGCATTTCCTCCATCGCACGGTCCATCATCAGGTCGGCCAGCTGGAGCGTGGCCTCGTCCAATTCCTGGCTCGCCGCCTTCAAGCGGGGAGTGTCCCCGATCTTCGAGCGCGAATCCTCGGTCTCCAACGCCGCCTCGACCACGCGCAACGCCGATTCCACCCGCTGGCGATAGGCGGGTTCGAGTTCACCGGCGTGTTCCGACATCCCCTTGCGCGTCGCCATCAGCGTCTCGCCCGCCTTCAATTTCGCCTCGATCCACTGCCGGGCGTTCAGGTCGTCGAATGCGTTTTCCACCGACTCCTCGATCATCTTCTGGACGTCGGCATCGCTCACGTCGACCGCCGACTTCATGTCCATGATCTTCTGCTGGCCGGTACGGATGTCGCGTGCGAGGGCGTGAAGAATCCCGTTGGCGTCGATCTCAAATTGAACCCCGACACGCGGCACCCCCTTGGGCGCACGTTCGAATTCCAGCTCGAAGCGCCCGAGGCTCCAGTTGTCCTGGGCCCGCTCCCGCTCCCCCTGCAGGACGTGGATCATCATCGAGCGCTGGTGGTCCAACGCCGTCGTGAACACCTCGCCGGCCTTCACGGGGATCGTGGTGTTGCGGGGAATGATCACGTTCATCAACCCGCCAAACGTCTCGAGCCCAAGGGACAACGGCGTCACGTCGAGCAGCAGCAGGTGCTTCATGCCACCTGAGAGGATCTCCGCCTGGATCGCGGCCCCAATGGCGACGGCCTCGTCCGGGTTCACCCCCGTGTTCAGCACCGGCCCCGACGCCGCGTGGTAGCTCTCACCCAACCGCAGGTCGCCCCGGGTCTCCTCGAACTCCGAACATGCAAACCACTCCCCAACGAGCATCCTCACCAACGGCATCCGGGTCTGGCCACCCACGAGAATCACCTGGTCAAGCGCCTTCGCCTCAAGCTTCGCGTCCGACAACGCCCGCAGGCAGTGCGCCCGCGTCCGCATCAGGATGTCCCGCGTCAGGGCCTCCAGCTCCGCCCGCGAAAACTTCAGGCTGAAACTGAACCCCGACGTCAGGAACGGCAGCGCGATGTCCACCGATTCGTCCGTGCTCAGCCGGATCTTCGCCTCCTCCGCCGCCTCCCGGATCCGCGAAAGCATCGGCAGGGTTTCAGGCTGCAATACCCGGGTCTCCGCTGTGTCCAACAGCTCCGGCCCACCCGCCTCCCGGATCTTGCCCGCAAGAAATGCCACGATCCGGGTGTCGAGATCATCCCCGCCCAAGCGCGTGTTGCCGTGGGTGGAAAGAACCTGGAAGACACCTTTGTTCAGCTCGAGGACCGAAAGGTCGAACGTCCCGCCCCCGAGGTCGTACACGGCGATCTTCGACTGGTCCTTCAGCTTGTCCAAACCATACGCCAACGCGGCCGCGGTGGGCTCATTGACGATGCGTTCGACGGTCAACCCAGCCAGTTCACCCGCCCGGACCGTCGCCTGACGTTGCGCGTCGTTGAAGTACGCGGGGACCGTGATCACCGCCCGCGTCACCGGCCCCCCCAACGCCCGCTCGGCATCGGCCTTCAGCTTCTTCAGCACCTCCGCCGAAACTTCCTCGGGAGTCCACGCACACCCATGCAGGTCGATCTCCACCGGCCCCGCCCCATCACCCCTGACGGGGTACGTGACCAGCATCTCCTCGCGTGGGATGTCCGAACCACGGCGCCCCATGAAGCGCTTCACCGAGTAGACGGTCTCCAGTGGACGCACGGCCCGCACCCGGTTGGCCTTGTGCCCCACCACCGGTTCCACACCCAGGCCGCCAACGTGCACCACCGACGGCGTCAACCGCCTACCCTCGGCATCCGCAATGACATACGGGATGCCCGAGTCGACGGTCGCCACCAGCGAATTGGTGGTGCCTAGATCAATGCCAACAATTTTGCTCATGCGTGGAGGGTCGCGCTCTGCCGTAACCACAGTCTGAAAACCACGACTGGACGCCCCCCACCGCCTTCAACTTCCCGGCTGAACGTCCAGACCGCCGGGAACCCCACTGGGAGCAGCGGATCCCTTGCTCGAAACCGGCGCGGGAGATTCCCCTGCAGGAACCGAAGCAGACCCGGAATCCACCCCAGCCTCCGCAGACTCTGAAATCTCCGTGTCTGTGTCCGTATCGGTATCCATATCCGTATCGATATCGGTATCGGTGTCGGTGTCAGTGCCACCGGAGCCGTCATCGGCCCCCTCGACGTCCGAGTCCAAATGATCAGGCCTGGCAACAGGACCGCCTTCCTTGCCTTCCTGCGGATGCTTGGCGCGCTTGGTCCGGGGGAGCGGGCTGATCATCACATTGATCGACTTCCCGGTGAGCTTGGCC